>NZ_BTTW01000005.1:367918-735836 GCF_036245865.1 Corallococcus caeni | reverse complement strand
TCGCCGAGCTGCGCGCCCAGGCACGCGCTTCATTTGTGCGCCTGGGCTACCGTCACGATGTCCTCGCCGCCTTCTTCGATGACGCGGGCCTGCGCCTTACCGGACTTCCCTGAAGGGGTTTAGGCCCCCAGTCCCTCCGCCCACCTACAGTGTCGTCCGCTGTCCCCCTGTCGCTCAGCGGACAGCGGACCTACCCTGGGATCCGTCCAGGGAAATCTTGCGAGAACGGGCGCTTTTTCGTGGACGTGTTTAGATTCGTCCCGCCCCTCCCCTGCATGCGAGGCCTCTGCTCCATGAAGAACGCGGTCCTGACATCTCCAGAGGGTGAGCCAACCGCGAGCGGTGGGCCCGCTCCCGTGAACGCCAAGCAGCGCGTCCTCGTCGTCGACGACTTCGACGACGCCCGCGAAATGTACGCCGAATACCTGGAGTTCTGCGGGTTTGAGGTGGACACCGCCAAGAACGGCCTGGAGGCCGTGGAGAAGGCCCAGGAGGGGGATCCGGACATCATCCTCATGGACCTGTCCCTCCCCGTCATGGATGGCTGGGAGGCGACGCGGCGCATCAAGCAGGACACCCGCACGCGCGACATCCCCGTGATGGCCCTCACCGGCCACGTGCTCGCCGGCAACGCCGAGCACGCCCTCTCCGTGGGCGCGGACGAGTTCGTCGCCAAGCCCTGCCTGCCCCAGGACCTGGAGAACAAGATCCGCAACATGCTCAAACCCAGCAAGGCGAAGCCCCGCTCGGGTCAGGAGTAACCCCAGGTCCCACCTGGGAGTGTCCATGGATGGACACTCGGGTGCGGCAGCCTGCGCCAGGGCCGGCTCCCGCGGGCCCCCTGGTTGACCCCTGGACGCGGGAAACGTAGGCAACCCTGGTGGGCTCTCCCGCCTCGTCCTCTCCGCCCGATGCGTGGACTCCTCCCGAGGAGTTCGACGAGTACCGCATCGTGCGTCCGCTCGGACGGGGGCGCACGGGCCGGGTGTACCTGGCGCACGACACGCTCCTGGAGCGCCCCGTCGCGGTGAAGTTCATCCCGTCGCTGGGCTCCAACGCGCTGGCGCGCTTCCTGGTGGAGGCCCGCGCCGCCGCCCGCATCCAGCACCCCAACGTCGTCACCCTGTACCGGGTGGGGCAGCTGGAGGATCAGCCGTACCTCATCTCGGAGTTCATCCGGGGCGTCAGCCTGGACCGGCTGGCCCGGCCCGTGCCCTGGGAGCGCGCGCTGGGCATTGGACGGGACCTGGCCCGGGGGCTGGGCGCCGCCCACCGCCGGGGCGTGCTCCACCGCGACATCAAGCCGGGCAACGCCGTGCTCACGGAGAGCGGCGAGGTGAAGCTGCTCGACTTCGGCCTGGCCAAGCTGCTCGACCGCGCCGAAGCCGGCGAGTCCTCCGCGCCGCGCGCGCCCCTGCCGCCGCCGGAGCTGCCCGCGGACTGGGACCCGGAGTCCAGCCCCGCCCTGGGGGCCCGCTCGCTGGACGGCGTCTTCCTGCCGTCCCTGCCGCGCGGCGCGCTGGTGGGCACGCCCTACTACATGTCCCCGGAGGCCTGGGCCGGCGAGGAGCTCTCCGCGCGCAGCGACGTGTACTCGCTGGGCGTCGTGCTCTACGAGCTGTGCGCGGGCCGGGGCCCCTTCCGCGACGTGCCCTGGCGCGAGCTGTCAGAAGCCGTGCGCACCCGTGACGTGCGCCCCCTGCTGGAGGTGGCCCCGTCGGTGGACCCCGGGTTCGCCGCCGCCATCGACAAGTGCCTCCAGCGCGACCCGGCCCAGCGCCACGCGTCCGCCGCGCAGCTGCTCGACGCGCTGGAGGCGCTGACGCGCGAGGAGACGCCGGCCGCCGTGCCGGAGGGCAATCCCTACCGCGGCCTCCAGGCCTTCGAGGCCGAGCACCGCGCCCTCTTCTTCGGCCGCCGCCGCGAGCAGCGCTCCGTGCTGGAGCGGCTCAAGGCGGAGGCCTTCCTGCTGATGACGGGCGACTCCGGCGTGGGCAAGTCGTCCCTGTGCCTCGCGGGCATCCTCCCCGCCGTGGCGGACGGCGCGCTGGAGGACGGCCGGCGCTGGCGCACCGCGCGGCTGGTGCCCGGGCGCAGGCCCGTGTCCGCGCTCGCCGTGGCGCTCGCGCCGGTGCTGGAGGTGGACGAGGAGCCGCTCGCGGAGACGCTGCGCCAGGACCCCACGTCGCTCGGCCGCAGGCTGCGCGCGAAGCTGGGCACGCAGGGCGGGCTGCTCGTCTACATGGACCAGCTGGAGGAGCTGGTGACGCTGTCTCCTCCGGAGGAGGCCGCGCTCGCGGGCGCCGCGCTGGGGGCGCTCACGGAGGCAGCCGGGGGCCTGAGGCTGCTCGCCACCGGCCGCAGTGACTTCCTCACCCGCCTCACCGCCGTGCCCGGCCTGGGCCCGGAGGTGCCGCATGCGCTGTACCTCCTGCGCGCGCTCACCCCGGAGGAGACGCGCGAGGCCATCGTGGGCCCCGCCCGCGTGAAGGGCGTGCGCTTCGAGTCCGAGGGCGTGGTGGACGCGCTCGTCGCCTCCACGGCGGCCTCCGACGGCGGCCTGCCGCTGCTCCAGTTCGCGCTGGCGGAGCTGTGGGACGCGCGCGATGAATCCCGGGGCGTCATGACCCAGGCGGCGCTGGACTCGCTGGGCGGCGTGTCCGGCGCGCTCGCCCGCCATGCCGACGCCGCGGTGGCCCGCCTGCTGCCCGACCAGCGCTCGGCGGCGCGCGGGGTGATGCTGCGCCTGGTGACGGCGGACGGCACCCGCGCGCGCAAGACGGACCGCGAGCTCGTGGGGGACGACCCGCGCTACCGCGCCGCGCTGGAGGCCCTGGTGCGCGCGCGCCTGCTGGTGGCGCGCGAAGGGGAGGGCGGCACCGCGTACGAGCTGGCCCACGAGGCGCTCCTCACCGGCTGGGCCACGCTGGCCCGCTGGCTGGTGGAGGCGGGCGAGCGCCGCGAGGTGCAGGCCCGCCTGGAGGCCGCCGCCGCGCAGTGGGAGCGCCTGGGCCACGCGCGGGAATCGCTCTGGGGCCCGCGCCAGCTGGCGGAGACGGAGCTGCTGGAGCCGTCCGAGCTCACCCAGCGCGAGCAGTCCTTCCTCAGCACGTCCCGCCGCACCGGCGTGCGCAGCCGGCGCCTGAAGCTGGGGCTGGCGCTGGGCTTCCTCGCGTCGCTGGGGCTCGTGTACGCGGGCCTCCAGTGGCGCGAGCGCCACGTCCTCAACGCGCGCGTGCGCGGGGAGCTGGCCGCGGCCGGCTCGGAGCTGGACGCCGTGCGCCGCGAACGCGATGCGCTCCAGGCCGAGCGCGCGGAGGCCTTCCAGCTCTACGACACCGGCCACAAGGCGGACGGCGACCGGACCTGGGCGAAGGTGGCCGGGCAGGGGGCGCAGCTCTCCCACCACTTCGACGCCGTGGCGGACCGGCTGGAGCGCGCGCTGGCGCTGGCCCCCACCCGCACCGACGTGCGCGACGCGCTGGCGGACTTCCTCTACGAGCGCGCCCTGTGGGCCGAGAGCGAGCGCGAGCCCGTGCTGCCCGCGCTGCTCCAGCGCCTGCGCCTCTACGACGTCGACGGCGAGCGCTGGGGCCGCTGGAACACGCCCGCGCACCTGTCCCTCCAGGTGGACGCACCCGATGCCTCCGCGGAGCTGCGCCCCGTGTCGCGCGAGGCCGGCGGGCCGGACGTCCTGGGCGAACCCCTGCCCTCCCCGGGCGCGCTGCCCTGGGCCGACGTCACCGTGCCTCCGGGGGCTTATCAGCTCACCGTGCGCGCGCCGGGCCACGAGGACTCCGTGCAGCCGCTGCTCCTGACGCGCGGGGAGTCGCGGAGCGTCGTCGTGCCGCTCGTGCGCGCGGGCTCGCTCCCGCCGGGGTTCGCCTACGTGCCGCCGGGCGACGTGCGCTTCGGCAGCGCCGCCGAGTCCAGCGTGCGCGACTTCCTCAACGCCACCCCGCTGCACACGGTGCCCGTGCAGGGCTTCCTCATCGCCCGGCACGAGACGACGTACGCGGACTGGCTCCAGTTCCTGGAGGCCCTGCCCCCCGAGTCGCGCGCCCCGCGCCAGCCCCGCGTGGGCACGGGCGGCTACGCGGGGGGCCTGGCGCTGGAGCCGGACGGCGCCGGCTGGCGGCTGCGCTTCCAGCCCGGCGGCGTGCGCTACACGGCGCGGACGGGCGAGCCCGTGCGGTACGCCCGGCGCTCGCAGCGCATGGAGCAGGACTGGCGCCAGTTCCCCGTGAGCGGCATCAGCTTCGCGGACGCGGAGGCCTACGCGACGTGGCTGTCCACGTCCGGGCGGGTGCCGGGGGCGCGGCTGTGCTCGGAGCTGGAGTGGGAGCGGGCCGCGCGCGGCGTGGACGGCCGCGAGTACCCCCACGGCAGCCGGCTGGGCCCGGACGAGGCCAACGTGGACGTCACCTACGGCAAGGACCCGGGCGGCTTCGGCCCGGACGTCGTGGGCAGCCACCCCGCGTCCCGCAGCCCCTTCGGCGCGGACGACATGGCGGGCAACGTGTGGGAGTGGACGCGCTCGTGGCTGGAGCCCGGCCGCCCGGTGGCCCGGGGCGGCAGCTTCGCCTTCAACGTGACGAGCGCGCGGTCCTCCAACCGGGAGCTGCCGGAGCCCTCGCTGCGCGACGTCACGGTGGGCCTGCGCGTGTGCGCGGACGCGCCCGTGTCCGGCGGCTGAGCACCACCGGACACTGGAACCCCCCGGGAACCGTCGGGCTCGCCCCGGGGGCGCTCACAACTGGAAGCCACTGGACGCTGCAAGTGCCCGGACGGGCCTGGCGCGGTTGCCGCTCCCGCCCCCCGGTCTGACCTTGTGCCCTGGAAGACGGTGCGGGTCGGGGTCGGGGTCGGGAAGGGGCATCCAGATGAGGACGTTGCAGCGAGTGGTCGCGGCGTGTTTCGCCGTCGTGGCGGTGGGCTGTGGCACGGAATCGCCGGAGCTCGACGCTCCCTCCCTGCGCACGCAGGTGGCGGAGGTCGTGTCTCCCAACGGGCGCAACCTCAATGGCCGCAACCTCAATGGCCGCAACCTGAACAACAGCGAGCTGGGCGGCATGCTGGTGTCCGTGGCGTACGCGGGCGCCCACTCCGCCTCCGGCAAGCCGCTGAGCAACGTGCGGCTGCAGGGCTCGGCCTTCGTCGGCCTGGACGGCACCACCCCCGTGTCGGGCACGGACTTCACCGGTGCGCGCTTCGTCGGCAAGATGGGGGATGACAGCACCCTGCACCTGCGCGTGGACAGCATCACCCAGGGCAGCGGCGGCGACAGCGACCTGTGGTCCTACCAGGTCTCCTACGAGGGTTCGGACGGCAGCTGGCGCTCCGTGTGCCAGGACGCCAACGGCGCGGCGAACTCCGCCATCGCCGTGGCCGGGCGCTGGAACTACCTCCAGGGCGTGGCCGGCGGCGGTGAGAAGATTGAAGACGCCACCGCCTTCACCTTCGCCTGCGAGGGCGCCGCCATCGCGAAGTGCATGCACTTTGGCTACAAGCCCTGGGCCACCGCCGCCAACGGCGAGAGCCTCGCGGGCCACCACCAGGCCTGCACCCGCATGGTGCGCGCGGACTTCTGCGGCGACGGCGAGTCGCACACCATCGACGGCCAGTGGGTCAACCTCTACGACGGCGTGGGCGTCCAGGCCGACACCGAGTCCTGGAGCCTGGAGGCCGAGTGGAGCGAGGCCGGCGCCCGCTGCTTCACCTCGGAGACCCGCGCCCACGTGCCCGTGACGTGCTCGGGCTTCAACCCCATCCCGGACTGCGGCAGCACCAGCCACTTCGATTCCGGCACCCGCCTCATCAGCGAGTCGCCCTACGGCGCCAGCGGGTTGTAGCCAGACAGGTTACGGCAACCCCAGACTTGTAGCCGCTTAGGTTACAATATCTGGAAGTCGATAATTGTCGGTGTTTCATGTTATGAGAACGCCCCATTCGCCTCCGCGTCGCAAGGACCGGAGGGGGATGGGGCGTTTTCCGCATTCACGGAGGGGGACGGGACCGGGGTGGCCGGGGTCCCGCGAACGGTGAGGGGGAGGGCGCCCCATCGCGCGGCTGTCGCGGTACCCCCGTCGTGAGTGGAGCACACCCCATGAAGCCTGAGCTGTCTTTGCTGTGGAAGCATTCCGGGAAGCTGGGCCGGCGCCTGCCGTTCGCGCTCCTGGCCTCGTCGCTGGTGGTGGGCTGTGGCCAGCCGGCCCCGGAGACGTCCGAGCCCTCCGCGCCCGCGGCGGAGTCCTCCGCCCAGGCCGTGGGCCCGTCCGGCAACCTGGAGGCGGCGCTGAACTCGGTGACGGACGAGGACGACGCGGTGCCCGACCGCCCCGTGGTGGAGTCCCTGTTCGCCATCCCGCAGGGCACGGCCAGCAAGGCCACGGCCGCCGTGTTCGAGCTGAAGCTGGACGCGAAGCGCGCGCAGAACGAGGCGTTCCGGGGCAAGACGCTGACGATGCTGGACGGCACCCAGCAGCTGCTCTTCCGCGACGACGGCCAGGGCGGTGACGAGGTGGCGGGCGACCTGCTCTTCCTCGCCAGCGGCACCTTCGACTTCGTGGCGCTCCAGGCGGAGCAGGAGCGCATCACGCAGGCGCAGTCCCAGTCGCAGACGCAGCTGACGACCGCGGTGTTCGAGGGCCGTGAGCTGGTGCGCACCGTGCCGGTGGCGGCCCTGTCCACCCAGTTCCCGGTGGGGCAGCGCGTGCCCATCCGCCCCATTGGCCTGGCGACGCTGGTGGACCCGGCGCGCTCGCTCATCATCCGGGCGCCGTCCGTGGTGGGGGACCCGACGCGCACGTGGGACCCGTGCACCAACGTGGGCAACCCGAACGGCAAGTGGACGTTCAACTACCTGATGACGGAGATGGCCAACCAGCCGTTCACCGGCGTGGCCCCGTCCACCTTCGTGCGTGAGTGGGTGCGGCAGTGGGAGGCCGCGAAGACGGTCAACGGCTTCACCACCCCGCCGCGCACGAACATCGTGACGAAGCTCGTCAACCCGTGGCCGAAGGTGGGCGGCGCGCTGGACCTGACGAAGTCGCCCTTCAAGCTGGTGGCCATCGTCAACCGGCTGGACCTGGCGGGCAACAACCCCGCCTACGGCTCCGGGCGCGCGGGCGAGGGGCGCTTCATCTTCGCCGCCACCGAGGGCACGGGCACCTCGTGCCACACGGTGCCCTTCCTGGTCATCCTGGAGTACGGGGTGGACAAGAACGACTGCATGTCCATCAAGACGTACGCGCAGCAGTGGCAGGCCCTGTCGTCCATGGCGCTGGGCAGCGCGACGTACAACGCGGCGCTGGAGGCCCTCACCGAGCAGTTCGCCAAACGCGACCTGTCCCCGCGCAAGCCCAACCGCAGCTCCATCAACCAGGTGCGCACCAACGAACTCTGGCTGGGCTCGCCCTGGGAGCTGCGCGAGTTCCGCCTCTGGAACAGCACCATCAACCCGGCGTCGTTCGCCGCGCCGGGCCCCGCGCTGGGGCTGCTCAACAGCCACACCGTGGCCCAGACGCCGGACCGCGCGACGAAGAACACCCTGTTCCCGTCCTACGTGAACGGCAACGTGCCGGCCATCGTCGCCCTGCCGCCCACGTACACCGTCCCGCTCGCGTGGAGCACCGGCGCGTTCCGGGGCGGCCGCGCCGTCGTGACGTCCACGTTCGCCAGCCCGTCCAGCCCTCCGTTCTGGAGCCAGCCCGCGACGACCATCCCCAACCGTCAGGCCCGCCACGTCTTCTCGCTCAACACCTGCGACGGCTGCCACGGGGATGAGATTGGCACGCCCTTCACCCACGTGAGCCAGACGGGCGCCCTGTCGCCCTTCCTGAGCGGCGTGCTCACCGTGCCGGATCGCGCGGACGGTTCGCCCACCCGCACCTTCAACGAGGTGCTGGGGCGCCAGACGTTCCTGGATCAGGTGGCGAACCAGAGCTGCCTGACGCTGTCGTTCCTGAGCTCCAGCGCGGCGGTCCACTAAGCCCGGCCCACGTGCTGTCTTCCGCGGCCTCCGCCCCCAGCACTGGGGACGGAGGCCGTCGTCGTTCAGGGCTTCGTCCGCCCGGCTCCCCGCCCGCCATGGGGACGGGCTCGGGGTGTTCTCCAGGTTCACGCCCGGTGGTGGCATGACTTCCCCGGGCGGGGAGGCGGCACCACGTTTACCCGGCTCCGGAAGACGCCCCTGGGTTGGACCGGGGCAGGCAACGGGGGCCGTGGAGGCAGGCCGTGGGACGCACCGAAACGACAACGGGACGTCGTGCCTGGCGCAGGCGTGCGCGGCTGGGGGCCCTGCTGGCCGCCGGCTGGCTGGCTGGCGCCTGCGGACAGCGCTCCGAAGCGCCCGCCCCCGTCGCGCCCACGGTGGTGTCGCTGGGGCCCGAGAACGTGGTGCGCGTGGAGCCCCTGCGGCTGGAGAGCGGCCCCGTCATCTCCGGGTCGCTCCAGGCGCGACGGGTGGCCAGCGTCCGCGCGGAGGTGGGCGGCAGCATCCTGGACGTGAAGGCGGACCAGGGGCAGGCCGTGAAGGAGGGGGACCTGCTGGCGCGCGTGGACGAGGGCACCCTGCGCGAGCAGGTGCAGGCGGCCAGCTCCACCCTGCGCGTGGCGCGCAATGCCTTGCAGGTGGCGAAGGCGGATGAGCGGCGCAATCAAACCCTCGTCAAGCAGGGCGTCATCACCCGCCGCGACTTCGAACGCACGCAGCTGGCGCGGACGCAGGCGGAGGGCCAGCTGGCGGATGCGCAGGCCCGGCTGAAGCTGGCGCAGGACCAGTTGGGGCGCACGAAGGTGACCGCGCCCTTCACCGGCGTGGTGAGCGAGCGGCAGGTGCACACGGGCGACATCGTCCAGCCGGGCGCGCCCCTCTTCACGGTGGTGGACCCCGCCACGCTGCGGCTGGAGGCCTCCGTGCCCGCGGCGCAGCTCTCCCAGGTGAAGGTGGGCACGGCGGTGGACTTCCGCGTCAACGGCTACGCGGAGCAGGCCTTCAAGGGCGAGGTGGAGCGCATCAACCCGGCGGTGGATCCGGCCACGGGACAGGTGCGCATCTACGTGAGCATCCCCAACAGCGAGCAGATGCTCCTGTCCGGCCTGTTCGCGCAGGGGCGCGTGGCGTCCCAGGCGAAGGACGCGCTGGCCGTGCCGGTGGACGCGCTGGACACGCGCCAGGACCCGCCCACCGTGCAGCGCATCTCCGACGGCAAGGTGGAGCAGGTGGCGGTGACGCTGGGCCTGCGGGACGACGTGGCGCAGACCGTGGAGGTGCGCTCGGGGTTGAAGGCCGGGGACGTGGTGCTGCTGGGCTCCGCGCGCGACCTGACGAACGGCACGCCGGTGAAGCTCACCGCCGCGCCGGAGAGGCCGAAGAAGCAGCGGCCCGCCTCTCCACCGGAGGCCCAGCAGGGCGTGGGCGGCGCGGGCAACGCGTCCGGCGGCGGCGGCGGGCCCACCCAGGCTCCGGCGGCGGCTGGGGTTCCCACGCAGCCCGCCCAGGCTCCCGCGAAGTAGCGCCGGGCGTCTCCACTTCTTGAAGAAGCACCGCAGGAGTCGTCCGTGTTCATCTCCGACTTCGCCATCAAGCGCCCCATCATCACCATCACGGCGATGGTGGCGCTCGTCGTGTTCGGCATCGTCGCGCTGTTCAACCTGGAGACGGACGAGTTCCCGGACGTTCAGCAGCCGGTCATCAACGTCACCATCGCGTACCCAGGCGCATCACCAGACACGGTGGAGCGCGAAATCGTGGAGCCCATCGAGGACGCCATCTTCGCCATCTCCGGCGTGGACGGGAAGAAGACGACGTCCAGCTCCACGGACAGCCTGGCGAACTTCACGGTGTTCTTCGACTTCGAGAAGGACATCCAGGAGGCGTCCCAGGACATCCGCGACGCCATCTCCAGCAAGCGCGCGGACCTGCCGCAGGAGATGGAGGAGCCCATCCTCACGCGCTTCGACCCGTCGGACCAACCCATCGTGTCGCTGGTGCTGACGTCGAAAGCGCTGGACGTGCCCGCGCTGACGCTCATCGCGGACCCGCTGGTGGTGGGGGACTTGCGCTCGGTGCCCGGCGTGGCGCAGGCCACGGTGGTGGGCGGCGTGGACCGGGAGATGACGGTGCAGGTGCGGCCCGCGGCGCTCCAGGCGGCGGGCCTGTCGGTGGCGCAGGTGGTGGCGGCGCTCCAGGCGCAGAACCTGGCGGCGCCAGTGGGCCGGCTCAACACGGAGCTGCAGGAGCGCACCATCCGGCTCAAGGGCCGCCTGGAGACGCCGGAGGACTTCGCGCAGGTGCCCATCGCGGAGCGAGGCGGACGCACGCTGCGGCTGGGCGAGGTGGCGGACGTGTTCGCCGGCACCGAGGAGCCGCGCACCCTGTCGCTCTACAACGGCGCGCAGGCGGTGGGCATCGAGGTCATCAAGGCCAAGGGCCACAGCACCACGGAGGTCGCGGACGGCGTGCGCGAGCGCGTGAAGATGCTCCAGCAGCGGCTGCCCGCCAACGCGAAGCTCGAGATCGTCCGCGACGCGGGCACGCGCGTGGAGAACTCCGTCGTCAACGTGCAGCAGGCGCTGATTGAAGGCGCGCTGCTCACGGTGCTGGTGGTGTTCCTGTTCCTCAACTCGTGGCGCTCCACGGTCATCACCGGCCTGGCGCTGCCCGTGTCCGTGCTGGCGTCGTTCGTGAGCGTGTGGGCGTTCGGCTTCACGCTCAACACGATGTCGCTCCTGGGCCTGACGCTGGCCATCGGCATCCTCATCGACGACGCCATCGTGGTGCGCGAAAACATCGTGCGGCACGTGGAGATGGGGAAGGACCACTACACGGCGTCGCGCGAGGGCACGAGCGAGATTGGCCTCGCGGTGGCGGCGACGACGTTCTCCATCGTGGCGGTGTTCGTCCCGGTGGCGTTCATGTACGGCGTGGCGGGGCAGTGGTTCAAGCCGTTCGCGCTCACCATCGCGTGCTCGGTGCTGGTGTCGCTGTTCGTGAGCTTCTCGCTGGACCCCATGCTCAGCGCGTACTGGCCCGACCCGCAGGTGGAGAAGGGCGAGCGGCGCAACTTCATCTCGCGGGGGCTGGCGCGCTTCAACCACTGGTTCGACCGGCAGGCGGACCGCTACAAGGCCGTCATCGCCTGGGCGCTGGACCACCGGCTCGCGATGGTGTTGCTCGCGGTGGGGTCGCTGGTGGGCGCGGTGGCGCTGCAGGGCTTCTTCGGCGGCGCGGGCTTCGTGCCGGTGAGCGACCGCGCGGAGATCGAGATGCTGGTGGAGACGCCCGCCGGCTCCAGCCTGGACTACACGCGGCGCAAGGTGGAGGAGGTGTCCCGCCTCACGCGCCAGCACCCGGAGGTCGCGTACACGTACACGACCATCGGCGTGCCGCTGCCCCTGCGCTCGCCGGGCGTGGACCAGGCGCTGGTGTACGTGCGGCTCAAGCCGAAGACGGAGCGCAAGGCCAGTCAGGAGGTGCTGGGCAGGACGCTGCGTCAGGAGCTGCTCGCGGTGGGCGGCGCGAACGTGTCCGTGTTCACCAGCGGCTTCGGCGGCGCCATCAAGTCCATCCAGCTGGAGCTGCGCGGGCCGGAGTCCCAGGGGCTCAACCAGTTCGCGCAGCAGGTGATGAAGGAGGTCAAGCAGGTGCCGGGCGCGGTGGACGTGGGGCTGTCCACGCGCGGGGAGAAGCCGGAGCTGGAGGTGGAGCTGAACCGCGGCGTCGCGGGCCAGCTCAACGTGACGGTGGGGCAGGTGGCGCAGTCGCTGCGGCCGGCCTTCGCGGGCCTGGACTCCGGCGACTGGGTGGACCCCATTGGGGAGACGCGCGACGTGATGGTGCGCCTGGCGCCGCAGTTCCGCGAGAACCCGTCCGACCTGGCGCAGCTGCCGCTGGTGGTGGGCTCCACCGCCACGGGGGCTCCGGTGGTGGTGCCGCTGGGACAGGTGGCGAATGTGAAGCAGACCGTGGGCCCGGCGCAGATTGACCACCTGAACCGCGAGAAGGTCATCAACGTGCAGGCGAACGTGGCGGGGCGGTCGCTGTCGGAGGTGATGAACGACGTCCAGACGCGGCTCAAGGCGGTGAAGGTGCCGCCGGGCTACGAGGTCTCCACGGGCGGCGAGTCCGCGGATCAGCAGGAGGTGTTCGGCCGGGTGTTCCTGGCGCTGGGCGTGGCGGTGATGCTGATGTACCTCATCCTCGTCATCCAGTTCGGCTCGTTCATCGACCCGCTGGCCATCCTGGTGTCGCTGCCGCTGTCGCTGATAGGCGTGGTGCTGGCGCTGGTGGTGACGGGGGACACGCTGAACATCATGAGCCTCATCGGCGTCATCCTGCTGATGGGCATTGTCGCGAAGAACGCCATCCTGCTCATCGACTTCGCCAAATGGCAGCACGAGAAGGGGCTGCCCTTGCGCGAAGCGCTGATTGAAGCGGGGCGCATCCGCTTGCGGCCCATCATCATGACGACCCTCGCGCTCATCGCGGGCATGGTGCCGGTGGCGCTGGGGCACGGCGAGGGCGGCGACTTCCGGGCGCCGCTGGGCCGCGCGGTGATTGGCGGCGTCATCACGTCCACGCTGCTCACGCTGCTGGTGATTCCGACGGTGTACGAAATCCTCACGGATGCCCGCACGTGGATGACCGGCAAGCTGCGCCGGGTGTTCAAGTCGCACGGGCAGGCACACGGGCCGGCGCACGGGCCCGCGCAGGGCGGCGGCGAGCCCCGGCCGCAGCCGCAGGCCCGGCAGGACTGATGCGCGGAGGATGCTCGCGTCACCCTCAAGGAACGGTTGGCGCATCGGGCGGGGGGCCATAGGGTCAGGAGTGTGGAGCTCCCGTCCCCGCTGCCCGATTCGCACCGCTCGCTCGTCACCGAAGCCCTGGACGCACTGGGCGTCACCCGCTGGGTCCTGAGCATCCATGACCCCAGCTTCCCGGGCCTCCCCGGAGAAGACCTGGGGCGGGGCTCGCCGTACTCCGAGGGCGCCACGCGCTTCCTCGCCTTCGCCCGGGACCTGGGCTTCACCGGCATCCAGCTGGGGCCGCAGGGGCAGACCACCGCGCACAACCCGTCGCCGTATGACGGCACGTTGTTCTCACGCAACACGCTGAACGTGGCGCTCGCGCCGCTCGCGGATCCGCACGGGCCGTGGGGCGCGCTGCTGTCCTCCGACACGCTGGCCCGGCTCGTCTCCGAAGTGCCCGCGGAGGGTGGACCGGAGACCCGCTACCAGTCCGCGTGCCGGGGCCAGGCACTGGCGCTCCAGGAAGCATGGGACACCTTCCGCCGGGAGCGCGACCGTGCCGACGCTCCCGCGTCCATCCTCGCGCTCGTCCGGCGCTTCGCGGACTTCCGCGTGGAGCAGCGGGAGTGGCTGGAACGGGATGCGCTGTTCGACGTGCTCGCCACGCGGCATCACACGCCGGATGACTGGCGCGGTTGGGCGGATTCGCTGGAGGGGCGCCTGTTCGCGCCGCGCCTCGAAGAGGTGACGCAGGCGGAGGCGCGCGTCCGGGAGCTGCTCAACGTCGAAGCCGAGGCGGTGGAGCAGTACGCCTTCCGCCAGTTCCTCGTGCATGAACAGCACGGGCTCCTGCGCGAGCGCGTGGGGGCGTGGGGCCTCAAGCTGTACGGGGACCTCCAGATTGGTTTCTCGCCCCGGGACACATGGGCGCTGCAGGGGTTGTTCCTTCGCGCGTACCTCATGGGGGCTCCGCCCAGCCGCACCAACCCGGAGGGCCAGCCGTGGAACTACCCGGTGCTGGACCCCGAGCAGTACGTCGCGCCGGACGGCTCCGGCCCCGGACCGGTGCTGAGCTACCTGGACGCGCGGCTGGGCAAGATGCTCTCCGAGTACGACGGGCTGCGCATCGACCATCCGCACGGGCTCGTGTGTCCGTGGGTGTACCGCGCGGGCTCGGCGGATCCGCTGCGCGCGGTGCAGGGCGGGGCGCGGCTGTTCTCCTCGCCGGACCTGCCGGACCACCCGGAGCTGGCGCGGTACGCCATCGTGGCGCCGGAGCAACTGGACCGCTCGGTGCCGCGTCACGCGGATGGCTGGGTGAAGTGGCTCACGGAGGAGCAGGTGGGCCGCTACGCCATCCTGTTCGACTCGGTGGTGCGTACGGCGCGGGAGCACGGCCGGGCCCGTGAGGACGTGCTGTGCGAGGTGCTGAGCACGCTGCCCCATGAGCTGTCGCGGGTGATGGCTCGGGATGGCCTGGGCCGCTTCCGCGTCACCCAGAAGGCGGACCTCCACAACCCGGCGGACGTGTACCGCAGCGAGAACGCGGCCCCCGAGGACTGGGTGATGGTGGGCAACCACGACACGAAGTCGCTCTGGCGGCTCCTCTCCGAATGGCAGTGGAAGCATGCCCTGCGCGCCCAGGCGGACTACCTCGCCTGGCGGCTGCATCCCGAAGCGGAGGGGCGTGAGGACTTCGCGCGACAGCTCGAGCAAGACCCGGGGTTGCTCGCGCAGGCGAAGTTCGCGGACCTGTTCGCCAGCCGTGCGCGCAGCGTGATGGTGTTCTTCGCGGACCTGCTGGGCATGCCGGACACGTACAACGCGCCGGGCTCCGTGGACGCGCGCAACTGGTCGCTGCGCGTCCCTCACGACTGGGCCGCGCAGTATCAGCAGCGCCTGCGCGCGGGGGCCGCGCTCAACCTGCCGCGGGTGCTGGCCATGGCGCTGCGCGCGGGCGGAGCCGAGGCACGGGCCCGGCACTCGGGGTTGCTCGAACGACTGGAGCTCGCCGCCGCCCACCTGCGAAGCGGGGCGAGATGAGTTGCAGCATTCACGCCAGGACATCGCGAGCCCCAAGGGCGACTGCTTGTCCGGGGCGCACTGCACGAACCTGTCCGACAGTCGGACCGGTTTGGACCTTCGCGGCGGGCCCGGTGCTCAGGCGATGCGACGCATGTCGAAGCGTGACTGGAGATTCCACTGGCCGGCTTCGTCCTGCACTTCACCGCGCCAGGTGAAGCGGTCCGGCCCGATGTCGGAGAAGCTCCAGCGGATGGGCTTCCCTTGGTACTCGCCCAGCAGGATGAGCCGGTCCCCCTCGCGGCCACCGGCGAGCCGGTTGATGGCGCCTCCGGTCGGACTCACCCAGGTGATCTGCCACTTCCCCGTGGTCCGGTCGAACGTACGCACGGTGGTGCCGTAGCGCCTGTTCGCTCCGGGGCCTGACGGCGCCGGGGCGTTCCGCGACGGCACGATGAACACGTCCTGCAGGGCCCGCCCCTCCAGCACCCAGTGGAACCACCACTCGCCCTCGCTCTGGCGGAAGCTCCCATCCGCGTCGTGGTCCTGGATGGTCCCCGCCCAGCCTCCCACCAACCACCCGAAGGTGGCCGCCGCGTCGCCCAGCTCCTTCGAAGGTCCCGCGCTCATGAGGGCCTCCACGAACGTCTGAGACACGGACGCTGGCGCGGCGGGCCCTTCCGCGAGCCTGCGCCAGACGTTGGCGTACTCGATGGGCAGCCCCTCCGCGTCCACGTCCAGCAGCGCGTTGAAGCCGCTCTCCAGGCTCTCGTAGCGGTAGCGCGCGAGGCCCACGCGCGCGTACCCCTGCCGCGCGGGCACGACCTCCAGCGCGGGAAACCGCACCCACGCCGCGCGGAGCTCCGCGGTGGCGCCTTCCTGGAGCCGCAGCCGGTTGATGGGCAGCGCGTTGGTGGAAGGGCTCAGGCCCAGGTCCACGTCCGTGCAGCCCTCCAGCTCCTCCGCGGCCTGCCCGTCCTTGCGCCAGTGGCCGTCACCGTCATGCTCCAGCGCGAGCGTCCGGCGTTCGCCACGCCAGGACTGCGTCACGCTCACCCGGCGCGTGCGCCACGCGTCGTCACAGACGACCAGGTACTCCACCCGCAGCGGCGCACCCTGTTCCGCGACGAGAATCACGCCGGACAGCTCCACGCCCTCCTGGCCGCGCCGCACCCGTGCATGCTCGAAACCCAGCTCATCCATCACGCGCCGCCAGATGAGCTCGCGCGTGACTGTCGTTGCTTCCATCGCCATGATTCGGTCACCCCGTTGGAGATGCGGGGCAGGATGGAGGGACGGACCGTGGCCGACTTGGGGAAAGTGGACCTGACCACGGCGCGTCTGCTGGCCTCCGGGGACGGGTGGCGCGTGCGGGAGATTGTCTGCCGCTCCGGCCCCAAGGACCCCGTCTTCGAGGAACGGCACCCGGGGGTGTCCATCTCCGCCGTCCTGTCCGGCAGCTTCACCTACCGCTCCCGCAACGGACGCGTGCTGCTGACGCCCGGCTCGCTGCTGCTGGGGGAGCGGCACGCGTCCTTCTGCTGCGGTCACGAGCCCGGCGTGGGCGACCGCTGCGTCGCCTTCCACCTCGAGCCCGAGCTCATCGAGGAGGTGGCCGGAGGGCTGGCCGGCGTGAAGCGGACGGACTTCCCCGTGCACCGGCTTCCACCGCTCCAGCGCCTCGCGCCGCTGCTCGCGGACGTCCAGGCGCTCGCCGAGCAGCCAGGCTCACGCGGCGCGGAGGAGCTGGTGCTGCGGATGGCGGGCGCGGCGCTGAGCGGCGTCCACGAAGGCAGGGCCCGTCCCGTCACCGGCCAGGACGAACGCCGCATGGCGGACGCGGTGCGGTGGATGGAGGCGCACCTGGAGGAGCCCCTCTCCCTGGGGATGCTCGCGGAGGAGGTGGGCATGGGCCGCCACCACTTCCTGCGCACCTTCCGCAAGGTGGTGGGAGAGAGTCCCTACAGCTACATCCTGGGCAGACGCCTGACACTCGCCGCCGCGCGCCTGCGGACGGACTCCGAGCGCATCGCGGACGTCGCGTTCGCGTGTGGGTTTGGCGACCTGTCGGAGTTCGTCCGCCGCTTCCGTGCCCGCTTCGGCGTCACCCCTTCCGCGTACCGCGCCCGCGCACGACCCGGGTCATCAAGGACAGACGCCGTGGGTACGGCCAGTCTCCTTGGAAATCCTCGTTCTCGATGCTATCGGGTCTAGGCAATTCTTGATCTGGGTGAGGCACGGACCGCGTGGCGAATCATCGTGAGTGGGAGTTCGGAGCGCATCGCGCGTACTTTGAAGCGCCGGACCTGTTGGTGATGAAGTTCAACGGGCCCTCGAAGTTGGAGGACTCGAAGAAGGTGCTGGAAATCTGTCAGGAGGTGTCCGCGAAGGGGCCGGTGTTCGTCATCTCCGACGTGTCGAACTCCAGCATCGACAAGGAAGCGCGCGAGCTGCTGGTGGCGCAGGCGAAGGCCGAGTGGTTCCGCGGCCATGTCTACCTGGGCACGGGCCCGCTGCAGCGCGCGGGCGCCAAGGCGCTGATGCTCGCCCTGTACTTCACGGGCAAGTGGACGGTGGATGTGGACTTCGCGGACTCGGAGCGCGAAGCGCGCGACCTCATCGCGAAGAAGCGCCTGCAGCCGCCGAAGAAGTAGCCGTCACCTGCCGCCTCAGTGCTGGACGTCCAGCACGAGGCGCGTGGGGTTCGTCAGCTCCAGCACGCGGAACGGGGCGCGGCGCGCGGTGCCCAGCACCCACGTCACCTCGCCCTCGAAGTCGCACAGCCGCTCCAGCGCCAGCACGGACGGCAGCGCGGGCTTGAGGGTGCGCTGCGCAACCGTGGCCTGGCCCTGGTCGTCATGCGCGCGCGCCAGCGTGAAGCGCACCTCCAGCGCGGCCTGCCCCGGCGGCGTCACGTCCTCGCCGGAGCCGCACTGCTGCACCGGCGTCTTCACGTAGCCCAGGTGGTAGCCCGGCAGGCGCGGCCCGTCGAACTCGAACACCGTGCGGTCGTAGTCCGCGTGCGTCCCCGTGCGCACCGAGCGCAGCGTGATGGAGGGCGGCTCGCCGCGCGGCTTCTCCACCGCCGCCGTCGTCCACGCCGCGTCCGCCGCCACGTCGGCCGTCACCGTGGGCCTGCCCGCGTCCGTGGGGCCGCCCGCCTTCACGTCCAGCACCTGGTGCACCACGGGGGCGGTGGCCGCCGGGCCTTCGCGGGGCACGGCGTTGGTGGGCGGGGGCACGGCCGGCACGTCCATGGGGACGGTCGGGGGCTCCTGCTTCTGGCACCCCAGGCCCAGCAGTCCGCAAACCACTCCCAGCGCGTACAGCCCCTGTCGCAAGCGCATCCGGTTCCTCCCGTCAAACCCCGTCACCCGGGGACTTCCCGAGTCCTCGCACACCCCGCGCGCCAGGACCATGCCCGGGTGCCTGGAAGATGCGCCCTGCCAGGCCCGTTGCGTATAGGGTCCGGCCGGCCGCGTCCCCCCGGCCCCCCTTCGTGCACTGGAGAGTTCCGCACCATGGCCCTCGACCTGACCTCCCTCCCGCGTCCCTCTCGCGACGACACCACCGTGGGCTCCATGGTGCGCGGACTCGTGGGCAGCGAAATCCTCCGCATCGCCGCGGAGATCCGCGAGCTCGTGGCCAGGGGCACCAAGGTCTGCAACCTCACCGTGGGCGACTTCAGCCCGAAGGAGTTCCCCATCCCGGACGGCCTGCGCGACCAGATTGGCGTCGCGCTCCAGGCCGGTGAGACGAACTACCCGCCGTCCGACGGCGTGCTGGACCTGCGCCAGGCCGTGCAGCGCTTCTACGAGCGCTCCCTGGGGCTGAAGTACCCGCTGGAGGGCATCGTCATCGCGGGCGGCGCGCGGCCGGTCATCTACGCCACCTACCGCGCGGTGCTCGACCCGGGCGACGTCGTCGTCTACCCGGTGCCGTCGTGGAACAACAACCACTACGCCCACATGCTGGGCGCCCGGAGCGTGGTGGTGAAGACGGACGCGGCGGCGGGCTTCATGCCCACGCTGGCGCAGCTGGAGCCGCACCTGTCGTCCGCGCGCCTGCTGTGCCTGTGCAGCCCGCTCAACCCCACGGGCACCATGCTGGACCCGGAGGCCCTGCGCGCCATCTGCCAGCGCATCGTGGAGGAGAACCGCGCGCGCGAGGGCCGCGGCCAGAAGCCCCTCATCCTGATGTACGACCACATCTACTGGGTGCTGAACTTCGGCAAGAAGCACGTCACCCCCGTGGAGCTGGTGCCGGAGATGGCGCCGTACACCGTGTTCGTGGACGGCATCAGCAAGGCCTTCGCCTCCACCGGCGTGCGCGTGGGCTGGGGCGTGGGAGCGCCCACCATCATCTCCCGCATGCGCGACGTGCTGGGCCACGTGGGCGCCTGGGCCCCCAAGGCCGAACAGGTCGCCACCGCCCGCTACCTGGACGACACCCAGGCCACCGAGTCCTTCCTCCAGACCATGCGCCAGCGCGTGGATGCGCGCCTGGAGGCCCTCTACAAGGGCTTCCAGCGCATGAAGGACGCGGGCCTTCCGGTGGACGCCATCGCGCCGCAGGGCGCCATCTACCTCTCCGTGCGCTTCGACGTGGTGGGCAGGGGCGGCCTCGCCACCAATGACGCCATCCGCAAGCACCTCCTGGACAAGGCCCGCTTCGCGGTGGTGCCCTTCCAGGCGTTCGGCCTCGCGGACGACACCGGCTGGTTCCGCCTCTCCGTGGGCGCCACCTCGGTCGCCGAAATCGAGGAGGCCCTGCCCCGCGTCGAGGCCGCCGTGCGGGAAATCCTCGCGGCGAAATAGCCTGTTTCCTCCACAGACCGGCAGTCAGGGAATAGCCTGTCGCCGCGCACGTTGAGGGCGCCGCCATCATGCTCAAGCGCTTCGTGGACGTCCGTGACGAGGAGGTGGGGGCGGTC
Organism: Corallococcus caeni; assembly: GCF_036245865.1. Taxonomy (NCBI): domain Bacteria; kingdom Pseudomonadati; phylum Myxococcota; class Myxococcia; order Myxococcales; family Myxococcaceae; genus Corallococcus; species Corallococcus caeni. The sequence continues at coordinate 716,131 of NZ_BTTW01000005.1, read as the reverse complement.
CTCGGGGCGTTCGTCTACTTCTTCACGCTGATGTGCGGCTACGCCATCCTGCGGCCCATCCGCAACGAGATGGGCACCGCGGGGGACGTGAAGCACCTGCCCTGGCTCTTCACCGTCACGTTCGTCGTGATGCTGCTGGCGGTGCCGGCCTTCTCCGCGCTGGTGGCGCGCTATCCCCGGCGGGTGGTGGTGCCGCGCGTCTACCGCTTCTTCCTGGTCAACCTGCTGGTCTTCTTTGCGCTGCTCAAGTGGGGCGTGGCGAAGGAGGGCGTGGCGCGGGCCTTCTACGTCTGGCTGAGCGTCTACAACCTGTTCGTCGTCTCCATCTTCTGGAGCTTCATGGCGGACGTGTTCGCCAGCGACCAGGGCAAGCGCCTCTTCGGCTTCATCGCCGCGGGCGGCACCACGGGGATGATTGTCGGCCCGTTCCTGGTGGGCCGGCTGGCGGAGCCGGTGGGGCCGGTGAACCTCATCCTCGTGTCCGCCGTGATGCTGGAGGTGAGCGCGCAGTGCGTGCGCCGCCTGGGCCACTGGGCCCGCGACGTGCAGCACCAGCCCGCCACGCGCGAGGGGCCGGTGGGCGGCGGGATGCTCGCGGGCCTGCGGCTGCTGGTGACGTCGCCGTTCCTGCTCGCGCTGGGGTTGCAAGTGCTGCTGTACGCGGCGACCTCCACGTTCCTGTACTACCAGGAGGTGCAGCTGGTCGCGTCCCTGGCGAAGGACGCGGCGGCGCGCACGGCGGCGTTCGCGGACATCGACTTCTGGGTGCAGGTGCTGACCCTGGGCATCCAGACGCTCGTCACCGGCCGGGTCATCTCCCGCCTGGGATTGGGCGTGGCCATGGCGGTGGCGCCGGTGCTGACGTTGGTAGGGTTTGGGGTGCTCGCGTTCGCGCCGGTGCTGACGGTACTCATCGGCGTGAAGTCGCTGCGGGGCGCCAGCCACTACGCGCTGGAGCGCCCGTCGCGTGAAATCCTGTTCACCACGGTGGACCGCGAGGCCCGCTACAAGTCCAAGAGCTTCATCGACACGGTGGTGTACCGCGGCAGCGACACGCTGAGCGCGTGGCTGCAGGGCGGACTCACGGCGCTGGGCCTGGGCATGACGGGCCTGTCGCTGGCGGCCGTGCCCGTGGCCGCGCTGTGGCTCGCGGTGGCCCTGTACCTGGCGCGCCAGCAGCGCACGCGCGCCGCTGAAGTCATTCCGCAGACGCAGACGACCCTACCCGGAGGAACCACGGCATGAAGCTGTCCCGAAGAGGCGTGATTCAAGCAGCGGCCGCGTTGGGCGCGGTCCAGGTGTTGGGCTGTGCCTCGTCCCCCAAGGCGGGCCCCGACGCGAGCAAGGGCGGGGACAACACCGCCCCGGGCAAGCCCCTGAACATCCTCATCCTGGGCGGCACCCGGTTCCTGGGCCCCGCGCTGGTGCAGGCGGCGCAGGCGCGCGGCCACACGCTCACGCTCTTCAACCGCGGCAAGTCCAACCCGGGCCTCTTCCCGGAGGTGGAGAAGCTCCAGGGCGACCGCGACCCCAACAAGGGCGAGGGCCTGAAGGCGCTGGCGGGCCGCAAGTGGGACGCGGTCATCGACACGTCCGGCTACGTGCCGCGCATCGTGAAGGCGTCCGCGGAGCTGCTCGCGCCCAACGTGGGGCAGTACGTCTTCATCTCCAGCGTGTCCGTCTACAAGGAGATGACGAAGAAGGACCTCAACGAGTCCGACGCCGTGGGCACCCTTCCCGACGAGACGGTGGAGGAGGTGGGCGAGACGAGCTACGGCCCGCTCAAGGCGCTCTGCGAGAAGGCCGCCGAGGCCGCGCTGCCCGGCCGCACGCTCAACATCCGCCCCGGCCTCATCGTGGGCCCGGATGACGGCTCCGACCGCTTCACCTACTGGCCGCTGCGCGTGGCGAAGGGCGGCGAGGTGCTGGCCCCCGGTGACGGCGAGGACCCGGTGCAGGTCATCGACGCGCGCGACCTGGCCGCGTTCATCATCCGCAACGTGGAGCGCCGCACCGCGGGCATCTTCAACGTCACCGGCCCGCTGAAGCCCATGAACATGAAGGGCATGCTGGAGGACATCCAGAAGGCGACGGGGAGCGACGCGCGCTTCACCTGGGTGGACACGGCGTTCCTGGATCAGCAGAAGGTGACGGCCTTCGCGGACATGCCCGCGTGGGTGCCGCGCACCGGCCCGGAGAGCGGCATCGGCGCGGTGAGCATCGCGCGCGCCACGCAGGCGGGGCTCGCCACCCGCCCGCTCGGGGACACCGTGCGCGACACGCTGACCTGGTTCCACGGCCTGCCGCCGGACCGCCAGGAGAAGCTGCGCTCGGGCCTGTCCGCGGACAGGGAGAAGGAAGTGCTCGCCGCCTGGCACCAGGCGAAGGGCACCGCCAAGGCGGGCTGAGCTTCAAGGTCGTGACCTTTCGCGCACGCCGGGCGGTCCGCTGGCGTGCGCGAGCACGGGATGGGAACGATGGGATGGCTCCACGACTGCGGCGCGGCCCCGGGCGGCCTCCACTGCGTGCGCGGCACGGTCCGCTCCGGGCGGCGTTGATGCTGGGCGCGCTCTGGAGCCTGCTGTCGGGCTGCAAGCCCGCGTCACCCTCGCTGGGCGTGGCGGCCACGCCGTTCAACCCGAACGCGGCGGGGTGCTACCAGCGCCTGGGGAAGGTGAACCCCGCGTTCCAGCAGGGCTACCGGGACCTGGCGGCGCTCCTGGCGCAGCCGGCGCCGCTCGTGTCGCTGTTGCCCGGCGTGGTGGCCGCGCACGAGCGCGTGCTCCAGGCGGGCCGCGCCGCGCCCCCAAGGTCCAAGCTGCCGGAAGAGGACGTCTACGTCTGCTGCCTGCGTGACACCCTGGAGGGCCGGGTGGCCCGCGAGGTGAAGGCCACGGTGGACGGCGACGCGGGCACCGGGGACCGGCGCGCCCGGCTGGAGGCGCTGCTGGAGGCGCTGCACGGCCTGCCCTGGTCCGGCCCCAGATGGACGGAGCAGGAGCGCCCCGCCATCGAGAAGCACGTGCGGGACGCGCTCGCGGCGCTGCCATGATGTGATGGGCGCGGCACTTCTTCCTCCTGGTGAATCCATGGCGAGCGGCGAGAACGTCGACCTGTCGGCCACCCGGCCGGCGGAGTACCTGCGCGAGGGGCTGCTGTCCCCGGAGGGCAAGCCGCGCGAGGGGCTCAACGGCATGCACTCGCTGGGCATGGCCCACCGGCTGAAGCTGGAGGGCACGAGGCCGGAGGCGGTGGCCGCGCTGCTGGCCAGCCTGGTGAAGGCCTCCGGGCGCTTCATCCCGAAGGACCCGCGCAACGTGGACCTGTCGGACGGCGCGCGGCAGGAGGTGGCCGCGGCGTGGAGCGCCACGGGGCCCACCGGCACGGGCGTCCTGGGGGAGCTGCGCGCGGCGGTGCTTCCGTGCGTGCGCGACACCGCGACCCTGGGCGCGATGCTGCTGCACGTGGAGCGCATCCACCGGCAGCTGCTGCTGGTGTCCGTGACGCCGCCGGCGGACCCCTGACGCCAGGCTGCCTGGCCGTGAGGCGGCCGGGCGTCCAGCGGCGGGGCGGCGAGCAGGCGAGGTACACCGGGCGCTGGCCGGGCGCGTCATGCGTCCGCACCTTCCCGCCATGGAACGCGACCGGGACAGCAGTCATCACGTGGTCATCGTGGGAGCGGGCTTCGGCGGGCTTCAGGCCGCGAAGACCCTGGGCAGGGCGGACAACGTGCGGGTGACGGTGGTGGACCGCTACAACCACCACCTCTTCCAGCCGCTGCTGTACCAGGTGGCGACGGCGGTGCTGAACCCGGCGGACATCTCCGCGCCCATCCGCAGCGTGCTGCACTCGCGCAACACGGAGGTGCTGCTGGCGGAGGCGAAGTCGGTGGATCCGCGCCGCAAGGTGCTCATCGTCGAGGGCGGGGAGATTCCCTACGACTCGCTGGTGCTGGCCACGGGCGCGACGCACTCGTACTTCAAGCACCCGGAGTGGGCGCAGGTGGCGCCCGGCCTGAAGACGCTGGAGGACGCGGTGCGCATCCGCGAGCGCGTGCTGACGGCCTTCGAGGCCGCGGAGCGCGAGTCCGACCCGGTGCGCCAGCGGCAGTGGATGACCTTCGTCATCATCGGCGCGGGGCCCACGGGCGTGGAGCTGGCGGGGGCGCTCTCGTACATGACGCGGCACGGGCTGCCGAAGGACTTCCGGCGCATCGACACGCGCGAGGCGCGGGTGGTGCTGCTGGAGGGGCTGCCGCGCGTGCTGAGCGCCTATCCGGAGGAGCTGTCGGAGGCCGCGAGGCGCGACCTGGAGAAGCTGCACGTCGAGGTGCGCACCGGCGCCCTGGTGACGGGCATCGACGGGGAGGGCGTCACGTTCGGGGACGAGCACATCGCGACGCGCACGGTGATGTGGGGCGCGGGCGTGGCGGCGTCGCCGCTGGTGCGCTCGCTGGACGTGCCCCTGGACCGCGCGGGGCGGGTGAAGGTGTCTCCGCGGCTCACGGCGCCGGGGCTGGACGACGTGTATGTGATTGGCGACGTGGCGGCGGCGGAGCACGACGGGAAGCCCGTGCCGGGCATCGCGCCGGCGGCGATGCAGATGGGGCGGCACGTGGGGAAGACCATCCGCGACCGGCTGGCGGGCCGGCCGCTGAAGGCGTTCCGCTACCACGACAAGGGCAGCTTCGCGGTGATTGGCCGCGGCTACGCGGTGGGCCTGCTCTACGACAAGTGGCGCATGAAGGGGCTGCCCGCGTGGATGGTCTGGGCGGGCGTGCACATCGCCTACCTCATCGGGTTCCGCAACCGTGCCTCCGTGATGCTCAACTGGGGCTACACGTTCTTCACCAAGGGTGGCCGGGACATGCGGCTCATCACCGGCAACGTGGTGAAGCGCATGCCCGCCCTGGCGCCATCCACGCAGGCGCCCGCCCTGCCTGCTCCCGCGCGTCCGGAGCCGCCGGCGTCGCGGCCCGCGCCGGTGCACTGAAGCCGTAGAACCTGCGAAGTGGTGGCGGTCGCCCCGGTGCCCTCTGGTGCCGGGGCGATTTCCGTTTTGATCGGGGCCCCCTGGCCGTTATCGATCCTGTCCGCCGGCTCCTCGGTGGGCATGCGGGCGTGACGGAGCGGGACAGGTGGGCCCTGGCCATGTCAGCCTGCCGCGATAGGGAAGGGTAGGGCTGCGCACTGCGGGGGGCCCGACCCCGCGGGTGGGCGGCCGGGGCGGGGAGGGGACAGGCCATGAGGTGGGATGAGATGGGCGAAGTGCCCGGATGGGACAGCACGGTGTCGCGGGACGGGAGCGTGGACGGTGGGACGGCTCGCGGTGGACGGGGGTCCGTCCTCGCGGTGGTGGCGGAGAAGCCCGCCGTGGCGCGCGACATCGCCCGGGTGCTGGGCGCCACCGAGCGCGGCGAGGGCTTCCTTCGCGGCAACGGCTACGTCGTGACGTGGGCCATCGGGCACCTGGTGGGCCTGGCCCAGCCGCATGAAATCCGGCCCGAATGGAAGAAGTGGCACCGCTCGCACCTGCCCATGCTGCCGGAGGACTGGCCGCTGGTGGTGTCGGACTCCACGAAGGACCAGTTCCAGGTCGTCCGCCGGGTGATGAACGCGCCAGAGGTGTCCGCCGTGGTGTGCGCCACGGACGCGGGGCGCGAGGGCGAGCTCATCTTCCGCTACATCTACGACGCCGCCGGGTGCCGCAAGCCGGTGCGGCGGCTGTGGGTGTCGTCGCTGACGGAGCGCGCCATCCGCGACGGCTTCCAGCAGCTCAAGGACGGCAAGGCCTACGCGCCGCTGGCGGACGCCGCCATGGGGCGCAGCCGCGCGGACTGGCTCGTGGGCATGAACCTGTCGCGCCTCTACACGCTGGCGAGCGGGACCTACGGCAGCATGCTGTCCGTGGGGCGCGTGCAGACGCCCACGCTGGCCATGGTGGTGGAGCGCGAGCTGGCCATCCGCGACTTCGTGCCCCGGGACTACCTGGAGGTCGTGGCCACCTTCGTGCCTCGCGGCAAGGGCGCGCCGCAGGGGGCGCGCTACCAGGGCACGTGGTTCCGCTCGGGGCCGGACGGCAAGCCGGTGATTCCGCCGGGCCATGAGTCCGTGCGCGAGGCGCGCCGCCTGGACGCGGACGGCGTGGAGGCGGGCCGCGTCATCGACCGCGTGCGCGGCGGCAGCGCGGCGGTGGAGTCGCTGGACGCGGAGACGAAGCGGATGCCGCCGCCGCTGCTCTACGACCTGACGGAGCTGCAGCGCCACGCGAACCGGCTGTTCGGCTTCAGCGCGAAGCACACCCTGGAGGTGGCGCAGGCGCTCTATGAGAAGCACAAGCTGCTGAGCTATCCGCGCACGGCGAGCCGGCACCTGTCCGCGACGGTGGCGGACACGCTGCCGGAGGTGGTGCGCGCCATCCAGGCCCCGTACCAGGAGGACCTGGCGCCGGGCACGGGCGAGCGCCCCCTGGGCAAGCGCTACGTGGACGACGCGAAGGTGACGGACCACCACGCCATCATCCCCACGCCCATGCCCGCCTCCGGCGTGCGGCTGTCCCCGGACGAGCAGCGCCTCTATGACCTGGTGTGCCGCCGGCTGCTCCAGGCGTGGCACGAGGACCACGTCTGGAAGGTGACCACGGTCATCACCGCGGTGACGTCGAAGGGGGACGCGGGGCCGGTGGTGGACCGCTTCCACAGCGCGGGCACGCAGGTGGAGAAGGTGGGCTGGAAGGTCCTGGACGTGGGGGGCGGGCAGAAGGCGCCGCGCCTCAAGTCCGAAGGCCGCAAGGGCGCGGACAAGGACAAGGAAGAAGAGCCGGACGACGAGCCGCAGGACCTGCCGCCGGGGCTCGCGCGCGGGCAGCCGCAGACGGTGGCGGACGTGGAGGCGGTGAAGAAGCGCACGCGTCCCCCCCCGCGCTTCACGGAGGCGACGCTGCTGACGGCGATGGAGTCCGCGGGGCGCACGCTGGATGAGAAGGAGCTGATGGACGCGATGCGCGACACGGGGCTGGGCACGCCCGCCACGCGCGCCGCGACCATCGAGCTCCTGCTGGAGCGCGAGTACCTGACCCGCGAGGGCAAGCGCCTGGTGGCCACGGAGAAGGGCATCCACCTCATCGGGGTGGTGCACCCGGACGTGAAGTCCCCCGTGATGACCGGCCAGTGGGAGGCGTGGCTCCAGCGCATCGAGCGCGGACAGGGGGCGCTGGACGCGTTCATGAGCGGCATCGAGGCCTATGTGCGGGAGGTCGTGGGGCAGGCGCCCACGTCGCTGCCGCCCACGCCGGCACAGGCTGGACCGGGGCCCCGGAGTGTGTCCGCGCCCGCGAGCGGACGCTTTGAGACCACCCGGCCGCATCCCGCGCAGGGCCCCGCCGAGGAGCTCTTCCGGACCCGTGAGGCCGCGACCGCCGTCGCGCGGAGCGCGGCCCTTGCCAACACCGCGCGCAATGAGGTCGGCGCCTCCGCGCGCATGTCGCACGGGGGCGCGGGCTCCGGGGCCGCGTTCAGCCAGGGCGCGGGAGGCGACGCACGCCATGCAACGGGCGCGTCTGGAGCAGGAGTCCCCATCGGCGACGCACGTCACGCGGGGCTTTCGACCCACGGTGCCCACGGCGGTGCGGCCCATTTCGGTGATGCACGTCACGCGGGGACCTCCCTCCAGGGTTCCTCGGGTGGCGCCGACGTCCAGGGTTCCTCGCGGTTCGCTCCGGGCGCTCCGGCTCACGGCCTCCACGGGGCCGCGGGCCGCTGGCCTGAGCCGGCCGCCGGGAACACCGCCCGGCCCGCGTCGCTGCGCGGCCAGGAGGCTCCCCCCAACATTCCCCCCGCGGAGGTCCGCTCCGCGTTCGTGCAGGCCTCCTCCGAAGGCTTCGGCCGGGCGAAGCGTCAGCCCCAGGCCGTGAACATGGGCACGGGCCGGCCGGAGCGCGTGCACCGCGCCCCCACGCCTCCGGACAAGCTGCGCGGCCTCCTCAAGGAGGCCTTCGGCTTCAACGACTTCCGCCCGTACCAGGAAGAGGTCTGCCGCGCGGCCACGTCCGGCGAGGACCTGCTGCTCGTCATGCCCACGGGCGCGGGCAAGTCCCTCTGCTACCAGCTCCCCGGCCTCGCTCGCGCGGGCACCACCGTCGTCGTCAGCCCGCTCATCGCGCTGATGGAGGACCAGGTGCTGCGGCTCCAGTCGCTGGGCTTCGCCGCGGACCGCATCCACTCCGGCCGGGACCGCTCCACCTCCCGGCAGGTCTGCGCCGAGTACCTCGAAGGCCGCCTGGACTTCCTCTTCATCGCCCCGGAGCGCCTGGGCGTCCCCGGCTTCGTGGAGCTGCTCGCCCGCCGCACCCCGTCGCTCATCGCCATCGACGAGGCGCACTGCATCTCGCAGTGGGGGCATGACTTCCGTCCGGACTACCGGCTCCTGGGCTCGCGCCTGCCGCTCTTGCGTCCCGCCCCCGTGGTGGCCCTCACCGCCACGGCCACGCCGGACGTACAGAAGGACATCGTCCAGCAGCTGGGCCTGCGCGGCTCCCGGGGCGGCGCCGCGCACACCTTCATCCACGGCTTCCGCCGCACCAACATCGCCATCGAGGTGCGCGAGCTGAACCCGGGCGCTCGCGGCGACGCCATCCTGTCGCTGCTGAAGAACCCGGAGCACCGGCCCGCCATCGTCTACGCGTCCACGCGCAAGCACGCGGAGCAGTACGCGGACCTGCTCGCGCACGACTTCCACACCGCGCCGTACCACGCGGGCCTCCAGCCCCAGGAGCGTGACCGCATCCAGGCCGCGTTCCTCAAGGGCCACCTGGAGGTCATCGTCGCGACGACGGCGTTCGGCATGGGCATCGACAAGCCGGACGTGCGCACCGTCATCCACGCGGCGCTGCCGGCCAGCCTGGAGGGCTACTACCAGGAGCTGGGGCGCGCGGGGCGCGACGGCAAGGACTCGCGCGCGGTGCTGCTCCACGCCTTCGTGGACCGGCGCACCCACGAGTTCTTCCACCGCCGTGACTACCCGGACCCCTCCGTCCTGGAACGCATCTACCAGGCCACCTCCAACGAGCTGGAGCCCAAGGCCTCCATCCAGGCCCGCGTGCGAGGCGACCCCGAAATCTTCGACAAGGCGCTCGAGCAGCTGTGGATCCACGGCGGCGTGGAGATGACGCCGGATGAAGACGTGCGGCGCGGCCGCGCGGCCTGGGCCGTGGCGTACATCGCGCAGCGCGAGCGCAAGCAGCTGCACCTGGAGCAGATGGGCCGGTACGCGGAGGCGCACGACTGCCGCATGCGGCACCTCGTCGCGCACTTCGGCGACGTGCAGGACTCCGGCGCGGCCTGCGGCCTGTGCGACGTCTGCGCCCCCGAGTCCTGCGAGGTGGTCCGCTTCGAGGAGCCCTCCGCCATGGAGGCGCACGCGCTGGGCCGCATCCTGGAGGCCCTGCACGCCCGCGACGGCCAGGCCACCGGACGGCTCCACCGCGAGCTCTTCGGAGAGCAACTCCACCGCCGTGACTTCGAGCGGCTCGTGGGCGGACTCGTGCGCTCGGGGCTGGTGCGCCTGGACTCGGACTCCTTCGACAAGGACGGCCAGGTCATCCTCTTCCAGCGGCTGTCCCTGACGGACACCGGCCGCCGCGCGCGCGTCATCGCCCCCGGACAGGTGGTGCTGCCCCAGGCGCGCGAGGTGCCCTCCAAGAAGCGCAAGGGCCGCACCGCGGCCGGTGGCACGAAGCGCACGTCCCGCAAGCGCGCGGCCAGCACGGAGGCCGCGCCCCGGGGACGCGGCAAGAGCCGCCGCGGTACCGACTCCTGGACGCCGCGCGAGCCCGCGGTCGACGCGGACTTCCACCAGGAAGCCTTCCCCACGGACGCCCCCCCTCCGGCCCGGAGCGGCTGGCGGGCACGCACCGCGTCCGAGTCGTCGCCGGGCCCAGGGCCCCGGGCGTCGTGGAACGCGTCCCGCAACGCGCCGCCGGAGCCGGGCTATTCGGCGCCACCGGCGTCCCCCGCCCTGGTGGAGTCCCTCAAGGCCTGGCGCCTCACCGAGGCCCGCAAGCGCAAGGTGCCTGCCTTCCGCATCCTCACCGACCGCGTGCTGGACGCCATCGCCAGCGCCCGGCCCTCCAGCGGCGCGGAGCTGATGTCCATCCACGGCGTGGGGCCCACCCTCACGGAGCGCTACGGTCCGCAGATCCTCTCGCTCGTGTCCCGCCGCTGACGGCCGCCCCGTGTCTCGCGGCGGACAGGGGACAGGCGGATCCCCAGTCCAGGCCGCGACACGGCCTCGCGGATCCGCCCGGAACCGCCTGACAAGGGAAAGCCTTTTCCTGGGCCGCAGGCGCGGAGGGCATGCGGCCGGGCGTGAAGCTTGTTTCCCAAGCTTGTAGGCAAAAGTCCGGGTGCCACCTTCTCACCCACACGCGCATTGGGAGCAGCGTGGGGGTTCAAGGGGGCGCGCACAATGGAACTGGGTTTCGAGACGATCGGCAACGCCACACTCATCTGTCACGACAACGGGCCGGTGCTGGTGACCGACCCCTGGACGGACGGAGACGCCTACTTCGGCAGCTGGACGCTGTCCCACGAGGTTCCCGAGGAGCAGCGCCAGGCCATCCTCGACTGCCCCTTCGTGTGGCTGTCGCACGGCCACCCGGACCACCTGAGCATGGCGTCGCTGGAGAAGCTTCGCTCGCGCACCCTCCTGGTCCCCAACCACTTCGGCGGCCGCATCCGCGATGATCTGCGCGAGGCCGGCTTCCGCGTCCAGGTGCTCGCGGACCGTCAGTGGACGCGCCTGTCCCCGCGCATCCGCGTGCTGTGCCTGCCGGACGTGAACCAGGACGCGGTGCTGCTGGTGGAGGTGGGCGGCCGGCTCATCGTCAACCTCAACGACGCCGGGGACCGCGGCCAGGGCCGCTTCGTGCGCCGGGTCATCAAGGAGTACAGCGAGACGTACCTCCTGGCCCTGTCCGGCTACGGCGACGCGGACATGATGAACTTCTTCACCGAGGACGGGAACCGCATCCTCCCGTACGCGGCGGCGAAGACGCCCGTGGGGCAGACCATCGCGCGCATGGCGGAGACGTACGGCGTCCGCTACTTCGTGCCCTTCAGCTCCATGCACAAGTACCAGCGCGCGGACAGCGTCTGGTGCTCCGAGTACACCACCACGCTGCCGGACTACGCGCGGGGCTTCGCCTCCAACACCTGCGAGATGCTCCCGGCCTTCCTGCGCCACGACTTCACCAACGACTCCTCCGTCTCCATCAACCCGAAGGAGCGCGCCATCAAGCCGGTGGACCCCAAGGACTACGGCGATGACTGGAGCGAGTGCCTGGACGCGGACGAGGCGAAGCAGCTGGACCAGTACTTCCGCGCCGTCGAGCACCTGGGCACCGTGCTGGACTTCGTGCGCTTCCGCGTGGGCGGCAAGGACCACGTCATCGATTTCAACACGCGCCGCTTCCACAAGGGCATCACCTTCGAGGCGCCCCGCGGCTCGCTGATGACCGCCGTGAAGTACCAGGTGTTCGACGACCTGCTCATCGGCAACTTCATGAAGACCACCGTGCACGGCGGCTTCGGCAAGGGCAGCCTCTACCCGGACTTCAGCCCCTACGTGGCCAAGTACGCGGACAACGGCAAGGCCCGCACGGCCGCGGAGCTGCGCAACTACTTCAACGAGTACCGCGGCCGCGACATGGTGGGCTACCTGCGCCACCAGCTGGATGCCCACTGCGTGCGCCCCCTCCAGACCCAGTCCGCGGAGCTGCTGCGCACCCTGCTGCCCCCGGGCTCCAACACCTTCCGCATGGCCAAGGAGACCTACTGGAAGATGCGCCGCGCCATCCTCTAGGGGCTCCAGAAGCTGACTGGAATCAGGACATCTCGCTGTCCCTTTCTCGGACAGCGGGAATCCCCAGGTAAAACATTTGTGTTTCCAGGGATTTACCGTTGTGAACGTCACGTGAAGTGACGGTTGACGAGGGAAGGGCTGGAGCGGGAGCGCTCCAGATATCCCCGCGTTTCCTGTTTTTCTCCTCGGGAGCCCCGTTGGCCCGGCAGTTGCTGAATGGCCCGGCGCGCGGCTGGCCGCGGCTGGCGGGAAGGCCAGGCGGTGGCCGCGCATCCCCCGAAGGACACAGGAAGAGTTCCCCGATGCTCAAGTTCCGCTCTGTTGCGATGCTGGCCGGTGTCTCGCTGCTCGGTGCCGCGTGTGGTGGTCCCGAGACGGCGCAGGAGTCCGAGGCGAAGCCCACGTGGGAGGAGTTCCAGGCGAACGCCTACCGCGAGCCGTGGGCGGGCGGGAAGATCATCGTCAACGGTGACGAGGCGCTGGAGTCCGAGGACGAGCTCAAGGCCTACTTCCAGAACGTCGTCGAGGCGCAGCTGGGCAAGTCGCAGGACGGGCTGGCCGTCTATTACATCGGCGGCGACATCAAGTGGAGCAGCACCCAGAAGCTGAACCTCACCTACTGCATCAGCGACAGCTTCGGCTCCAACAAGACGAAGATGGTGAACGCGATGGCGAGCGCGACGGCGGCCTGGGAGGCCACCGCGAGCGTCAACTTCACCTACCTGTCCCAGTACGACGCGTCCTGCACCGCGTCCCAGACGGGCGTGCTGTTCGACATCCGTCCGGTGAGCGGCCAGTCCTACGTGGCGCGCGCGTTCTTCCCGAACTCCAGCCGCTCCGGCCGCAACGTCCTCGTGGACAGCAGCGCCTTCGGCAACCTGGGCGCCTGGACGCTCACGGGCGTGCTGCGCCACGAGCTGGGCCACACGCTGGGCTTCCGCCACGAGCACACCCGCTCCACCGCGAGCGGCTGCTACGAGGACAACCAGTGGCGCGCGCTGACCTCCACCTACGACCGCGCGTCCGTGATGCACTACCCGCAGTGCAACGGCACCCAGACGGGCGACCTCGTGCTGACCACCCTGGACAAGCAGGGTGCCCGCGCGCTGTACCCGTGAGCTGAGCGTCACCCTTGAGGGGGCAGGGGCTGGTGGGAGCGTCCGTGGGACGCCCCCGCTGGCCCCGTGCCGTTTCTAGAAGCGGGCGGACACTTCCTCGGCCTCGGTGGGGCGCTCGAAGAAGATGAGCGTCTTGCCGCCGCGCTCGCCAATCTCCAGGCACTCCAGCGCGCCGCTCTGGCTGTCCACCTCCGCGACGAGCAGGTCCGGTTCGAGGATGCGGTGGGTGATGCGTCCGTCCTCGCGGCCCACGATGATCTGCACCGCGCCGGAGTCGCTGCCCTTCGTCTCCAGGGAGATGTCCACCAGGGGCAGGCGGTCGGCCAGGGGCTGGTCGCCGCTCTCCGCGTCGATGGACTCCACGCGCACCCACTGGGTGGCGTCCTGCTTGCTGATGCCGGCGAGGTAGCTCGCCCACTGCTCCCGGGGGATTTCCTGGTTGATGTGTGCCATGGGCCGCCTCCGCGCGCCTGTCGTGTGCCTCAACCGTAAGGCGTCTGACTCGCGGGTGAAGAACGGGCCCGGCTGAACGACGCCCCGGGGACCCCGCGGACCGGGCCCCGGCACGTCGGCCGCCCTGCGTCAGCCGCGCTCGGCGTGCACGGCGTCGTCCTTCAGCACCAGGCGCACCGTGGCGGCCTTCCCGTGGCCGAAGTGCTCGTAGGCGGCCTGCTCCAGCACGGGGGCCAGGGCGGTGCGCAGGCCGCGGGCGCCCGTCTCGCGCTTGATGGCGCGGGCGACAATCCACTCGCGCACGCCAGCGTCCACGGTGAGCTGCAGCCCCTCGTGGGCGAACTCGCGCTCCCAGGTGCGCAGCACGTTGTCCTGGAGGATGTCCCCCAGCGTGGCCGCGTCCAGCGGCGCGAAGGACACCAGCCGGTTGAAGCGGCCGATGAGCTCCGGGATGAAGCCGTAGCGGGAGAACGCGGTGGTGTTCTCCAGGTGCTCCTCGGTGATGCGCGTGGCGATGGACTCCAGGTCCTTCAGGCCGCCCTTGCCCGGCTCGCGGCCGAAGCCCACGCGCTCCACGTGGGCCATGGTCTCCGCGGTGCCCCGGAAGCCGCTGAAGGCGCCGCAGGCGATGAAGGTGATGCAGCCCATGTCCAGGGATTCGGAGCGGATGCGGCTGGTGAAGCCGAAGTCCGGCGGGAAGGTGGCCTGGGCCGCGGAGAGCAGGTGCAGCAGGCTGCGCTGCACGCCGAAGCCGCTCACGTCCTTGGTGGTCTGCTGGCCGGAGAAGCGGCTGTCGGAGCGGCTGGTGGCGAGCTTGTCGAACTCGTCCATGCAGATGACGCCGCAAGAGGCCCACTCCGCGTCGCGCTCCGCGGCCTCGTAGAGGCGGGACAGGAGCGTGCTGACGTCGTCGCCCACGTAGCCCGTCTCGGAGAACTGGGTGGCGTCCGCGAGCACGGTGGGCACGCCCAGGATTTCGCGGAACATCAGCTCCACGAGGAACGTCTTGCCGGAGCCGGTGGGGCCCAGGAACAGGGCGTTCTCGCGGGTGCCGGGCTCCGGCTCCAGCCCCTCCAGGTACAGCCGGCGGATGCGGCGCAGGTGCCGGTACGCGAGCACGGACGCGGCGCGGCGGGCCTCGGGCTGGCCCCGGTAGCCCAGGTCGCCCAGGCGCGCGTCGATCTCCTTCGGCGACAGCACCTCCAGCGCGGCCACGCGCTCCTGGATGGGCGGGCCTTCGGGGAAGGCGGAGGGTTCGACGCCGGAACGGGGAGACATCGCGGTGGGCTCCAGGAGGGGGCGGGCTTTGGCGGGGCGCCCCATCATCCGGGACGTGCGCGAGCGCGACAAGCCATCCCCTCGCGGCCCCAGGGCGTGCGGCCCTCCGTCCGCCGGTCCGCACTCGTGGGCCCCCGGAGGTCGGCCCGTGAACAGCGGTGTCCCGGTGTCGCACGGGGTGCTCCCCGTGTCCCTGCTGGCGCATTAACAGGGACACGACATGGCTCATACGACTGAAGCACGGTCCCAGGCGCCCCGGCTGGGCGCGTGGGTGGAGGGTGGTTCCACGGTGCGCTGGCGCGTCTGGGCGCCGGGCCACCAGGGCGTGGACGTGGTGCTCTACGACGCGGAGGACCGCGTCCTGCGCAGGCTGCCGCTCACCCCGGAGGCGGACGGCTGCTTCGGCGGCGCGCTGCCGGACCTGGGCGAGGGCGCGCGCTACAAGCTCAGCGTGGACGGCGGAGACCCCTTCCCCGACCCGTGGTCGCGCTCGCAGCCCGGGGGCGTGCACGGCCCGTCGGAGGTCGTCAGCTCCGACCACGGCTGGACGGACTCGCACTGGAAGGGGCCGGATCCGCAAGCGCTGGTCATCTACGAGGTGCACGTGGGCACCGCCACGCCGGAGGGCACCTTCGAGGCGTTCATCCCGAAGCTCGCCCACCTGCGCGAGCTGGGCGTGAACACGCTGGAGCTGCTGCCGGTGGCCAGCTTCCCGGGCGCCCGCAACTGGGGCTACGACGGCGTGGACCTCTTCGCGCCGCAGGCCACCTACGGCGGGCCGAAGGGGCTGCGCAGGCTCATCGACGCGGCGCACGCGCACGGGCTCGCGGTGCTCATCGACGCCGTCTACAACCACTTCGGGCCGGACGGGAACTACCTGCGCGCGTACTCGCCGCACTACTTCACCGGCAAGCACCACACGCCCTGGGGCGACGCGGTGAACTACGACAGCGAGGGCAGCCGCTTCGTGCGCTCGCTGGTGCTCTCCAACGTGGAGATGTGGATCCGCGACTACCACGCGGACGGCCTGCGCCTGGACGCCGCGCACGCCCTGGTGGATGACGGCCAGCCGCACCTGCTGGCGGAGATCGTCGAGCGCGCCCACGCCGCCGCGTCCGGCCGCCGCGTCGTCGTCATCGCGGAGGACGAGCGCAACGAGCGCAAGCTCGTCACCCCCGCGTCCGAGGGCGGCTACGGCCTGGACGGCGTCTGGGCGGATGACCTGCACCACCAGCTGCGGCGCGCCTTCGCGGGCGACCACGAGGGCTACTACCAGGACTACACCGGCAGCGCGGAGGACCTGGCCGCGACGCTGCGTCAGGGCTGGTTCTACACGGGCCAGAAGTCCAGGAACCTGGGCCACGCGCGCGGCACGGACCCGAAGGGGCTGGGGCCGTGGCACTTCGTCCACTGCATCCAGAACCACGACCAGGTGGGCAACCGGCCCTTCGGCAACCGCCTGTCGGAGGACGTGTCCCCGGCCGCCTACCGCGCCATGAGCACGCTCCTGCTCCTGTCGCCCTTCACGCCGCTGCTCTTCATGGGCCAGGAGTGGAACGCGCGCACGCCGTTCCTCTACTTCACGGACCACAACGCGGAGCTGGGCAAGCTCGTCACCGAGGGGCGCCGCAAGGAGTTCTCCGGCTTCTCCCGCTTCAAGGGCGAGCAGGTCCCGGATCCGCAGGACCGCGACACCTTCACCCGCTCCACGCTGGACTGGGATGAGCTGGACGGCGCGGACGCCCGGGGCGTGCACACGCTCTACAAGGAGCTCTTGCGGCTGCGCGCCACGGAGCCCGTACTCACCAGCCGGCAGGGCACGCACGACGCGCGCGCCCTGGGCCCGGACGCGTTCGTGCTGGAGCGCCGCGCGGAAGGGGACACGCTGCTCGTCATCGTGAACGTCCGGGGCTCGCTGGTGCACACGCTGCCCCCGCACGCGAGCGCGGGCATCGTCGCGTGGAGTGAGAACCCGCGCTACGGCGGCACCGTGGAGGGCTCCCCGCTCACTGGCAACGTCGTGCGGCTGGAGGGCCCCTCCGCCGCGGTGGTGAGGCTGCGCGAGTAGCCCGCACGCAAAGGCAGACATGATTTCACGCGCGGCCCGTCACCTTGGAAGCAAGGGGGCGGGCCGCCGCTGCTTCCCTCCGTGAAACATGCAACGACAAGGAATGCCCTCGGGGGCGAGCCGGTACTCGGCCGCCAGGAGGAAACACCTTGTCCCAATCCCATACGTCGCCGTCGTCCCGGGGGGGATGGAAGCGTCACGTCACCACCACGAGCGCGCTGCTGCTGCTCGGGGCCGCAACACCGGCGCTCGCCGCGTCGGGCTTCACCGCCGTCACCGCCAGTGGGAACGACGGCAACCCGCCGTCCGCCACCATCGACGGCAACCTCACCACCCGCTGGTCCAGCGACGGCGTGGGGCAGTGGCTCCGGGGCGACCTGGGCAGCGTGAAGTCGCTGTCCGCGGTGGACATCGCCTGGCACCGGGGCGACGAGCGCACCAACACGTTCGTCATCGCCACGTCCACGGACGGCGCCACCTGGTCCACCGCCGTCTCCAAAACGTCGTCCGGCACCACCGCCAACTTCGAGCGCTACGCCTTCACCGCGCGCGACGCCCGCTACGTGCGCGTCACCGTCAACGGCAACTCCGTCAACACGTGGGCCAGCATCGCGGAGTGGGCCGCCATCACCTCCGCCGCCACGCCCACGGCGGGCAAGGACCGCTTCGGCGTCACCCAGCTCTACCCCTCGAAGTCCGGGGGCGAGGCGTGGACGCTGGCGGACAACGCGCTGGCGGATGCGCGCTTCGACCCGCAGGACACGATTACCCGCAACAGCGACGGCTCCTGGAAGATGCGGGACTCGGCGGTGCGGATGAGCGTCTTCACGTCCACGGGCTACGACGACCGGAAGATTCCCACCTACGACCGGGACGTGCTCGCGAGCCGCGGCTACATGCAGGCGGCCAACGACTGGAAGAACATCGAGATGACCGGCTTCGTGAAGGTCAACGCCGTGTCCGACGTGAAGGACAACTTCGCGTGGTACGCCCGCGGCGGGAAGCACAACAACGACCACTCCGGCTGCGAGGGCAGCAGCTACAAGGCGGGCCTGCACTACGACGGCCGCGCGCGCTGGGAGAAGGAGACGTGGCACGTCTCCTACGATCAGACGCCCTACGTCACGGCCACCGCCGCGCTCAAGGGCCGCTGGGTGGGCTTCAAGGCCGTCATGCGCAACGTCACCGTCAGCGGCCAGCAAGCCGTGAAGCTGGAGCTGTACGTCAACGAGAACGCGGACAAGGTGACGTGGAAGAAGGCCTACGACTACACCGACGCGGGCAAGTGGGGCGGCGACGCCGGGCACTGCGGCGGCGCCGTGGCGGGCATGCCCATCACCTGGGGCGGCCCCATCGCGGTGTTCCGCTGGGACAACGCCACGGACGTGGACTTCAAGTGGCTGAGCGTCCGCGAAATCCAGCCCTGAACCCCGCGTGAAATCCCACCCGCACGCGGCCTGACGCAGGACGGCAGGCCGCGCGCCGGGCGGGCGGGGAGGCCCGGGGCGGGGTGCCCCGGGCCTTCGGACGCGGGGCTTTCCATCGACAGCGAGCGCCGGGGTGGGCAGCATGGCGCCGCCATGAACGTCGACCAAGCCCTCGCCTCGTCCGAGCGCATCTGGGAGCAGGAGATCCTCCCGGCGCTGGAGCGCTACATCCGCATCCCCAACAAGTCGCCCTCGTTCGATCCGGACTGGGTGAAGACCGGCCACATGGAGCAGGCCGTGCAGCTCATCTCGGACTGGTGCCGCGCGCAGGCCGCGCACCTGCCGGGGCTCACGGTGGAGGTGGTGCGGCTGAAGACGGCGGACGGCAAGGACCGCACGCCAGTCATCTACATGGAGGTGCCGGGCACGCGCGCCGACGACACCGTGCTCTTGTACGGCCACCTGGACAAGCAGCCGGAGATGACCGGCTGGCGCGAGGGCCTGACGCCGTGGACCCCCGTGCGCGAGGGCGACAAGCTCTACGGGCGCGGCGGCGCGGATGACGGCTACTCCGCGTTCGCGTCGCTGTCCGCGCTGCGGCTGCTCAAGGAGCAGGGCGTGCCGCACGCGCGCTGCGCCATCGTCATCGAGGCGTGCGAGGAGAGCGGCAGCTACGACCTGCCCGCGTACATCGAGGCGCTGGCGCCGCGCATCGGCAAGCCATCGCTGGTGGTGTGCCTGGACTCCGGCTGCGCGAACTATGACCAGCTCTGGATGACCACCAGCCTGCGCGGCATGGTGGCCGGCAACCTGCGCGTGGACATCCTCACGGAGGGCGTGCACTCCGGCGACGCGACGGGCGTGGTGGCCTCCTCCATGCGCATCATGCGGCAGCTGCTGTCGCGCGTGGAGGACGAGGCCACGGGCCACATCAAGGTCCAGGCGCTGCACACGGAGATCCCGGAGGGCCGGCGCGAGCAGGCGAAGGCCGCGGCCCGGACGCTGGGCGACGAGCTGTACACGAAGTTCCCCTGGGTGGAGGGCGCGCGCCCGGTGACGACGGACGGCGCGGAGCTGGTGCTCAACCGCACCTGGCGTCCGGCGCTGGCGCTGACGGCCGTGGACGGCGTGCCGGGGCTGGCGAGCGCGGGCAACGTGCTGCGCCCCTTCACGACGTGGAAGCTGTCCATGCGCATCCCGCCGCGCGTGGACCCCAAGGCGGCCGCGACGGCGCTGAAGGAGACGCTGGAGAAGGATCCGCCGTACGGCGCGAAGGTGACGTTCGACGGGGACAAGGCGTCGGTGGGCTGGGACGCGCCGCCGCTGGCTGGCTGGCTGTCGCGCGCGGTGGAGTCCGCGTCCAAGTCCTGCTTCGGCAATCCCGCGATGGCGATGGGCGAGGGTGGCACCATCCCGTTCATGGGCATGCTGGGCGAGCGCTTCCCGGAGGCGCAGTTCCTCATCACGGGCCTGCTGGGGCCGGGCAGCAACGCGCACGGGCCCAACGAGTTCCTGCACATCCCCACGGGCAAGAAGCTGACCGCGGCGGTGGCGAGCGTCGTCGCGGATCACTTCAAGCGGTAGTGCCTCACCGGAAGGACGGGGCCTTCGGGTGCCCCGTCCTTCTTGGAGCTTGGCTCCCGGAGCGTCCCATGCCCAGCAAGCCCCGCCGCACAGGCCACGTCCGGGCGCAGCCCCTCATCGCGGTGCGCGACGTCGAGGCGAGCAGCCGGTGGTACCAGGCGGTGCTCGGCTGCGAGAGCGGGCACGGCGGGCCCGAGTACGAGATGCTGCTGAACAACGGCGAGCTCGTGCTCCAGCTCCACGCGTGGGACCTGGACGAGCACGCCAACCTGATGGGGCCGGACGCGGCGCCGCGAGGCCACGGCGTGCTGCTGTGGTTCGAGACCACGGACTTCGACGCGTGCGTGGACGCGGCGCGGGCGCTGAAGGTGGAGTGGGTGGAGGCGCCGCACGTGAACCCGAACTCGCGCCGCTGGGAGTTCTGGGCGAAGGACCCGGACGGCTACGTGGTCGTCGTGGCGGCGGAGTCGCGGGCCAAACGCTCCTGAGGAGGCTTCAGCCTGGCGCGGGCGGTCGCTGCGGGTCCGCCGGACCGGCGGCACGGGGAGGCGCCTCAGCGCCCCGTCTTGATGCCCAGCGAGGCCCCGGACGGCGGCTTCTTCGGCTGCGTCGCCGGCCGCGTCGCCCGGCGCTGCAACGCCACCGCCACCCCGGGCGCGTCCGCCGCGGACACCTGCCGCGTCACCGGCTCATAGCCGTTGAGCGCGAGCGTCAATGCCACCGACGGCTCCCCGGGCACCAGCGGCAGGGCCACCGGCGTGACGCCGCGCTCCTCGCCCGCCACCTGCACCGTGGCGCCGGGCGGCTCGCTCGTCACCATCAGGTGCACCGGCTGGGGCGCGGCGCTCTGCGCGGGCGGCTCCGGCGGCGTGGGGCGCGTGGCCGTCTCCGGCGTGCGGCCCTGCAGGTCCTCCGGGGGGCGCGTGGCCACGACCGCGGGCGGCGTCACCGTCTCGGTGCCACCGCGCACCAGCACCACCGCCGCGCCACCCACCACCAGCGCCACGCCGCCCACGACAAAGGGCAGCCACGCGCGACGCTTCGGAGGCTCCGGCGCCAGGGCCGCGGTGTTGCGCGTCTTCTCCGGCCCCACGCGCGTGGGCGGGCGGGACGGCGGCCCCACCAGCTGCGACGCGCGCGACGAGGCCTGTCCCCGCGCCCCCGACGTGGGCATCCCATCCCGCGAGGAGTTGGACTGCGAGTCCAGGTCCACGTCCTCGGCCAGCTGGTCCAGCTTCGTCGGATCCGCTTCCGTGGCGATGCGGTCCGCGTACAGCTCCCGCAGGTACGCGGCCAGGTGCGCGCTGCTCGAAGGCAGGCGCAGGTTGAGCGCCCAGTCCTCCAGCGCCAGCCGGAACGCGGCGCAGTCCGGATAGCGGCCCTCCGGCGTCGGCGCGAGCGCCTTGAGCACGATTTCGTCCAGGCCCGGCGGCAGCTTCGGGTTCAGCTGCGACGGCGGCGGCACCTGGCAGTCCCGCACCAGCCGCAGCGTCATCAGGTCCGTGTCGCCCTTGAAGAGGCGCTTGCCCGTGAGCAGCTCCCACATCACGACGCCCAGCGCGAACTGGTCGCTCCGGCCGTCCACCGCCATCCCGTTGGCCTGCTCCGGCGACATGTACGGGTACTTGCCCTTGAGCACGCCCGTCGCCGTCTGCTGCCCGCTGGTGGCCGCCTTCGCCACGCCGAAGTCGATGACCTTCACGCCGCCGTCGAACCCGACGAGCACGTTCTGCGGCGACACGTCGCGGTGCACCAGCTTCAGCGGCTGGCCGTGCCCGTCCCGCGCGCCGTGCGCGTAGGACAGCCCCGCCGCCGCGTCCGCGATGATGCGCACCACCAGCCCCACCGGCAGCGGGCGCTCCTGCTTGCGCGCGAAGCGGTCCAGCCGGCGCACGTCCTCGCCCTGCACGTACTCCATGGCCAGGCAGTGCCGGCCCTCAATCTCCGTGAGGTCCAGGATGGTGATGAGGTTCGGGTGGGAGAGCCGCGCCACCAGCCGCGCCTCGTCCAGGAACATCTCCAGGAACTCTTCGTCCTCGGCGAGGTGCGGAAGGATGAGCTTGAGGACGACCAGCCGCTCGAAGCCCGTCCCGTGCTCCCGGGCGAGGAACACCTGTCCCATTCCGCCCGACGCGATTTTTCGAAGCAGCTCGTATTTCCCGAAGACCACCGCCATGGGTGTCCGGGAGGATACCGCGCTTTCTCAGCGGGCGGGAAACAGCCGACTTCCAAAAAGACAGAGGTTCTGTCTAGCAGGGAGGAGCCCGCCTCCCTACCCGTGAAGGAGGCAGGCGGGCTACTGAGGCCTAGGCCTTCATCTTGTAGCCGGAGCGCAGCACCACGTACGTGACGCCCGTCGCGACCGCGGCGGTGACGGCGAGGATGGCGCCGCCCACCCACGGTGAGAACAGGCTGCTGCCGAGCATGCCGTAGCGAAGCCCCTCCACCATGTAGACCATGGGGTTGAAGAGGCTGACCTGGCTCCACGGCGAGGGCAGCTCGCGCACCGAGTAGAAGACGCCGCCCAGGAACGTGAGCGGCAGCATCACGAAGGTGGGGAAGAAGTTGATCTGCTCGAACTTCTCCGCCCACACGGCGGCGAGCATGCCCAGCACGCTGAACACGTAGCTGGACAGCAAGAGGAAGTAGAGCGTCGCCAGCGGGTGCTCCAGGCTGAAGCCGGAGAACACCGCCGCCACAATCCACGTGAGCAGGCCCACCACCAGGCCGCGCACCATGGCGCCGCCGATGAAGCCCACCATCAGCTCACCGGGCCCCAGCGGCGCCACCAGCAGGTCCACCACCGTGCCTTGAATCTTGGTGATGAACAGCGACGAGGAGCTGTTGAGGAACGCGTTGTTGGCGATGCCCAGGAACACGAGGCCCGGCACGATGAAGTGCAGGTACGGGTGGCCCTCCACCTCGTGGATGCGGCCGGAAATCGAGTAGCCGAAGACGATGAAGTACAGCGTGGTGCTGATGAGGGGCGACAGGACGGTCTGGCCCGGCACGCGCATGAAGCGCCGGACCTCCTTCGCGAACAGCGTCTGCATCCCGAGGACGTTCATGGGGTGTTTTTCGAGGAGGCGGGGGTTCAGGCGGCCTGCGAGGGGCGGCCACGGAGGATTTCGATGAGCACGTCTTCCAGGCGCGACCGCCGCGTCTCCACCTCGGAGATGGGCAGCCCGTCGGCGTAGAGCGAGCGGAGCAGCTCACCGGACGGGGCGCAGTTGTCGCGCTCCACGTAGGTGAGCGTGCGGCCGTCGGCGGAGAGGCTCGCGGCGAAGCGCACGCCCGCGGCGGGCATGGCGGCCTGCGGTTCGGAGAAGGTGACGACCAGGCGCTTCTCGCCGAAGCGGCGCAGCAGCGCGGCCTTGTCCTCCGTCATGAGCAGGCGGCCCTCGTTGATGATGCCCACGCGGTCCGCCAGCTCCTCCGCCTCCTCCAGGTAGTGCGTGGTGAGGACGATGGTGGTGCCCTCGCTGGCGATCTTCTTCACGTACGTCCACAGGTCGCGGCGCAGCTCCACGTCCACGCCCGCGGTGGGCTCGTCCAGGAACACCAGCTTCGGCTTGTGCACCAGCGCCTTGGCGATGAGCAGCCGGCGCTTCATGCCGCCGGACAGCGCGCGCGTGAGCGAGTCCTTCTTGGCCTGGAGGTTGAGCGCGGTGAGGACTTCATCGATGCGCGCGTCGTCGCGGGGCTGGCCGTAGTAGCCCTGCTGGATGCGCAGGGACTCCGCGACGGAGAAGAACGGGTCGAAGTTGATCTCCTGCGGCACCAGGCCCACCTGATAGCGGGGCCCGGTGGGGTCCTGGTCCAGGTCCTTGCCGAAGACCTTCATGGTGCCGGCGGACTTCTTCACCAGGCCGCACACGCTGCCGATGAGGGTCGTCTTGCCTGCGCCGTTGGGGCCCAGGAGGGCGAAGATTTCGCCGGGGCGGATGGTGAGGTCCACCGCGTGCAGGGCGGTGAACTTGCCGTAGGCCTTGGAGAGGCCCTTCAGCTCCAGGGCAGGGGTCGTGGGCTCGGACATGGGGCGCTTCCTCTAACACCTTCGAAATGGGTTCGCAGGTCAGCGAGCAGGCGTTTTCGCTCCTGGACGCGTGACGCGCCCCGTCCAACCGGACACGGGCCCGGTGCAGGCGCCTTGAGCCGGATGGGGCTCCCTGCTATCCGCTGGCACCGCTTACGTTTCAGCGAATCCCGAGGAGGCCGCCATGGCCCAGAATTTCATCTTCACGATGCAGGACCTGCGCAAGGTCAAGAACGGCAAGGACATCCTCAAGGGCATCTACCTGTCCTTCTTCCCGGGCGCGAAGATTGGCGTGATTGGCCCCAACGGCTCCGGCAAGTCCACGCTCCTGCGCATCATGGCGGGGGTGGACACGGAGTTCTTCGGCATCGCGAAGCCGGACCCCACGGTGAAGGTGGGCTACCTGGCGCAGGAGCCGCAGCTGGACACGACCCTGGACGTGAAGGGGAACGTGGAGCTGGGCCTGAAGGAGATCCGCCAGGCGCTGGACCGCTTCAACGAGGTCAGCGCGAAGTTCGGGGAGCCCCTGGACGACGCGCAGATGGAGAAGCTGCTCGCCGAGCAGGGCAGGCTGCAGGACTTCATCGACTCCACGAACGGCTGGGAGCTGGACCGCACGCTGGAGATGGCGATGGACGCCCTGCGGCTGCCGCCGGGTGACGCGGACGTGACGAAGCTGTCCGGCGGTGAGAAGCGCCGCGTGGCGCTCTGCCGCATCCTCTTGGAGAAGCCGGACCTGCTCTTGCTGGACGAGCCCACCAACCACCTGGACGCGGAGAGCGTCGCGTGGCTGGAGCAGGCGCTGAAGGAATACAAGGGCACCATCGTGTGCATCACGCACGACCGGTACTTCCTGGACAACGTGGCGGAGTGGATCCTGGAGCTGGACCGCGGCGAGGGGGTGCCCTGGAAGGGGAACTACTCCAGCTGGCTGGACCAGAAGCAGAAGCG
Organism: Corallococcus caeni; assembly: GCF_036245865.1. Lineage (NCBI taxonomy): Bacteria > Pseudomonadati > Myxococcota > Myxococcia > Myxococcales > Myxococcaceae > Corallococcus > Corallococcus caeni. The sequence goes on along the minus strand of NZ_BTTW01000005.1, from coordinate 691,358 downwards.
GTTGGAGTTGGAGGAGAAGTCGGAGAGCCACCGTCAGAAGACGCTCAAGCGCGAGCTGGAGTGGGTGCGGGCGTCTCCGAAGGCGCGTCAGGCGAAGAGCAAGGCGCGCATCTCCGCGTACGAGGACTTGCTCAACCAGTCGCAGGAGAAGCGCGAGCCGACGGGCGAAGTGGTGATTCCGCCGGGCCCGAAGCTGGGCGGTCTGGTGGTGGAGGCGAAGGGGCTGCGCAAGGCCTATGGGGACCGGCTGCTCGTCGACGACCTGAACTTCAAGCTGCCGCCGGGCGGCATCGTGGGCGTGATTGGTCCGAACGGCGCGGGCAAGACGACGCTGTTCCGGATGCTGACGGGCGTGGAGAAGCCGGACGCGGGCGAGCTGCGCGTGGGCGAGACGGTGAAGATGGCGTACGTGGACCAGAGCCGCGACGCGCTGAACGGCGAGCAGTCGGTGTTCCAGGAGGTGAGCGGCGGGTTGGATCACCTGGACCTGGGCAGTGCGGGCCAGATGCCCAGCCGCGCGTACCTGGCGGGCTTCGCGTTCAAGGGGCAGGACCAGCAGAAGCGGGTGAAGGACCTGTCGGGCGGCGAGCGCAACCGGGTGCACCTGGCGAAGATGTTGAAGGCGGGCGGCAACCTGCTGCTCCTGGACGAGCCCACGAACGACCTGGACGTGGAGACGCTGCGGAGCCTGGAGGACGCGCTGCTCAACTTCGCGGGCTGCGCGGTGGTCATCAGCCACGACCGCTGGTTCCTGGACCGCATCGCCACGCACATCCTGGCGTTCGAGGGTGACAGCAAGGCGTTCTTCTTCGAGGGCAACTTCGAGGACTACGAGGCGGACAAGAAGAAGCGCCTGGGCCCGGACGCGCTGGAGCCGCACCGGATCCGGTACCGCCCGCTGCAGAAGAACTGAGTCACGGTGTGCTGTGCTCCGCCCTGTGAGTGATTCCGGGGCGGAGGTGTCGTCGGGAGGAGGGTGCACGCGTGATCGAGAAGGTGCAGTTCCGCAACTTCAAGGCGTACCGCTCGCTGGACCTGGAGCTGGAGCCGTTCACGGTGCTGGTGGGGCCGAATGCTTCGGGAAAGACGACGCTGCTGGATGGCTTGCGGATGCTGGCCATGCTTGAACGACACCAGACACACACCATCCCAGCGCAGTATCGCTCATTTGGAACGAGTCAATCAGCTAGCTTGGTTTTTCAGGGGCACCTGGAAGGGATATCTGCTGAGGTGATTCTCAGCTCTGGTGCGCAAAACCTTTCCAATAATATATATGCAGAAGTAGATCAGGAGACTCGTCAAAAAATCTTGAGAGCCAATAGGGCATTGTATCAGTGGCTGCTTGATGCGAGTTTGTTGAGGCTCGAATCAAGAAAGCTGGCGGATGCCTCGTATAGCGAGGAGCAGGTGCCCACGGTAGCGAGTGACGGCTCGGGATTGGCTTCCACGATTGCATTCCTCAAGTTGAGTCACGAGGATCTATTCGGAGAGATTGAATCCGCGCTGAAGCAGGTCGTGCCGTCCGTACGGAAGATTCGTGTCGAGCGTGCGGCAGTCGAGCAGAGCAATATGCGAACGATTGCTCTCGATGATCAGACGACTCATGTGTCCGAGAAACGGACGCTCTGGGGAAATCGAGTTGTGCTGGACATGCAAGGGGCGAAGGGAGTGCCAGCGGACTCTGTAGGGGAGGGCACCCTGATGGCGCTGGGCCTTCTTACCGTGCTACTCGGCCCCCAGCGACCTAAGCTTCTTCTTCTTGATGATATCGAGCTGGCGCTCCATCCCGTAGCTCAGGGGAAGCTCATTGATGTTCTGCGCGCCATCCAGAAGAACGATCCCGAACTTCAGATCGTGGCGACCAGCCACTCTCCCTTCATTCTGAACTACCTGAAGCCAGAGGAGATCCGGATGACCTTCCTGGCCGAGAACGGGTTCGCTCGCTGCGAGAAACTCACGGCGCATCCCGAGTTCGAAAAGTGGAAGGACCTGATGAGCCCTGGAGAATTCTGGAGCACCGTGGGCGAGAGCTGGATTGGCAAGGTGCCCGCGTCCGCGCCGCATGAGTGAGCCCGCGTACGACTTTGGCGTGGTCTGCGAGGCCCGTGCGGACCGGGACACGGCCTGCGTACTTGCGGACCGTGTACTGGTGGATGCCATCGATTGGCTCGACGAGGAGTTGCTCGACACCCAGCGCCGCTGGCGCGGGCTGACGCCTTCGGAGCCCTTCCTTCGGTGGGCCTCCGTACGAGAAGAAGCAAAGAAGGCCGGGCTCAAGGGCCTCTTTGGACACTTTGGAGACAAGCCTGGTGAGCCTGATGCTCTTGTGGCTCGACGCGCCCTCTTGCTGTTCGTGGATTCGGACACAAAGCCGCAAGCGGTGATGCTGGTTCGCGACAGTGATGCGGACGACCGTCGGCGCATCGGGTTGGAGCAGGCTCGCGGAGACAAGCCCTGGCCCTTCGAAGTCGTCATCGGTGTCGCCGAGCCCAAGCGGGAGTGCTGGGTTCTTACCGGCTTCGAGGCGAAAGCCCACGAAGAAGAAGCACTCCACGACCTTGAGCAGCGGCTCTCCTTCCATCCTATTCGCGATGCACACCGGCTGACGGCGAGTGAGCACGGTGCGAAGAACGACGCCAAGAGGGCGCTGGAAGAACTCACCTCGGGGAACCTGGAGCGTGAGCGCGAATGTCTGCGCGAGACTCCATTGGAAACTCTGCGGCAACGCGGTGAACGGGTCGGACTGACGCAGTTCCTGTCCGAAATCAGCGAACGACTGGTCCCCGTGATGGACGGCTCCCGGCACGGTGGAAAGTAGACTTCAGGGTTTCCATCCACTGCCGTCCCGAGAAGCGAAGTCCCATGAGCCTCCCACCCAGCCTTGAGAGCACAGCCAGCCTGGTCCACAGAGCCTTCCCTGAAGGTGTGACGGAGGCTGATTATCTCCCCCTGCTGACCGTGCTGTACCCACATATGTCGGACAGGGGCCTTGCGATGGTTGTCGGCCACTTCGTGGGGCAGGATTATCCGCTCGTCCTGAATGACATCTACGGCGTAGGGGGCGGTTATGCAGCTGCAAGCCCAGATGCAGTTGCCGCCGTTCAAGCCCGGCTTGTTGCCGCGGGTCTTGAAGAGTGGATCAAGGAAGACTGAGCCGTGCGGCAGCTGGAATGCGGGAGGCTGGAGCCTGAATCATGGCGCGCTGGACGCTAACGGTTCCGCTGGACTCGCGGTCACCGACGCCGCGCTTCGTGCAGATCGCGCGGGCGCTGGCGGAGGACGTGCGGCGCGGACGGCTGCGTCCCGGAGAGCCGCTTCCCGGGAGCCGCGCGCTCGCGGTGTCGCTGGGCGTGCATCGCAACACCGTGCTCGCGGCGTATCAGGAGCTGGAGGCCCAGGGGTGGATCGTCACCACTCCGGGGCTGGGCACCTTCGTCGCGGAGGTGGCTCCGGAGGATGCGTCCGCCGTGCCTTCCGCGCAGGCGGCTCCGGACGTGGGCTTCGTGATGCCTCCCGCCGTGGAGACCCGTGCGCTGCCTCGCGGAGCCTCTGCGCCTCGCGGCATGTTGTCGTTGCTGACCGGCAGCCCGGATGTGCGGCTTCTTCCTTCGGAGGTGCTCGCGCGCGCGTACCGGCGTGCGCTGAAGCGCGGGGGACAGCGGCTGCTCGACTATGCCGCGCCCCTGGGCCATGCAGGGCTGCGTGAGGCATTGGCCGGGATGTTGGCTTCGCTTCGCGGCATGGCCGTCACCGCCGATACGCTGCTCATCACCCGGGGCAGTCAGGGGGCGCTGGACCTCGCGGCGCGCACGCTGCTCCGCCCTGGTGACACCGTGGCCGTGGAGTCCCCGGGCTACCTTCCCGCGTGGGATGCCTTCCGTCTCACCGGCGCGAACGTGGTCCCCGTGCCCGTGGACGCAGAGGGCCTTCGCGTGGACGTGCTGGAGCAACTGGGCCCGGTGCGCGCCGTCTATCTCACGCCGCATCACCAGTACCCCACCACCGTCACGCTCTCCGCTGAGCGCCGCCAGCGGCTTCTCGCGTGGGCTCGGGCCTCGCTCGTCGCGCTCATCGAGGACGACTACGACCACGAGTTCCACTTTGACGGTCCTCCCGTGCTGCCGCTCGCGAGCCAGGACCGCGACGGGCTCGTGCTCTACGTGGGCACGCTGTCCAAGGTGCTCGCGCCTGGACTGCGGCTGGGCTTCCTCGCCGCGCCTGCGTCGTTCATCAGCCGCGCGGCCTCTGTGCGCGCCGCCGTGGATCGTCAGGGCGACGGAGTCACCGAGGCCGCTGTCGCCGAATTGCTCGAAGAGGGTGAGGTCCAGCGCCACGTCCGCAAGATGCGCTCCGTGTACCGCTCCCGCCGCGATGCGCTGGTGGAGGCGCTGCGCACGTCCCTGGGCTCCGCGCTCGATTTCACCGTGCCCGCGGGCGGCATGACCCTGTGGGCTCGCTGCGCTCCCGGCGTGGACGCCGCCCTCTGGGCTGAACGGGGCCTCCGCGAGGGCGTCGGCTTCGTGCACGGCGGCCACTACACCTTCGACCGCGCGCCCCTGAACGCGCTGCGGCTGTGCTTTACTTCGCTCCAGGAGGATGAGTTGTGCGAAGCCGTGAGACGCATGGCCCGCGCGCTTCCTCGTTAGAGACTCTTGCACTCACCCGAGATGTGACGAACAGGAGAGAGCCATGCGAGAGCGTTTGCTCATTCGTGCAGTGGTCAGGCTCTTGACGCCTGAAGAGAGAGGCTCCCAGGGACCGCTGGGAAAAGAGTTCAGGCCATCCTGGAACATTGGAAGCCGAGCCGAAGATGGCCGGATGGCATTGGATGGGGGCTCTGTCACGTTGGACGACGCAGGACCGCTGGTGCCGGGACAAGAGAAGGAGGCCGTCATCGAGCCGTTTCTGTCCGAGCCTTGGCAGCACGTGGCTCAAGGGATGGAAATTCCGATGCATGCTGGGGACCGAGTCATCGGTTCTGCTCGAATCTTGGAGATCATTCGGCTTTGACTCATGAATGACGTGAGTCAGGGGGCTCTTGGGCTCGTGTGACTGAATGCCTTGCAGCCCCGGTCTTTTGCTCTCAGCCTGACGAACTACTTCCTGCCCGGGCCGAATCACCCTCCTTCCCGGGCGGGAACGACTCATGGCCTTCAATCGGTCGAACCGGCGCACACCTGGTCGCGGATCAACTCACGCTCGAACTCCACTAGAGGCTGTAATGACGACCATCATGTTCCGAGTACTCCATGTGCAGAGGCTGCCCACCCTGGGGTTGACGATTGCAGCGGTGGAGATCCTGTCTGGAGTGGTGGAGCCCGGCGCGCGTGCCTACGGGACGGTCTCCGGTAGGCCTGTGGAGATACTTGTGCGCTCCGTCGCGCTTGAAGGTGGACGCTCTCACCTGGACGGAACGGGAACGCTTCAGATCGAGTTGATCGGAGCAGAGCCGCCCGAAGCTGTGGAAGGAGTGGTCTTCGAAGTTCGCTAGCAGCGGCTACCTCAGGCCCGCTCGCCCCAGCGCTTCTTGAACGTGTCCCGGTGCGCGGTCCACCAGCCGCGCCACTCCTTCACCGCGGCCTCCCTTTCTTCCCGCGGACCCGCGGGCTGGAAGTGGAGTCAGGTGGACGTCGCGTCCCTCAGGCACATCTCCGCCAGGAACCGGGTGCGGACGTCCTCGCTCTCCAGCAGGTCGATGAGCTCCGGGATGGTGTGCCTTCCCATCGCCTCCCTCGCCTGTGTGAACCCCTTGGAATCCTCCGCCATGGCGCGAGTGTTCCCAGGCCAGGCCCCCGGCGCGAGCCCCGCTGGTGGACACTGTTTCCCACCGGGCTTCTAGGGCGCTGGCGGGGCCGCTATGGTCCATCCCCAGCGGAGGACTCGCCCGCCAGGAGCCATGAACTTCGTCTTCATCTCCCCCCACTTCCCCTCCCAGTACTTCCACTTCGCCACCGCGCTGCGCGAGCGCGGGGTGTCCGTGCTGGGCATCGGTGACACGCCCTACGAGTCCCTGCGCCAGGAGCTGCGCGAGTCCCTGCGCGAATACTTCTTCGTGCCCAGCCTCACCGACTACGACGCCCTCCTGCGTGCCACCGGCTACCTCACCTGGCGCCACGGCCGCATGGACCGCATCGAGTCCCTCAACGAGTCCTGGCTCGAAGTCGAAGCCCGCCTGCGCGAGGACTTCCACGTCCCCGGCCTCCAGCCCCAGGACATCCTCAAGCTGCGCTCCAAGTCCGGCATGGCGGAGGTGTTCCATGCCTCCGGCGTTCCGCACCCGGACCTCCTGCGCGTGCGCGACGCGGACCAGGTGAAGACCTTCGCCGCGCGCGTGGGCTACCCGCTGGTGCTCAAGCCCGACGTGGGCGTGGGCGCCGCCCACACGTTCAAGGTCGCCAGCGACGCGGAGGTGGACGCCGCGCTCGCCCACCCGCTGCCCACGTCCTACGTGGCCCAGCCCTTCGTGCGCGGCACCATCGTCACCTACGACGGCATCGTGGACCGCCACGGCGTCATCGTCTTCAACCTCAGCCACGAATACAGCGACGGCGGCATGGAGACCGTCACCGAACGGCGCGACATCTCCTTCTGGAGCCTCCAGCACATCCCCGCCGCGCTCGACGTGCTGGGCCGACAGGTCGTCGCCGCGTTCGGCCTGCGCGAGCGCTGGTTCCACCTGGAGTTCTTCCGCCTGCCGGATGGCCGCTTCGTCGTGCTGGAGGCCAACCTGCGCCCGCCCGGCGGTTTCATGACGGACATGATGAACTACACGTGCGACATCGACGTGTACCGGCTCTATGCCCGCGTGGTGACGGGCGACCCGGTGGCGGACTTCCAGTACACGCCGCGCCACCACGTCTGTCATAGCGCCCGCCGTCACGGCCGCCGCTACAAACACTCCCACGCGCAGATCGTCGAGCGGCTGGGCAAGTCGCTGCTCGTGCACCGCGAGCTGCCGCCCATCTACCACTCGCTGCTGGGCGAGGAGATGTACCTCACGCGCCACGCGGACCGCGAATCGATGCAGGACGCGGTGCGCTTCATCCAGGCGACGTGAGCGTCAGGGCTCCGGCGTCCAGGTGAGCGCGTACGTGGAGCTGTCCCCGTCGTCGTGCACCTTCGTCACGCGAGGCGCCTTCGCGCCGCCCGCGGCCAGCAGGCCCTCGAGGAGGGCCTCCACGTAGCCCGGCGAGTCGAGGCTCGAATTGAGGTGCAGCTCGAAGTGCGCGGGGCCCCGCTCCGTGAGCGTCGCCTCCGTGTAGTTGTCCGTGCCGCGCAGGACCTCCGGCAGCCGCTGCACCATGCGCCGGGGCCCCAGCACGCGCATCACGCCCATCACCGCGCGCCCCAGGAGCGTGGACCCGTAGCCCTCCACGTGGGCCCGGGCGAGCCGGGCGAAGCCCTCCGCCCGGGGCACGTCCGGGTAGACCTCCTCGACGACGATGTCCAGGCACCGCGCCCAGAGCGGCACCGGGTAGAGCGGCAGGAGCGGCCGGTCCAGGTCCACGCCCGCCTGACGCAGCCGTTCCCGCAGGCGGGGAGACACCTGGCCCTTCAGGCCGTGCTGGAGCAGGCCCTCCACGACCTGCACGTAGACCTGCCGCTGCTCGGGCGGCACTGACCGGGGCCGGCGCGTCACGGGCGGGGGCTCACCCGAGCAGCCACTGCATGGCGCCCGGCAGCCGGCGCTGCCAGTCCTTCTCGTGGTGCTCGCCGCCGGGCTCCAGCACGAGCGACACCTCGTGGTCGCCGTAGCCCAGGCCCTTGAGGTGGTGGAAGAAGTCGCGCGTGCCCCGGCCGTAGTCCAGGGGGATGCCGCCCGCGTGGATGAACTCCGTGTCGCCCGCGTCCAGGTAGATGCGCGTCCAGCGCCGGCTGTGCTCGCGCCACGCGTCGAACAGGCGGCCCTGGCTCCACATCACCGTGGGCGACAGCGCGCCGATGCGCCCGAACACCTGCGGGAACCTCCACCCCAGGTACAGCGAGATGAGGCCGCCCAGCGACGAGCCCATGGCGCCGGTCCACTCGCTGCCCTGGCGCGTGCGGTACGTCCGGTCGATGTATGGCTTCAGCTCCTCCACGAGGAAGCGCCCGTAGGCCTCGCCGCGCGCGGAGACGCCGTTGCGCGGCTCGTCCCACGGCGAGTACTCCTGGAAGCGGCCGGGGCCGGAGTCCACCGCGACGATGATCCACGGCTCCATCCGTCCCGCGCTCACGCTCTCCTCCGCGACGCGGTTGGCGCACCACGTGTCGAAGACGGCGGACTCCGGATGCGCGAAGACGTTCTGCCCGTCATGCATGTAGAGCACCGGGAAGCGGTGGTCCCGCCAGGCGTCGTAATTGTCCGGCGTGTAGATGCGGACGGTGCGGTTGAAACCCTCCTGGGGAGAGGGGAAGTGGCGAAGGATGTGGACGTGGCCCATGCGCTGTTCTTGGGGCCGGACGGGACCAGCCCTCGCGAAGATGTGGCCGCAGCATAGCCGCACCGCCCGACGCCCACGTGGAAGGGATTGGACCGCCGTCCCTTGCCTGGACGCCGAGTCCGGGGATGGGATGGACGCTTCGTCAGGACTTCGCTGTAGGGAAGGGTGGTCCCGCTCGTGCAGAGGGCCCGCCGCGTGCGTTCCGTCCTCGCTGCCGTGTGGCTGTTCCTGCTGGGTCTGCCCTGCGTGTCGCTCGCGGCCTCGTATGAGGTTGAACCCGAGGACAGTGGCGAGCAGGCGCTGTTCGCGCTGAGGGAGGACGGCGCCATCACGGCGCAGACGCTGGCGGCGCTGCTGGTGCTGCGGCGCTCGGGCGTGGATCCGTCGCATGCGTCGCGCGCGGGGCTCTATGCGTTGCCAGGGCTGACGTACGCGCGCGTGGATGGGCTTGAGGCGTCCGGAGGGCTGACGCCGGAGGAGCGGCGTCGGCTGGCGCCATTCCTCGTGTCCTCGAATCCGGAGCGGGTGTCTGGGGATGCGCGGCTGCTGACGGCGTTCGCCGCGTCGGATCCGGTGCTCCCTCCGCTGGCGCTCCAGGTGCGCGTGGCGGGACCGGAGGGATGGCGCGTGGGGCTGCTCACGTCGCTGACCCGGCGGCGGCTGGGCGCGGTGCACCGGGAGGCGAGTCGGCGGAGGCTGGTGGCGGAGGCGCCCGGTGTGTCGCTGGCCGTGCCCAAGTTCCACGGTCAGTGGACGGGCGAGCGGGCCTCCGTGCTGGTGGGCTCGTACCGGCTGGGCTTCGGTCAACGGCTGACGCTGGACACCACCGGGCTGCCCACGCCGGACGGCTTCCTGCCTGACGACGCCGTGCGTGCGCCAGGCGGCGTGGAGCGCTGGTGCTTCCTGGGAGAGGGGGCCTGCGCGCCCGAGGAGCGAGGCGCGGACGTCACGCCGGACTTCCAGTGGGACGAAGGCTTCCGGGGCGTGGTGGGCACGGTGCGGGGATTGGTGGGGACATCCTCGGAGGTGTCCGTGACAGGCTTTGGTTCGTATCAGTCCCGTTCGCTGCTCTCGCATGCCCTGCTGGAACGGACGTCCTGCGAGGGCACTGCCTGCAAGGCTCCAGCGGTGTGGCTCTCGGGAAGGGACGCACGGGTGGTGTCGCGCACGCTGCCCGGCGTGTTCCACGAGTGGGCGGGCGGTGGCCACGCAGGGATGGCGTGGACCTCGCGGTCGCAGCTGGGCGTGACGGCCTGGGGAGCGCGGCCGGTGTGGAATGTGGAGGGCGCGGTGCTCGATTTCCGCTCCACCGCGGGTTACCCGGCGGGCGGCGCTTTCGGGGCGGTGGGCTTCGATGGTGCGTGGGGCCTGGGCCCCGTGGACCTCTTCGTGGAGGCGGCGCGCACGTTCGATGCGGCGCCGGGCGGAGGCGGCGGCTTCGGCGTGCTCCAGCGCACGGTGGTGGCGGACACGTCGAAGGAGCTGGAGCTGTCGCTGCGTGCCTATGGTCGCGGCTTCGCCAATCCCTACACGGGAGCGATGTCCGGACCGGATGAGCTGGAGGGCTCACGGGCGCGGAACGAGGTGGGCGCGCGCGTCCGCTATCTGCACCGGTTGGAGGGCGCGCTGCGGCTGCGCGGGGAGGTGGATGCGTGGACGCTGCCTTCCGACGGTGCGGCGGTGGGCAGCGCCGGCACGGTGAACCTGCGGGCCTCGGCCCGGGTGGACTGGCGGGCGCATGCGCTGTTCCAACCGTCGCTGTGGGGCGAGTACCGGGACAAGGACGTCGGCGTGGCGGGGGACTGCTTCGACGGTTCGGGGGAAGAGCCCTGTTCAGGGTCGCTCTTGCGAGTGACGGCCCGGGTGAAGGCGGAGCTTCACGACGCAGTGTCCGTGGCCGCGCAGTACGCGCATGCGCGCGTGGATGATCCGGTGAACCACGGCGTGCGGCAGGACGCGCATGCGGTGGTGGAGACCCAGGTGCGCCCTTGTGAAGCCGTGAGGCTGCGGGGCCGCGCCGTGTGGAAGGACGAGGACCTGGCGACGCGCAACCGGCTGGAGCAGTCCTTCCGGGCCACGCTCGATGCGAGCTGGACGGCGGCCGACGCCGTGACGACGCGGGCCCGGTACGCGTGGGTCCTCGACTTGAAGGACGCGCGAGGTGCCCGGACGCCGCCGGATGCGCCGCGGCACCTGTTCGCGCTGGAAGTGGAGACGCGGTTCTGAAGGGAGCGGAGTGTGGCGGCTTGGGCAGTGCGGGGATGGGGCGTGAGGCTGGGATTGGGATGGGTGCTGGGGTGGATGGGGGCGTGCGGACTGCCCACGTGGGAGGAGGAGCCGCAAGCCTGTGAAGCGCTGGTGCCGGGGGACCTCGTCATCACCGAGTACCTCAACGACCCCACGGGCGCGGACACGGGCAAGGAGTACGTGGAGCTCCACAACCCCACCCGCGAGACCGTGGACCTGCTGGGCGTGACGCTCTTCACCGCGCGCGACGAGGCGGCACAGGAGCGGGTCTATACGTTCACCACGGGCCTGCCGGTGGATGCTGGGACCTTCGTCGTGCTGGGCGACGTGCGCGAGGGGGCGCTGCCCGAGCATGTCGATGGGACCTACGGGGAGGCGCTCGGCGCGCTGGGGAACAGCGCGGGCCTGCTGGGCCTGCGGTGCGGGACGCGCGTGCTCGACACAGTGGTTCTCGGCGCGCCGGCGAAGTCAGGCGCGGCCCGGACCTATGACGGCCGGCTCGTGCCCGATGCGGAGGGGAATGACGACCTGTCGCGCTGGTGTGATGCGCCGGAGTCCGCACCGGGCGGGACGCGGGGCAGTCCAGGAAGCGCGAACGCGCCGTGTCCCGCGCTGGCGGACGGCGGAGTGCCTTCCGGCGTCACGACGTGCCTGCCGCCGGGAGCGGTGTTGCCCCGGGAGATCCAACCCCCGCGCCCAGGAGCGCTGATCATCACCGAGGTGATGGCCAACCCGCGAGGAGACGACACGGTGGGCGAGTGGCTGGAGGTCCGCGCCACGGTGCCTGTGGACCTCAATGGACTGACGGTGGGGACGGACACCTCCGGCACACGTCTGGAGTCGGAGCGCTGTCTGTCCCTCGCCGCCGGAGAGTCCGCGCTGCTCGCGCGCAGGAAGGAGCCGGAGGTGAACGGCGGCCTGCCGGAGCCCCTGGCCACGTTCTCCGTGGACCTGCGCAACGCGGGCGGTGTGGTCGCCGTGCGCGCGGGAGGCGTGCTCATCGACAGCGCGCTGTATGGCCCGGCCCTGGATGGCGTGGCCACCCAGGTGTCCGCGCCGCTCACCGCCGATGCGAAGGGCAACGACGTCACCGCGTCCTGGTGCGCGGCCACGGAGGCCTACGGTGACAAGGGCAACCTGGGCACTCCGGGGCGGACCAACCGCGCCTGCACCGGGACGGACGCGGGCGCCACGCAGGCCGGCTGCATCGACCGGACGACGGGACAGCCCCGCGCGCTCCGCGCCCCCTCCGTGGGCTCGCTGGTGCTCACCGAGTTCATGGCGGATCCAGCCGCCGTCCCGGATGCGCTGGGGGAATGGGTGGAGGTGCTCGCGCTGCGCGAGGTGGACCTCAACGGGGTGACGCTCGCCAACGAGGCGGGCCGCTCCCTCCTGGAGTCCCCGCTGTGCCTTTCGATGAAGGCCGGCAGCTTCGCGGTCCTCGCGCGCGGCGACGACGCTTCGCTCAACGGTGGGTTGCCCGCCGTGCTCGGCACCTTCGGGTTCGGCCTGGGCAACGGCGCGGGGGCGCACGTGCTCAAGCTGTCCGTGCAGGGGACCGTCCTGGACTCGGTGGCCTTCACGACCGCCGCGAGCCCCGGTGTGTCGTCGCAGCTGGATTCGCGTGTGCGGGATGTCACCGGCAACGACGCGGCCGGGGCCTTCTGTCCCACGCCCTCCGGCGCGACGTACGGCGTGGGCGACCGGGGCACCCCGGGCCGGGAGAACCGGACGTGCGCGCCATGAGGACGCGAGGCCTGGGATGGCTGCTGTTGCTCAGCGTTCTCTGCGCCTGTGGCGGCGGGGAAGGGGAGTGCGGACCGGCCACGGGCGTGGTGACGAAGGTCATCGACGGGGACACCGTGGTGCTCCAGGACGGCGAGCGGATCCGCTACCTGCTGGCCGATACCCCAGAGACGACCCGGGGCCACGACGACTGCTTCGGCGAAGAGGCTACCGCGTTCAACCGCTCGCTCGTGGAGGGCCGCACGGTGCGGCTGCGGGACGCGGAGGCGTGCACGGACCGCTTCGGACGGCGGCTCGCCTACGTGTCCGTGGACGGCCAGGACGTGAACGCGCTGCTCGTCCAGCGCGGCTACGCGTGCACGCTGTTCATCCCGCCGGCCGGAGCCTCCCGGCGCGGCGAGTTCGAGGCCCTGGAGCTGGAGGCCCGGCGTGCCCGCCGGGGCCTGTGGGGCCGCTGCCCGGCGCCGTGCCCCAGGGGCCGGCGCCCGCCCGCGTCCGCGCTACGGCAGCGTGTCCGTCACCGCCTGGGCCAGCTCCGAGTCCAGCGGCCAGGCAGGAGGGCGGCGCGACGTGGTGAGGTCCAGCGTGCTGTCCGTGAGCTTCGCCCCGAAGGCGTCCCCCACGAACAGCCGCACCTTGCGCACCTTCTCCCGCAGCACGTCGCCCACGTCGGGCGTCGTGGCCAGCCTGCCCAGCACCTCGCCGGTGCGCTCGACGAGCCACGCCAGGGGCTGGATGTTGGCTTCCGGCTCCAGCTCCGTGGCCGTGCCGAACTCCACCGCCACCTTCGTGCCCCAGGCGCTGGACAGCTTGTCGCCCATCGCGGGCAGGTGCCGGCGCAGGTGCATGGGCGAGGACTCGGGCATCGACTTCGCGGGCGTGTCCAGCACCGTGGCGTCGTGCAGCGTGAGCGCCTCGATGATGCCGTCCGGCAGGAACGTCACGTCCAGGCCCTCTCCGCGCGAGCCGTAGCCGCTGGAGGTGATGAGCAGCACCCCGCGGCCCTGGCGGAACTCGCCGTACTCGCGGACGAGCCCCGTCACCTCGCGCCCGCTGCGCAGGAAGACCGTCACCTGCGGCAGGTTCAGCGGCAGGCCCTCGTTGCGGCGGCGCATGAGGATGCTCATGGCCTCCAGCACCTCCCAGACGCTGCGCACGTGGCCCCGGGCCAGCGACTCCAGCGGATCCACCGGAGGGGGCGCGCTCATGACCGGACCTCCGTCTCCAGGACCTGTCCCTGGGGGCATGTCCCCCGGGGCAACCGCCGCGTCGCCGGCGCGTCCGCGCCCTGCCTGCCGATGCTGCGTTCCGCGAATGCCATGGCCTGCTGCCTCCCGTGTGCTTGGGTAACAGTCTCCCCCAGGTCCCCGGCGCGACCCAGCGGTTCGCAAGGGCCTTCCACGGCCGCCTGCCACCCCCCGGGGTTCCATCCCAGAGGTGGGCAACCCACCCCTCCTCCTCCCGCAGGCCCCATCCTTCCCACGGCGCGCGATGCCCATCTTCCCTCCACTCCGGCCACGTCCAGGGAGCAGGGGCACGGTGACACTCACTCTTCCGACAGCAGGCGGCCTGCCTTGTCCGACCGGTGTCTCCGGGGCGCCGGAATGAACCCTGTTGCGTCCACGACGGACTCGCTCGCGGACCTCGTGGCGGGGCGGCGCGAGGACATCCTCCGGCGCTGGAGCGCCCGGCTGGAGCCGGCCCCGCCGGGCATGTCCGAGGAGCTCCAGGAGCGGCTGCAGGGGATGATCAAGCTGGTGGACGCGCTCGTGCTCGTCCTCCGCCAGGGGGCCGTGGAGACGTGGGCGCAGGGGGCGGTCTGGTCCCATGCCCGGGAGATCGGGCTGCGGCGCTTCCGGTCCGGCGCTCGCGTGGAGACGCTGGTGCAGGAGTACGGCCTGCTGCGCGAGATCCTCATGGAGGTGCTGGATACGTCCCAGCGGCCGCTCCGCACGGACGAGCTGAGCATCCTCTGGCGCGCGCTGGACCGGAGCCTGACGGAGGCGGTGGCCCACTACGTCCAGGAACACGAGCAGGCGCTGCGCTCCCGGGAGCTGCGGCTGCAGGAGATCCTCGACCACGCTCCGGCCGCCATCTACGCGAAGGACGCGCTCGGGCGGTACCTCTTCATCAACCACCCCTTCGAGACCATCTCCGGCCACGAGCGCGCGTTGGTGCTGGGGCGCTCGGACTTCGAGCTGTTCCCCCAGGAGACCGCGGAGCGCTTCCGGCACAACGACCGCCGGGTGCTGGCGGCGAGGGCGCCGCTGGTGTTCGACGAGGAGGTGCTCCAGTCCGACGGGCCGCACCTCTACCACACGATGAAGTTCCCCCTGCCCAGCGTCGCGGAGGGTGAGCCGTGGGCCCTCTGTGGCGTGTCCACGGACATCACCGCCACGCGCACGCTGCGCCAGGAGCGCGACGAGGCCCGCGAGCAGCTCCAGCGCGTGCTCACCCAGCTGCCCGTCGTGCTGTGGGCCTTCGACACGCAGGGCGTGTTCACGCTCTTCGAGGGCGAGGGCGTGACGTCCACGGCCGTGCCCGCCCAGGTGATGCGCGGGCGCTCCGTCTTCGAGGTCTTCCGCGACCGGCGGGACGTGCTGGAGGTCATCCTGCGCGCGCTGGCCGGGGAGCGGCTGTCCACGGAGCTGTACCTCATGGGCGTGTGGTTCGAGGTCCGCCTCCTGCCGGTGTTCGACCCGGGAGGGCGCGTGGTCAGCGTGTCGGGCGTGTCGCTGGACATCACCGAGCGGCGCCGGGCGGAGCAGGAGCTGCGCACGTCGGAGACGCGCTACCGGCTGGCCACCCAGGCCACCCGCGACATCATCTGGGACTGGGACCTGGTGACGGATGAAATCCACTGGAGCGACATGGCCCCGCGCCTCCTCCGGATGGACATGTCCCGGGGGCCGCCCGTCATGGACATGGAGTGGTGGACCGCCAGCCTGCACCCCGACGAACGCGAGCGGGTGACGCGGGAGCTGCAGCAGGCGCTCGACAGCCCGGAGGGCCACTGGCAGGCCGAGTACCGGCTCAAGCGGGGCGACGGGACCTGGGCCTTCGTCGAGGACCGGGGCCGCGTGGTGAAGGACCTCCAGGGCCGCCCGGTGCGCATGGTGGGCGCCATGCAGGACGTCACCGGCCGGCACGAGGCCGAGGCGGAGGCGAAGCGCCGCGCGGAGTTCGAACAGCTGCTCATCGGCATCGTGGGCCACGACCTGCGCAACCCCATCTCCGCCATCACCATGGCGGCCACCACGCTGGCGAAGCGCGAGGACGCCGACCCGCGCGACCAGAAGGCCGTGGCCCGCATCCTCTCCAGCGCCGAGCGCGCGCACCGCATGCTGCGCGACGTGCTGGACTTCACCCAGGCCCGGCTGGGCGGCGGCATCCCCATGGCCCCGCGCGACGTGGACCTCCTGGACCTGGTGCGCCAGGTGGTGGACGAGGTCCAGCAGGCCCACCCGGACCGGCGCCTGGAGGTGGACGGACGGGGGGGCGCCCGGCTGTGGTGCGACCCGGACCGCCTGGCGCAGGTCATCACCAACCTGGTGAACAACGCACTCGCCTATGGCGACGCCTTCTGCCCGGTGCGCGTGCGGCTGCGCGGCCAGCCGGGGACGGTGACGCTCGCGGTGAAGAACCAGGGGCACCCGATTCCGCAGGACCTGATGCCCCACCTCTTCGAACCCCTCAAGCGCGCGGAGGCCCGCGAGGGTTCCCGCGCCCACGGGCTGGGGCTGGGGCTGTTCATCGTGAAGCACATCGTGGACGCGCACGGCGGCCGGCTGCGCGTGCGCTCCAACCTCCAGGACGGCACCACCTTCCTCGTCCAGCTGCCGCGCCAGCCGCCGCCTCGGGGCTGAGGCGGCGCTTCCGGGGCGCGCTTGCCCTGGAGGGACGGCCCGGGTAGCAAAGGGGCTCCCCAAGGGGCTCCGGCGGCGGGCGGGCCCTGCCCCTTGCGGAAAGGAGAGCGGCGCCATGAACAGGAAGTGGATCCTCGGGGTGGGGCTGGCTGCCGGCGGGCTGCTCCTGGTGGGCGGCGGGCTGGTCGCGACGGGCTACTGGGCGGATGGCCAGATGGGCGGCGACGGCATGGAGGTGCTGGCGCAGACCCAGGCCCGGGCCCAGCGGACCGCGGACCTCAACGCGCGCTACCCCTTCCAGCCGCCCCCCTCGGGCAAGGTGCTGAAGCTGGAGGAGGCGCGGCTGGAGACCTACCTCGCGGTGCGCGAGGCGACCCTGCCCGCCTACCAGACGCTGGAGAAGGAGTCGCTCGAGTACATGCGGACGCACGGCCAGGAGCTCAACCGCGGGGGCCGGCGCGCGATGATCCAGGCCGCTGGCGCCTCCATGCGCATGATGGGCAAGGCCCAGACGGTGCTCCTCCAGAACCTGGAGGCGCAGCGCATGTCGCCCCAGGAGTTCCGCCGCCTCACCGCCGTGGTGTACCCGGCGCCGGAGGCGGTGCCGGACGCGGGCGTGGCGGCGGTGTCCCTGGCGTCGGATCCCACGAACCTCGCGCAGCTGGAGGCGCAGCTCGCCGCGCTGGCGCCGCAGCTGGAGGACCCGAAGCTCACCGAGGCCCAGCGGCTGCAACTGGAGCAGCGCCGCGCCGGGCTGCGCAAGTACATCACCCAGCTGGAGCTCGCCTCGGGCCGGGACGTGAAGGACGCCAACGCCGCCCTCCTGAAGAAGCACGCGGAGCGCGTCGCGAAGGCGGCGAACCCCACGTTCGACGAGCTGATGGCGAAGCCCCTGGAGGCCGCCGGCACCGCGGGCCTGCCCAGGCCCTGAAGCGTCAGGCCTCCACCTGACGCCCGGAGCGCCGGTGCGCCAGGCTGGCCCCCACCGCGCCGCCAATCACCGCGAGGATGATGGCCACCGACAGCAGCGGCGGGATGTGCACCCACTGCTCCACCACCATCTTCACGCCCGCGAACGCCAGCACCCCCGCCAGGCCGTAGTGCAGGTACTTCAGCTGGCCCACCGCCCCGGCGATGACGAGGTAGAGCGCGCGCAGCCCCAGGATGGCGAAGGCGTTGGAGCTGTAGAGGATGAACGTGTCGGTGGTGACGGAGAACGCCGCCGGCACCGAGTCCACCGCGAACAGGATGTCCGTCACCTCCAGGCCCACCAGCGCCAGCAGGAGCGGCGTGGCGAGCCTGCGGCCCTGCTGCTTCACCAGGAAGCGCGGCCCCTCCACCTGGTCCGTCACCGGCAGCCGCTTGGCCAGCCAGCTGACGACGCGGTTGTCCTCCTGCTTCGACGGGTCCTCGCGCAGGACGCGCCACGCGGTGACGAGCAGGATGGCGCCGAAGACGTACGACACCCAGCCCCAGCGCTGCAGCGCCGCCGCCCCCACGAAGATGAACAGGGCGCGGAACACCAGCGCGCCGAAGATGCCCAGGAAGAGCACCTCGTGCTGGTAGCGCTGGGGCACGCTCAGGCTGCGGAAGATGACCAGGAAGACGAAGACGTTGTCCAGGCTGAGGCTCTTCTCGATGAGCCACGCCGCCAGGTATTCATGGCCGCGCTGGCTGCCCAGCGTCACCCACACGAAGCCGCAGAAGCCCAGGCCCAGCCCCACCCACGCCAGGCTCCACAGGACCGCCGCGCGGCGCGACTGCCCCCGCCCACCCCGGTGCGCGAGCAGGTCCACCACCAGCAGCGCGAGCAGCAGCGCCCAGAAGACGATCCAGGCCCAGGAAGGGGTGCTTTGCATGACCCCTTCAACGTAGGCACGTCCCCGGCATCCGCTCGCGCAAAGGCTTCGCGCGGAGTCAAATCCTACCCACAACCCCGGTCATGACACCCCAGGCCGGAGGGATGGGCTGGGGACGGGCGAGCGTTGTCCTCTTCCCCGCTCAGGATGTGATACTTCCCAGGAAGCCCAGGAACCTCATGATTCTCAACACTCCAAAGGCGGTGCGATGAACACGGTCATCTTCGCTTGTACGCAGAACGCGGGTCGCTCGCAGATCGCGGCGGCCTTCTTCAACCTGCTGGCGGACCCGGCGAAGGCGCGCGCCATCTCCGCGGGGACGCAGCCGGCCGAGCGTCTGCATCCCGAGGTACTCGCGACCATGAAGGAGATGGGCGTGGACCTGGGAGACGCGAAGCCGCAGCGGCTGACGCCGGAGCTGGCGAAGAGCGCGCAGATCCTGGTGACGCTGGGCGGGCTGCCGGATGCGCCGGCGGTGGCGAACCAGACGCGCGAGGACTGGCCCATGGAGGACACGGCGGGCAAGTCCGCGGCGGAGGTGGAGAAGATTCGCGACATGACGGCCGCCATCGTGTCGGACTTCGTGAACCGCCACGGCTGGGAGCGCCCGCAGTAGGCAGGCTGCGGAGGCAGCACCCTTCTGACGCGTGACCGTGGGTGTCCGGGCCCGAGGGTGGACGGACGGACACGCGAGGAAGGGGTGGAACCCGCGATGCCTGGCGTCGCGGTGGGGGGGGCCTCCCGGGCCGTCTTACCGGTCGGGGGCGGGTGGCTTGAAAACAGGCGGGAGCTTGCCGCACGCTGTGTCCTTTCGCGGACACGCGGTTCGCGCAACCCACGTCCAGGCCCCCAGGCTCCATGATGCTCTCCGTCCTTCTCGCCGGGCTGCTGTCGCAGACGGCGCCGCCGGTCTCCGCTCGCCAGCAGGGTGTGCCCATTGGCCGGGGGGACAAGGTCCCCACGGTGGTGTTGAGCGCGCCGTCCGGCGGGTGGACGGTGGACCGGATGCTGCGGATTGAAGGCACGGTGAGCGACCCCACGGTGGATCCGGTGGTCGTGTCCATCAACGGCGACCGCTACCTGATGCGCACGCAGGGGGGGCGCTTCAGCCGCAAGTTCCCCGCGGCCAGCGGCAAGAACGTCGTGACGGTGATGGCGACGAACAAGGGCGGCACGGCGCGCACGCAGGCGACGAGCTACGCGCAGGTACCCCCGGTGCCGCTCAAGGCCATCCTCACGAGCGACACGGACGGCGTCTACACGGACCTGCACATCTACGAGCCCACGGACGCGAGCAGCGCGGGCGACACGCTGGACGTGAAGGCGATGGCGCACGTGTACTGGGCGAACACGGAGAGCCCGTCCGGCGGCACGTTCTTCCTCAACGAGCAGGGCGGCGACTTCGACCAGCCGGCGTACGGCCCGTACCTCTACATCCACCGCGCGCCGCCGAAGGGCGTGTACCTGGTGGCGACGAACTACTGGCCCAGCGGGGACAAGGCGCACACGGTGGCCACGCTCAACCTGGCCCTCTTCGAGGGCACGCCGGGCGAGGTCCGCCGCCGCGTGCGCATCCCGCTGGCGACGCCCGGCACGACGCGCGTGCTCGCGTGGGTGAACATCCTGGGAGACGGGCAGGCGGAGGTGTACGTGCCGTCCGCGGATCCGAAGCCGAAGGGCGAGGGCTGGCCCACGAACCTGGAGGAGGCGCTCAAGGAGCTCCAGACGAGCGGCGACTCCGGCGAAGGCGAAGGCGACTACTGAAGCGACCGGCGCTCCCGGCACCGCCGAAGCCATGCGCGTCCTGATGCTCACGCTGCTGCTCCACGCTGGCCCGGCTCCGTCCGGGACGCCGGCCGTGTCCGCCGCGCGTGAAGGCGCGGTCATCGCGGCGGAGCCCGTCGCTCCGGAGACGCGCGCGAGGCTCTTGCGCCGGGAGGTCGCGCAGGTGGCGCTCGCGCAGGTGAAGGCCCCGGACGCGGCGTGGCAGCCCGCGCAGCGCGACTGCGCGGGCCTCATCCGCTACGCGTACCGCACGGCCTACCGGCGCGTGGCCTCGGAGCGCCTGGCCTCTCCGCTGTGGCAGGACGCTCGCGGGCCCTCGGACTTCGCGGACGCGGAGACGTTGATCAGCCTCAGCTTCGTTCCCCTGGGTCGGGGCGCGGATGTGCTCGACCAGCTTCGCACTGGAGACGTGCTGGCCTTCCGCCAGGAGCACGACGCGGGGCCCGTCTTCCACCTGATGCTCGTGGTGCGCCCGGAGGACCGGGCCCATGCCCCCGCGCGCGTCGTCTACCACCCCGGTGAGGCCGGCGCCCGCGTGCGCACCGGCATCCTGGACTCGCTCGCCACCGAGGCGCCGCTGGAGTGGCGCCCCGTGCCGGCCAACGCCGCCTTCCTCGGCTTCTTCCGCTTCAAGGAGTGGATGTCATGACGTCTCCCGTGAGCCCGCCGCCCCCCGCTGGAGGCGGAGGCAAGGGCCGCTCGTCCGCCGTGCGCATCGCGCTCATCGGCGCCCTCGTCGTGGGCGTCGGCGTGGGCGCCTTCGTCATCGGCCGCAAGAGCGGTGGGGGCGGCAGCTCCGGCCCCGCCTTCTCCTCCGGTGAGCCCAAGGGCCCGCCGTCCGCGGGCGCCACCGTGGAGGGCATGCCGGACGTGCCCTCCGAGCCCACGAAGATGGAAGTGCCCGGCGCTGGCGCGACCGCCGCCATCTGGGTGGACGTGCACTCGCCCGCGAAGGTGCGCGACGCGCTGGCGCGCAACGCGTGGCTGAAGGCGCAATGGGACAAGCCGCTGGGCCAGGGCTTCGTGAGCGGCTGGGCCGCGTTCCTGGGCTCCACCGGCACGGACCTGAAGGCATCCTTCAAGGGCGCGGTGCTGGACGTCGTCGCGGGGCAGTTGCTCGACACGCCCTTCCGCACCGTGTGGTTCAGCGGCGACGCGCGCGTGGGCACGCCCGCGCTCCTCGTCCCCCAGGCGAACAAGACGTCGCAGGCGGCGTGGGACGCGCTGGATGCGGTGGCGAAGCGCGGGGAGATGGTCGCGGAGAGCTGCCCGTCCGGCATGGCGGAGAAGGCGCCCGACGGCGGCTTCCACCTGTCGCGCTGGCTCGTCGCGGAGCAGACGGTGTGGGCCGCGCGCTCGGAGGACCGGCTGGTGCTCTCGCGGCACCCGGTGGTGGTGCTCCAGGCGCTGTGCACGCCGCTGCCGGAGCTGGACGCGGATGATGACGTGGACGTGGAGGTGGGCTTCGACCCGAACGCCTACGGCCGCGAGGCGCAGCTCTTCACTCACGTGCTGGGCCTGGGCGAGGACACGCGGCTGCAGCTGCGCGTGGACGGCGACCGGCTGGTGGCGAAGGGCATCGCCGGGAAGCTCCGCCCGGACGGCAACGCCTACGATGGCAAGCCCCTCTCCGATGACCTGCTCAAGCTGGTGCCGGAGGACACGCCGGTGCTGTTCGCGTTCCAGCTCACGCTGCCGGAGTCGCTGGAGCCCGCTCAGCTCAACGCCTTCTGGAAGAAGGAGGGCCAGCCCCGGACGCGCACGCGCCAGGTGGCCCTGGTGTGGACGCCGCGTGGCAGCACGTCGCTGGAGCCGGAGCTGGCCCTGCTGTGGGGTGATGAGAAGGACGCGGAGGGCCTGTCCGCGCTGTTCTCCGGCGGCGCCCGGACGCTGACGCGCGCCACGCTATGCAAGCACGTGGTGCTGGCCACCAGCGCGCAGGAGGTGGAGCGGCTCCAGAAGGCGTGCGAGGGCCGCGCGCCCAACATGCTCAACGCCGCGGGCCCGGTGGTGGCGGGCCTGCGCGCGCCCTCCACGGTGATGCTGGGCATCAACATGGGGCGGCTGCTCAGCGGGCTCGCGATGGACGGCTACGCGTCCGAGGCGCGGGTGGACCGCTCCTCTCCGCTGCCCAAGGCGGCGCCTCCTGAAATCGAAGCGGCCCGCCGTGACCTGGAGGCCCTGCCGTACCTGGGCTTCCGCGGCAACGTGCAGGGCTACGTCATGCTGTCGGAAGGGTTCGGGACATGAAGACCTCCCTGCGTTTCGCGGCGCTGGCCGCGCTCCTGCTGTCCGGCGTGGCGCTGGCCAAGCCGCTCTACCTCACCGTCCCGCGCTCCTACGGCAGCGGCGAGCCGGTGGCGGTGGACGTCGCCTTCGAGGACAAGGGCCCCGTCGAGCTGCGCGTGCTCAAGCCCGCGAACCTGGACGCGTTCATCCGCGCGCAGGGCGACCTGCGGCGCGCGTACCAGACGCCGCCCACGCTGCTCAACCCCGGCCGCGGCCTGAGCAGGGGCCTCAACGCGGTGCGCTCGCCGGGCATCGTCCTGATGGAGGCGCTGTCGCCCGCGTTCCGCCAGGAGGTGGGCGAAGCGCTGCCGAAGCCGCCGGAGGCGTCGTCGTCCGGCGAGCCGCTGGCGAAGGTGGCGGAGGGCCCGGAGAAGCTGGTGGGCACGCCGCCGGGCTTCTCCGTGGTGCGCAGCCAGTGGCTCAACCTGGACCTGGGCGGCGCGAACCGGGACTTCAACGTGCCCGGCTTCGACACGGGCGACAGCGGCAGCGGCTTCCAGGAGCGCCGCGTGCTGCTCGCGCCGCTGCCCGCGGGCACGTACGTGCTCCAGTTGGTGCAGGGCCGGGTGGAGGGGCAGGTGGTGCTCGTCGTCAGCGACGTCACCGTGCAGCTCAAGCAGACCGACGGCCAGGTGCTGGTGCGCGTGGCGGGGCGCGACCAGCAGCCGCGCGCGGGGGCGCAGGTGCAGGTGTACCTGCCCACGGGCAAGGGCCCCACGGGCACGACGGACGACAAGGGCGAGGTGACGCTCGCGGTGACGGAGCCGCGCATCCTCGCGACGGTGACGGCGGGGCAGGACACGGCCATCGTGGACACGGACTTCTACTCCGCGCTGGCGGTGGCGCCGGACGTGTTCATCTACAGCGACCGGCCCATCTACAAGCCGGGCAACGAGGTGAAGTTCCGCGGGCTCGTGCGGCAGCCGGACACGTTCCTCGCGCGCCTCTTCACGCCGAAGAAGCGCGACGTGCGCGTGAAGCTGGTGTCGCAGGAGGGCCGTGAAATCGTCACGCGCGCGGCGGTGGACGAGTTCGGCGCGTTCAACGGCACGCTCAAGGTGCCGGACGACCTGGGCACGGGCGTGCTGCGCATCGAGGCGGACCTGGACACGCACCCGCACCAGGGCGAGGCGCGCGTGCAGGACTACGTGAAGCCCACGTTCTACCTGGAGGTGCAGCCGGCGTCGGAGACGGTGGTGCCGGGCTCCACGGTGAGCGTGACGGTGCGCGCGCGGCGCTACGCGGGCGGCGTGCCCAAGGGCGCGAAGTACGAGGTGTTCCTCTACCGCAGCCTGCTGGACGCGCCCGCGTGGGTGGACGACTCCGGCCGCGGCGGTCAGGGCAGCGCGGTGACGTACGGCACCGCGTCCAGCAGCGAGGGCAAGCTGAGCGTGCCGGAGCGGCTGTACTCCTCCGTCGCGGAGCGCCAGGCCACGGACGACCCGTGGTCCACCGCCAGCGAGTTCGACGCGGACGGCGAGGCCCAGGTGGAGGTCGCCGTGCCCGCGCTCAAGCCGGGCGAGGAGCGGCTGCCGTACCGCTACAGCCTCACCGTGCGCGCGCGGGATGATCAGGAGACGTTCGCCAACGGCACCGCCGCCTTCTTCCTGTCGAAGGTGGAGGTGCTGGGCGTGGCGCGGTACTCGGACGCGGTGGTGCAGAAGGGCTCCGAAGCGCAGCTGTCCGTGCGCGCCACCACGCTGTCCGGCAAGCCCTATGGCGTCACGACGGGGCAGGTGGAGTTCATGCTGGTCCGCGCGGACGGCAGCGAGAAGGCGCTGGGCACGCAGGCCTTCACCACGCAGCAGGACGGCACGTCGCGCCTGAAGGTGCCCACCACCGACGTGGGCCGGGTGGTCGCGAGCGTGACGGTGAAGGACAAGAAGGGCGAGAAGTGGGAGGGCGAGGAGTCGCTGCTCGTCATCGGCGGCGCGGACGAGCCCGTGGCGCAGGTGCCCAACCTCACGCTCGCGTCGCTGTCCGGCACGCTGGCGCCGGGGGACAGCGCGAAGCTGGTGGCGCTCATGCCGGACGGCTGGGGCCAGGGCGGCAAGGACGCGGGGCCCGTGTGGGTGACGCTGACGGGCGCGGGCCTGTACGGCACCACGGTGGTGCCGTTGAAGGGCCGCACGCTGGTGCACGCCTTCCCGGTGGAGAAGCGCTTCGGCAGCGCGGTGTACGCGTCCGTGGCGTACCCCACGGCGACGGGCCGCTGGGAGGAGCGCACGGTGTCGTTCCGCGTGGTGCCGAAGGAGCGCACGCTCACGGTGTCGCTGCAGCCGCGCCGCGCGGAGGCGCTGCCGCTCACGGAGCAGGCCATCGACGTGCGCGTCACCGACAGCGACGGCAACGGCGTGTCCGCGCAGCTGTCCGTGGGCGTGGTGGACAAGGCCGTCTACGCCATCCAGTCCGAGTTCCGCCCCGGCGTGCTGGACTTCTTCTACCCGCCGGCGCGCGACAACGTGACGAGCTTCTACTCGGCGGAGTTCCAGGGCTACGGCTACGGCGAGCAGCTGGCGCGCAAGATGGCGGGGCTGCCGGACCATGCGTTCGCGTCCATCAAGCCGCCCAGCCGCAACGCGAAGGACCTGGAGAAGGACACGGCGCACTGGGACCCGGCGGTGGTGACGGACCGGGACGGGCGCGCGACGGTGCGCTTCACGCTGCCCTCCAACCAGACGCTCTGGGTGGTGACGGCGGTGGCGGCGGACACGTCCGGCCGCTTCGGCGAGGGCACGGCGGAGTTCGCCTCGCGCGGCGGGCTGAACCTCTACGCGGCGCTGCCGCAGTTCCTGCGCGAGGGCGACGAGGCGCTCGCGTCGGTGCGCCTGGCCGCCGGTGAGAAGTCCAAGGGCAGCCAGCTGCTGGACGTCAGCCTGCGGCCCGGCGGCGCGCTCCAGGCGGAAGTGCTCCAGCGCAAGGTGGAGCTGGGGCAGGGCGGTGAGCAGGTGGTGCCGGTGACGCTGCGCGCGGCGAAGACGGGCCCGGCGCAGCTCGCGGTGGACGTCGTGGGCGGCAAGGACCCGCTGCGCGACCTGAAGCGCTTCGACGTGGCGCCGGCCGCGGTGGAGGACGCGGTGCAGGTGAGCGCATGGGGCGGCGGGGCGCTGTCGCTGGAGGCTCCGGAGGCGGCGGCGCTGACGCGCGTGGAGCTGGTGCTCCAGCCGTCCACGGTGGACGCGGCGCTCGCCAACGTGCGCGAGCTGCTCACGTATCCGTACGGCTGCCTGGAGCAACTCGTCTCCACGACGGTGCCGAACGTGGCGGTGTACCAGGTGCTCCAGAAGGCGGGCGCGCTGGACAAGCTGGACCCCGAATCGCAGTCGCTGCTGGCGGAGGCGCGCAGCCGCTCCGTGCAGGGCACGGCCCGCATCCTGGGGCTCGCGGTGAAGGGCGGCGGCTTCACGTGGTTCGGCGGCTACAGCGAGCCCAGCCTGCCGCTCACGCTCATCGCGCTGGACGGCCTGGCGTACGCGTCCGAGGCGGGGCTGGTGGACCGCGACGACGCGCGCATCCAGGAGAGCGCGAAGTGGCTGGAGGCGCAGGAGGGCCTGTCGCCGGAGTACGACGCGACGCGCGCGTACGTGCTGGCGCGGCTTCAGGGCCCGCGTCAGGCGGCGCGGGTGCGCGCGCTGGTGGAGGCCGCGAAGCCGGGGGACCTGTACCCGCTGGCGCTCGCGGTGCTGGCCGCGGAGAAGGCGGGCGTGATGAAGGAGCCCGGCCTCCAGGAGCGCATCCAGGGGCTGGTGAAGGAGAGCGGCGAGGGCTTCGCGAAGCTCGCGGCGCTCAAGGGCGAGGCGCAGACGCCCGAGGCGTTCTACCGCTTCCCGCTGCGGCGCGTGGGCCTCACCGCCATCACCGCGCACGCGGCGTCCTTCGGGTCGCTGGACGTCACGCGCGCGCGCAAGCGCATCCTGGAGATGCTGAGCGAGCCGGGCCTGTCCACGTTCGACCGGAGCACGGCGCTCTTGCACTCGCTCTGGCTGGTGGAGCGTGACGCGAAGGCGTTCAAGGGCATGGCGCCTCCGGAGGTGAAGGGGGCTTCGGCGCCGGTGAAGTTCGCCTCGCGCGGCATGGGCCTCGTCGCCACGCTGCCGGCGGGGACCCGCACGGTGGACGTGGGCGGCTTCGACGGCGTGGCCACGCTGCGCGCCGCCGCGATGACGCCGCTCAAGGCCGTGCAGCCGCGCGTGAACGGCATGTCCGTGGAGCGCGCGTACTACGTGCTGCGCGAGGGCGGGAAGGTGAAGCTGGACGCGGGCACGCAGGTGTCGCAGGGCGAGGACGTCTACGTGGAGCTGACGCTGGACGCGCGCGGGGAAAACCGGGCGCGCTCGGCGTACTACGTGGTGGAGGACGCGGTGCCGGCGGGCTTCGTCCCGCTCCAGGAGGACAAGAGCTTCCGGGGGCCGCCGCACTCGCTGCCGCTGGCGCCAGAGGCGCTCAAGCGCCGGCAGCTGGACCCCTCGCACGCGACGTTTTTCTTCGAGGAGCCGGCGTGGTGGAGCGACAGCCCGCGCACGGTGGGCTACGTGATGCGCGCGCAGTTCGCGGGCACGTTCGCGGCGCCGCCCGCGACCATCGAGGACATGTACTCGGCGCGCATCCGGGGCCGCACGGCGCCGGACGTGTTGAAGGTGGTGCCCTCGAAGACGTCCGTGAGTGACCTGTAGCCCATGGGGTGGGCCGTCGCCGTCGCCGCGCTGTTGTCGGCTTCGCCCGCCTTCGTCACGCGGGGGGATGTGACGCCGGAGGCGGACCTGCGCCGCGAGGCCCAGGCCGCCTGGACGTCCCTGGAGGCGCGGTACGCGGAGCAGGCGGGCGGCCTTCCCACGAGGGCCCCCGCCACCGTGACGCTCCAGAAGGGCACGGCGCTGTCGCCCGAGCGCAACGCGCAGGGCCGGCCCGGCGTCGTGGAGCTTCGGCAGAACACGCCCGGCGTGCTGGACGCGAGGACGCGCACGGCGCTGTGGCATGAGCTCGCGCACCAGCTGCTCTGGTGGGCCTGTCCCGCGTCCAGCGAGGACCGGCTCTTCCACGAGGCCTTCGCGCTGACGGTGAGCGGCGAGCTGCCCGCGTGGCGCGACGGGCCCTATCAGTCGCTGTCGCGCGCGGCGAAGGAGGTGGCGAGCGCACCGGCGGTGGACACGCCGCGAGCGAGGAGGGGACTGGCGCGGATCCTCGGGGAGCACACCGGGTTTCCCGCCGCGCTGACGCGCAGGCTGCGTCAGTGTCATGACGGAACACGGTGGGCCGCGCCCCTGACGGTGGAGGAGCTGGCGGACGTGGCGGTGCTCGCGCCCGAGGCGGCCACGGTGGTGGTGAGCCGGCACTCGGGAGAGGTGCTGCTCGCGGAAGGAGACGTGCGGCGCGCGGTGCCCTACGGCTCCACGCTCAAGCCGTTCCTGTACGCGGCGGGGACCGGTGCCGCACCGGACGCCGGCGCACCTCCACTGCTCCCACCGCGCCCGGGCGTGCAGGAGTGGGCGTGCGGCGCCGGCCTGCCTGCGAAGGTGGATGCGCGGCTCGCGCTCCTGCGCTCCTGCAACGGCTGGTTCCTGGACTGGGAGGCCACCGGCCGCGCTCCCGGGGCCTTCGGTGTCTGGGGCCCGGTGCTCTCCGCCGTGGGCCTCACCGGATTGCCCTCGGACATGACGGAGGCCATCGGGCTGCGGTCTGCGCATGGGCTGTCCCCCTGGGGCATGGCGCAGGCGTACCGGCTGCTCGCGGAGGCTCGGCCGGACGTGCTCGCGCTGCTCACCGGCAACGTGGATGAAGGCACGCTCAGCGGCTTGTCCACGTCGAAGGTGCTCAAGGGCGTGGCCACGAAGACGGGCACCGTGCGCGACGCCGCGAGCCGCCCCCAGCTCGGGTGGATCGCCGCCGTGGACGCGGACCTCGTCGCCGTCATCGTGCGGCCCGGCAAGATGCCCCGGCACTTCGTGGACGAGGTCCCCGCGCTCCTCGCCCGCGCGCGCCGGCAGGCCGGGCTGGACGCCGCGCGCGTGCAGGTGCTCGGCCTGCTGCCCTCCGCGACCGTGGAGGCCCGCTGCGCGGGCGCGGGCTTCTCACTGGAGGACGGCACCCCGCGCGCCGCGCCACCCGACTTCTCCCGCCTGGACGCGCTCACCTCGAAGGGCCCCGCCGTCTGCCTGGGCAGCCCCTGGCGCGTGCGCTTCCCGGACGGCCCCGACGGTGGCCGCGACTACGCGGGCGTCTTCACCTGGTCCACGCCTCCGCCGTACCGTCCGCCGCCCGGAGTGCCCACCACCCCCAGCGCGCTCAAGGCCCGGCGCGGCTCCGACTTCGTCTTCCGCACCACGCGCGTGCAGTACACCGCCGGCGTCGTCGCCGCGGAGGACGTCACGCTCCAGGGCGAGGCCCGCGTCGCGCTGGCCCGCGTGGCCGCGCACAACGAACGCCACGCCGACCCCCGCCACCCCGGCCGCGCCCTCTGCGACACCACCCACTGCCAGGCCTTCCGGGGCACCGTGCGCATCCGCCCGGAAGAAGCCCGCGCCCTCCAGCTCCCGCCGCTGAAGTGGGACGCGTGGCTCACCTTCTCGCAGGGCGGCTCCACCCCGTGGAGCGAAGTCCGCTCCCGCTCCCAGGTGGAATCCCTGCTGGGCACGAACCTCGTCTCGCTGCGCTTCGAGTCCGGCCGCGTGCGCTACCTGCGCACCGAAGGCACCCCCAGCGCCCCCTACGAGGACGCGCGCTCCCTGCCGTGCGACACGCTGCGCGCGGGCCTCCAGCTCCCCTCCTGCCCCCAGCGCGCGTCCTTCGACGGCCCCCAGGTCCTCTTCGAAGGCCAGGGCCGCGGCCACGGCGAGGGCCTGGACGTCGAAGCCGCCAAGGCCTCCCCCCGCCTCTCCAGCGACGCCCTCCTGGAGCGCGCCTTTGGCGCCCGGGCCCCCCAGCCCCCCTGACGGCGGACGACGGAGGCCCCGGGGCGGTGGGCGGTCAACGGGTCCTACTGTCGGACCAGTTGGGGCGCTTCGGCTCCGGAGGGGCGCTCCTGCCTCCCCAAGACCTACAGGGTTTCCCGGCACCCACCCCGCAAACCGTGAAAAACGTGCTGACACGGGCCCCTAATCACAGCTATTACGGAAGAATACCGTAGCGCTGTTTGGTGCGAGGGGCCCAATGGCGGAGGGAAGGAGCGAGGCGGAGGCCACGCGGCGCGCTTTGGAGGCGCTGCCGGAGGGCCTTCGGGTGCGCTGGGTCCAGGAGGGCCGGGGGGCCTGGGTGCTGGGCTGTCAGGACTCGAAGCCGAACCTGCACGCGCCCCGGGGCGAGGACGTGCTCATCCAGGGCGAGCTGTGGCTGCTGGGCGCCCGCTACGTGGAGGGCGCGGTGCCGCGCGGTGCCCTGCGGGTGTGGCTTCTGGAGGGCCCGGTGCGGCACGTGCTGGCCGCGCGCGTGGCGGTGGGCGGCGGCGACCTGACGCTGGGCCTGGGGCCGCCGGGCGCGCGGGTGCCGTCCGCGCGCGTGGTGTGCCAGCGCGTGGAGTGGCGGCCGTACTCGGTCGCGAACGCGGCGCCGCTCGCCGCGGCCTTCGTGGACCTGTGGCGCGGCCTGGGCCGGGGCTCGCGGCTGGAGCGGCTGGGCCTGGAGGTGGAGGGCGCGGTGGAGGGCCGCGCGCGCGTGTCCCCCTTCGTGGAGGTGGAGGCGGACCGCAAGAGCAGCCGCCGCTCCGCGACGCGCCACCCGCTGCCCTCCTTCGAGGCGCCCACGGCGGACGTGCTGCGCGACTGCCGCCTGTGGCTGCGCGCGACGGCGCACGCGCTGACCCGCGAGCCGCCCTTCCTGCGCGAGGTGTACCTGCCGTCCCCGCTGTCCGGCGACGGCGTGCCCCTGGCGCTGGACGCCACCGCCGTGAGCGAGTCCCTGAGCGCGCTGCTGGAGCGGCGGCTGCGCTGGGCCGAAGGGTGGCTGTGTCCCTCCGCGCTGCTGGAGCTGGAGGTGTCGCGCACGGTGCCCGAGGGCGGGAGCGCCGGCGCCTGCTGGCTCACCGCGCGCTTCGAGCAGGCGCAGACGGGCGGGACGGCCACCACCGTCACGCTGCTCGACACGCCCTGCTTCTCCTCGGAGGTGCTGGCGCTCCTGCGCGGCTGGGCCCAGGCCACGGCGCCGGGGCGCGGCGCGGTGGTGCGCGGCCTGCTGTCCGCGGAGTGACACGCGCTCCGCCCGCGGGCCTCGTTCGCGGGGGCGGGGCGCTCGGCCAGGCGACCCTGGCAACGGCCTTCCGCGTCCACACCTTGCTTCCGTCAATCATTCATCCGCGGATGCGGGGGAGGGTGGGACCATGGGCAAGACGAACTGGAAGACGCGTGCGGTGACTGCGGCGGTCATGACGGGGCTGATGGGCTTCGCGGCCCACGCCGACGAGAGCCAGTCCAAGCAGGAACAGGAGCAGATGAAGCAGGGCAAGGCCGTGGGTGAGGCCGCCGCCAAGCGCGTGCAGTACGTGGGCAAGCTGGCCGTCTTCAACAACCGCCAGATCGAGATGGCGAAGCTCGCGGAGGAGCAGGCGTCGGATCCGCGCGTGAAGGAGTTCGCCACCAAGCTGCGCCAGGACCACGAGAAGAGCCAGGAGACGCTGCGCACCTGGGCCCAGAACAAGAAGATGCAGATCAGCGCGCTCAACGACAGCAGCCAGACGTCCGAGTCGGCCACGGGCACGGGTGGCTCCGGCGTGCAGCAGGGCTACCAGGAGAAGATGAAGGGCACCGGCGAGAAGCTGGGCAAGGCCATCGACACGAAGAACGAGGAACTCAACAAGCTCCGCGAGAAGCAGGGCCCCGAGTTCGACAAGGCCTTCCTGACGCGCATCACGGAGGACCAGAAGAAGGGCAAGGAGATCCTCAAGGAGGGCCGCAAGGAGTACAAGAACGACGCCGGCTTCCTGGCCCTCCTGAGCGACACCGAGGCCACCGTCAGCAGCAACGAGATGGAAGCGAAGAACCTCGAGAAGCAGATGAAGAAGTAGTGCCCGCGGATGTAGCGCGGTGGGCGTCGGACCGACGGGCCGGTTGACTCGGCCGGGTCCGGCGCCTATCCCCTCGTGGATGCGCACGGCACGGGTGGCGGTGGGGGTGGCGGTCGGGGGGCTGCTCGGTGCGTGCCAGGCCTCCGTGCCGGTGGCCCCCGCGGTCCCGACCGTGGGCGTGACGCCCTCGGGCCCCTTCGTCGACGACGCGCGCCCCCTCTTCGACGGCTGTGTCCCCGTCCCGGACACCCCTACGTCGCGCACGTACCGCTGCGGCGCGCTCTCCGTGTGGCTGTACGAACAGTCCGGCCTGAGCGAGGCGCAGGCCGTGGAAGCCGGACGGGACCGCGTCCATGCGCGCCTGGGGCCGGCGCTCACGGAGGTCCGGGGAGAGCTGCCGCTCGCGGGACTGCCGCACCCGTCCCTGCGGTTCGAGCAGTGCGCCGGTGCGGACGGCGGCGGGCCCTGCCCCGTGGGCGGCTACGTCACGGCGGTGACACCCTCGGCGGGCCGCGTGCGGCAGCTGGGCTGCGTGGCGCGCGAGCCCGTGCGCGCGGGGCTGGGCCGGTGCCTGGAGCTGTTCGCGTACCTGGCCACGCGAGGCAACCCGGAGGGCGACATGCTGGCGCCGTCGTCGCGCGTCACCCCGCCGAGGCTGCCATGGCGACTGCTGTTCCTGCCGGAGGGGTGCGAGCTCGCGGCCTCGACGACGCGCGCGGGGAGGATCCGCTGCGCCGCGGCCACCTTCTCCTGGAGCGTCTTCTGGCCGGCGGAGCCGGGCTCGGCCCAGGTGCAGCGCTGGCGCGACCGGAGCGTGGAGGAGCTGCGCGACGCGCTCCCGGGCGCGGGCCCGGTGGAGGTGCGCGACTGCTTCGTGGAGGGCCTGGCCACGCGCTGCGTCCGCTTCACCGCGCCCGCGCCGGAAGGCGGCGGTGACGTCCAGGTCTGGGCCGGCGGCGTGGACCGCCAGGGCTGGGGGATGTTCGCGGCGTGCAGCCTTCCCGCCAGTGCCTCCTTCCCCTTTCCAACCGCCTGCAACGGCGTGTTCGCTCCGCGCTGAAGGGACGTGGCGTCCGTGTTCATCCTGGAGGAGGTGTCCAAGCGCTTCGGTGCCGCGCAAGCCCTGCACCCGCTGAGCCTGGAGCTGCCGAAGGGCGCCACCACGGCGCTCATCGGTCCCAGCGGCTGCGGGAAGTCCACGCTGCTGCGGCTGCTCAACGGCCTGCTTCGTCCCGACACGGGGCGCGTGCTCTTCGACGGACAGCCCCTGCCGGAGGACGAAAGCGCGCTGCTCGCCGTGCGCCGCCGCGTGGGCTACGCGCTCCAGGGCGGGGGGCTGTTCCCGCACCTCACCGGCGCGCGGAACGTCACGCTGATGGCGCGGCACCTGCGCTGGCCGGAGACGCGGATCCGCGAACGGCTGGCCTCGTTGATGGACCTGACGCGCTTGCCGGCGGACGCGCTGGAGCGCTTCCCCGGGGAGCTGTCCGGAGGCCAGCGGCAGCGGGTGGCGCTGATGCGCGCGCTGATGCTGGACCCGGACGTGCTGCTGCTGGACGAACCCCTGGGCGCGTTGGATCCGCTGGTGCGCCATGACCTCCAGACGGAGCTGCGCGGCATCTTCGAACGGCTGGGCAAGACGGTGGTGCTCGTCACCCACGACCTGTCGGAGGCGGCCTACCTGGGCGACGGCATCGTGCTGATGCGCGAGGGCCAGGTGGTGCAGCAGGGCTCGCTGGACGACCTGGAGGCGCGGCCCGCGGAGCCGTTCGTCACGCGCTTCATCCAGGCCCAGCGTCCGCTGCCCCTGCGGAGGTCCGGGTGATGCGCGCGCTGGCGTTGGCGTGGCTGCTGCTCTTCGGCGTCGCGTGCGAGCGCGCCGACGGCGCGGGGCCGGAGGTGCGCGTGGGCTCCAAGAAGTTCACCGAGTCCGTCATCCTCGGGGAGCTGGTGACGCAGGTGGCGAAGGACGCGGGCGCGCGGGCCTCGCACCGGCGCGAGCTGGGCGGCACCACGGTGCTGTGGGAGGCGCTGCGCCGGGGCGAGCTGGACGTCTATCCCGAGTACACCGGCACGCTGCGCCAGGAGCTGCTCGTGGGCCGCGCGCTGCCGGACGACGCGGCGCTGCGCCAGGCGCTCGCGGGCGAGGGCCTGCGCATGAGCGCGTCGCTGGGCTTCAACAACACGTACGCGCTGGGCATGAAGGAAGCAGAGGCCCAGCGGCTGGGCATCCGCCGCATCTCCGACCTGAAGGCCCACCCGGAGCTGCGCGTGGGCTTCAGCAACGAGTTCATGCAGCGGGGCGACGGCTGGCCCGCGCTGCGCGACGCGTACGGTCTGCCCCAGCGCGACGTGCGCGGCCTGGACCACGACCTGGCCTACCGGGGCCTGGAGAGCGGGGCGATTCAACTCACGGACCTGTACTCGACGGACGCGGAGATCGCCGCCTACGGGCTGCGCGTGCTGGAGGACGACCGGCACCACTTCCCCGCGTACGACGCCGTGCTCCTCTACCGCGCGGACCTGGAGACGCGGGCGCCCCGGGTCGTCTCCGCATTGCGCCGGCTGGAGGGCGCGCTGCCGGAAGCGGAGATGGTGAAGCTCAACGCCCGCGCGCGGCTGGAGCACGTGCCGGAGGCGCGGGTGGCGTCGGACTTCCTCCAGCAGTCGCTGGGGCTGACGACACAGGTGCGCACGGACGGGCGGGCGTCCCGCGTCTGGCAGCGCACGCGCGAGCACCTGTTCCTCGTGGGCCTGTCGCTGGTGGCGGCCATCGCGCTGGCCATCCCGCTGGGCGTGGTGGCCGCGCGCCGTCCGCGCCTGGGGCAGGGCGTGCTGGGGCTCTCCAGTGTCATCCAGACGGTGCCGTCGCTGGCGCTGCTGGTGTTCATGATTCCGCTCTTGGGCATCGGCTCGAAGCCGGCCATCGCGGCGCTGTTCCTCTACAGCCTGCTGCCCATCGTGCGGAACACGGCGGCGGGGTTGCAGGGCATCCCGTGGGAGGTGCGCGAGTCCGCGGAGGCGCTGGGCCTGCCGTCCGGCGCGCGGCTGTGGCGCATCGAACTGCCCATGGCGGCGGCGTCCATCCTCGCGGGCATCCAGACGGCGGCGGTCATCAACGTGGGCACGGCCACGCTGGGCGCGCTGGTGGGCGCGGGCGGCTACGGCCAGCCCATCCTCACCGGCATCCGCCTGGACGACGTGGGGCTCATCCTGGAGGGCGCGGTGCCCGCGGCGGTGCTGGCGCTCGCGGTCAGCGGCCTCTTCGAGGTGGTGGCGCGCGTGCTGGTGCCCCGGGGCCTGCGCGGCCAGGCCTGAGTCAGGGCACGCGGCCCGCGTACAGCACGGACGTCCCCAGCACCGGCCGCGCGGACAGACGCGTCTCCGCGTGCATCAGGACGCGCAGCGCTCCGTCCACCAGCTTCGACGGGGGCACGAAGCCTCGTTCAATGACCCGCTGCTGGTCCGGGTCCTGGGTGGGCATCAGCGCCTTGCGCGCGAGCAGCGCGGGCACCAGGGAGAAACCCCAGTAACGCAGCGCCCGCGAGGAGAGCGGCAGGCCGTCCAACTCGCGGGCCAGGCTGTCGCGTGTGTAGCGCCGCACGTGGCCCGCGACGACGTCATAGCGGCTGAAGAGCACGGGCAGCGCGGGTACGTTGATGAGCAGCCACCCGCCGGGTTTCAGATGCCGCAGCGCGGACTCGAGCAGGGGGCGTGGCTTGGGAACGTGCTCGATGACGTCGAAGAGGAGGGCCACGTCGTAGGTGCCCCGTAGCTCGGTTCGCTCCTCGGTGACGTCGTAGTAGAGCGTCCGGCCCCGGCGCGGCGCGCATCGCTTCAACGCGCCCAGGTTGAGGTCGGTGGCGTCCACCGTCCACGCGGTGGTGTCCTCCAACTGGCGCGCAAGCACACCTGACCCCGAGCCGATGTCCAGCGCCCGGAGCGTGGCCTCTGTGGACAGACCCACGTCCTTCATCAGGCGGTGCAGCGCGCGCAGCCGCCAGGTGAACCAGAAGTGGTCCGCGGAGGACTCGTCGTACCACTCGTCGGGGAAGGGCTCCGCGGAAGTGGGGCGCGACAGCATCTCCACCGGGGCGGCGGACTCAGGGGACGGGAGGGACATGGAGATTCTCCTGGCGCACGCGGGGTTCCACCCGCTCCATCACGAGATAGGGGGGAC
Organism: Corallococcus caeni; assembly: GCF_036245865.1. Taxonomy (NCBI): domain Bacteria; kingdom Pseudomonadati; phylum Myxococcota; class Myxococcia; order Myxococcales; family Myxococcaceae; genus Corallococcus; species Corallococcus caeni. The sequence goes on along the minus strand of NZ_BTTW01000005.1, from coordinate 655,971 downwards.
GGCCCTTCACCTCCAGGTATGTACGGCCCACGTACGCCCCCAGGATGTAGAGGCAGAACGCCAGCACCGCGTTGCCAGTGGCGATGAGCACGTAGGCGAAGAGGAAAGGACGAGGCACGTCCAGGTGGCGTGAGAAGCCCACCAGCAGGAACAGGAAGAGCACCGTGAGCACGCCGAAGAGGAAGCTGGCGAGCTGGGCCGCCTGCAGGGGCCGCGTGCTCATGGACGCGATGCCGTCGGTGGCCAACCGGTACAGCTTGCTCCAGGTGTATTTGGGCTCGCCCGCAGCGCGTGCTGGCCGGTCGAAGGGCACCGCCACCTGCTGGAAACCCACCCAAGCCCTGAGGCCCCGGGAGAAGCGCAGGTTCTCCGGCAACTGGCGCAGCGCCGTCACCACGCCCCGGTCCATCAGGCAGAAGTCCCCGGTGTCCAGGGGCAGGTTGATCTCGGAGAGGAACGCCACCAGCCGGTAGAAGCCCCAGTAACCCAACCGCTTGACCACGTTGCCCTGCCGCCGCCGCCGCCTTCCAAAGGCGACGTCCGCGCCCTGGCGCCATGCGGCCAGCATGTCCCAGACCACCTCCGGCGGATCCTGGAGGTCCGCGTCCATCACCGAAACCAGGTCCGCATCCGCGTGGTCCAACCCCGCGCACACCGCGCCCTGATGTCCGAAGTTGCGCGACAACCGGATGAGCCGCGCCTGCAGTCCTCCCCGGATGCGCTCGGCGAGCAGCCGCGCGGTGGCGTCGCGACTTCCGTCGTCCACCAGGATAAGCCGCACGGACGCTACGCCCTGCCGAGCGAGCACCTCGGGCGCGAAGACCTGGGCCAGCCGCCCGAGCAGCAGGTCCAGCATCTCCTCCTCGTTGAACACGGGGATGACGATGTCGAGCGTCAGGTCGGCCGCGTCGCGGGACACGCTGGCGGTCGTTCGCGCTTCGACAGAGGGCGGGCCAGGAGGCAGTTCGAGCCGATGCATGCGTCAGGGGCCTCCATGGGCCTGCAGGAGTTGCTCGGCGGCCTGCCGGGTGGTGGGGTCGGACTGCGAAAGGGCCGCGGCCTGACGAAGGGCGGCAAGGCCCTCCTCGACCTGTCCCTGCTGCAGCAGGGCTTGCCCCAGACCCAGTTCGCAGTCCGCGAGCTCCGCGTTCCACCGCAGGCATTCACGGAAGTGGAGCGCGGCGAACTCCGGGTCCAGGTCCATGCTCAGCCGGCCCAGACGCCGGTATTGGGCGGCTGAGCGTTCCGTGCCCGGTATCACGTGCTCGCGCACGGCCCAGGGGACGTACAGCAGCGCCAGGAGCCCTGTCGTCGCCAGCGCGCCCCAGCGGTGCGTCTTCGTCCATTCCCCCAAGGCCAGCAGCCCCGACGCCGACAGTGGCAGCATGGCCGCGGCAATCGGCAGGCGATAGCGGGCGAGCATCGACGCCAGCAGGATGGTGGGCACGCCCGCCGCGATGGCGATGTAGAGCGGCCAGACCCGCCGCCACCGCCCGGCGGTGGCCATGAGCCCTACCGCGCCCAGGAGCGCCAGCAGCCAGAACGAGACCGGCATCGCCCGCAGGAGGCCGCACGCCTGGAGGAAGAGGTTCACGTCCACGTTGTTGGGCAGTTCCTCTCCGTGGACCAGCGAGACGAGCTTCTGCACACAGAGCAGGAGGTAATGCGTCAGCGAGCCATGGGTCTGGATGGCCGCCACCAGTGAGGGGAGCAGGTGTCCGTCCTCCTGGACGAGGATGTCCGCGTAGTGCTTGCTGATGAGGAACTGGGCGGGCAGCGCATCCTTCACATGGAAGATGGCCAGCATGGCGTTTCCGGATCCGTTGAGCCGGAACAGCGGCACGCCCACGAGTGCATTGCGCACGAGGGCGGGCATCATCGCCAGCATCATGCAGCCCAGGGCCAGGCTCGCATCGCGCGGTCCGCAGCGGCGCGACAGCAGCGCCCCCGCGAGCGCCAGGACGACGAAGAAGAGGAAGGGCACCTTCAACAGGATGGCCCCGCCGCAGAGCGCGCCGAACAGCGCCCAGCGCCAGCCGCCCCGCTCCAGGGCCTCCAGCAGCGCCCAAAGCAACGCCATCGTGGCGAACACGATGAGCGAGTCGCGCAGCAGGGCGAACTCGTGGACGATGAACGGCGCGTACCCCAGGCCCAGGAGCGCCGCGACGACGCCTACAGTCTCTCCCAGCAGCCTCCGGCCCACGAGGTAGACGAGCCACAGCATCGCCACGCCCAGGACGCCCTGCCAGGCGAAGATGCTCCAGGTGCTGGGACCGGCCACGACGCGGGTGAGCGCCAGGAGGTAGGGGTAGAGGGGTTCCTGGAAGTACGTTGCCCCGCCCAGCCAGTGGTCCCACAGGCGGACGCTCATGGCGGATGGGTCATACGACTTGTCCCTGGCCAGTCCCAACCGCACGGGGACGTCGGGATGCTCGCGCATCACCTGTCCGGCGACCTTTCGCATCCAGGGCGGCATCGGATGGAGCGGCTGTCGCTGGAGCCAGTCCTCTTCCGCCAGGTGCTGCGACCAGGTGACGAAGAAGGCGTTGTCGGAAGCCGGGACGAGCTCCGAAATGCGGACCAGCGGCCCCCCCGCCAGCTCCATCCCCACCATCACCCGCAGGAACACCGCCAGCAGCAGCAGCCCGCCCAGGACGCGGCGGCGGTGGCGGACGAGGAAGCCATCCAGGCGCTCGGTCAGGGGGGCAGGGGTCGTCATGGAGGGAGCGGACACGGGGAGCCTATACCGGCTCCACGCGGGACGCAGGCTCGGCCGCGGGCTCCAGGCGCGGCGCGTCCTCCGCGAGCCCCGCCGCGCACAGCCGCACCACGCACATCCACACGCAGTCCGCGAGCAGCAGGTGCACGAGCTGCATCGCCACCGGCGCCAGCAGCACCAGGTTCACCACGCCCGCGCCCAGCTGCGCGACGTACACGCCGGTGAGCCACGCGGACGCCCGCCGCACGTCCGGCGAGGGCCGCAGCCGCGCCACCAGCCGGCCGCCGAAGACGAGCAGCGCGCCCATGCCCACCGCGATGATGGGGTGGAACACGCGCAGGCGCAGCAGCACGTGCGCCGCCTCCGACAGGTCCTGCTCGAAGCCGTGCGCGAGGCTCGTGGCGGGGAACAGCGTGTCGCCCAGCGCGGCCACCGCGCCGCTGATGCCCAGCACCAGCATTCCGGCCACGCTCAAGCCCAGCACCGCGCCCACCGTGCCCTGGCCCCGCAGCGCCATGCGCGCGCGGCCCCGGGACGCCCACACGACCAGGGTCTGCGCGCCCACCAGGAGGAAGGTGTTGGTCAGGTGCACGCCCATCCACACCGCGCGGCCCAGGCGCGCGTCCTGCGCCACGTACTTGAGCAGCACGATGCCCGCGCCCACCAGCCCCTCCGTGAGCATGAACACCAGCGCCCAGAACGCCGCGCGTCGGCCGGGGTGGCCCTTGGGGAACTCGCGCCGGCCCCACACGTAGAGCGCGACGGCGAGCACCGTGGCCAGGCCGCTGGTGAGCCGGTGCGTGTACTCGATGAGGGTCTGGACGGAGGGCGCGCGGGGCAGGACCTCGCCGTTGCAGACGGGCCAGTGGTCGCCGCAGCCCGCGCCGGAGCCGGTGGCGCGCACGAACGCGCCCCAGAGGATGACACCCAGGCTGTAGAGGAGCACGCCCTGGCTGAACCACTGGAAGCGGCGGGTCGCGGCGGTGGGAAGGGTCATCGTGCCCTCCCACTACCGCATCCCTCCCCGGGGGACCACCGCGCGCCCTGGGCCGCCTGCCCGCCGCGCGCCAATGGCTCAACACCTGGGCTTATGGGCCGCCCCGCGCCAGTCCCCAAGGCTGGGAGAAGTTGTTAGCGTCACCTCGTGCCCCGAGACCGCGAAGCGCCCCCTGCCTCCCTCCCTGCCCACGACGCGGCCGAGCGCCTGCGCCGACTGGAGGCGGCCATCGAGGAGGGGCGGGCGCGCAAGGACGCGGCCCTGGAAGCCTGGGTGCGCCGGATGGGCCGCCTGCCCACCGAGAAGGAGCGCGACCGCTGGGAGCGGGAGTGGGAGCGCGGCGCGGAGCGGGAGCGCCAGCGGTGGGAGAAGCAGTGGGAGCGTGAGTCGAAGGACGCCCTGCGCCGCGCGGAGCGGGAGGCCAAGCGCGACGCGTACCTCGCCCAGCAGCAGGCGCACCGGGACGCGAAGCGCGCGGAGAAGGCGGCGCGGGAGGAGGCCTCGCGCAACCCGGTGGTGGGCGTGGGGCAGCTCGTCGTCGCGCTGGCGTGCATCGCCACGGTGGTGCGGCTGCCGCAGCAGTACTGGTGGCTGGTGTTCGTGGCGCTCGGGTTCTTCAAGGGCGCCGCGAAGCACCTGCGCCCGGCCAACAACCCGCTGCTCACGCGCGTGGAGGAGCCGCCCGCGCCGGTGCTGCCGCGGGAGCAGGTGCCGGAGGCGCCCGCGGATCCGCGCCTGAAGCGCGTGGACGCCGTCTGCGAGAAGCTGCTGGCGGAGCTGCGCGCGGGGAAGGGCGTGTTGCAGGAGATGGTGCGCTCGCCGGAGCGCACCGTGCAGGACCTGCGCAAGAGCTGCCATGAGCTCATCCGCCGTGAGCGCGAGCTGCGCACGGTGGCGCCGCCGGAGGACGTGCGGCGGCTGGCGGACGAGCGCAAGACGCTGGAGACGCGCTGGGCCGCGGAGGAGGACGTGGTGGTGCGCGACCGGCTGCGCGCGGCGCTGCAGGTGCTGGATGAGCAGGTGCGCCAGCGCGCGGAGCTGACCCGGGCGGCGGACCGGCTGGAGGCCGAGTACACGCGGCTGGCGTACACGCTGGAGAACCTCTACGCGCAGGTGTTGCGGGTGCGCTCGGCGGACGCGGCGGACGCGGACGTGGCGGGCGCGGGCCTGCGCCACAGCGTGGAGCAGCTGGGCGCGGAGGTGGACGCCGTGACGTCCGCGCTGGAAGAGGTGCACGGCGCGCCCATGGATGGCCGGGTGCGCACGCGCTGAAGGGGCGTGGGCTATTCGCCCGCGTGCTTCGACGGGGGCGGTGCGCCGGACGCGCCGGTGATGCGGACGGTCTTGGCGTTGACGAACTCGCGGATGCCCAGGTCGGCCAGCTCGCGGCCGTGGCCGGAGTGCTTCACGCCGCCGAAGGGCAGGCGCGCGTCGGAGGCGACGAGCGCGTTGACGAACACCATGCCGGCCTCGATGCCGTCGATGAGCCGGCGCTGCTCGTTCGCGTCCTGGGTCCAGACGCTGGCGCCCAGGCCGAAGGGCGTCGCGTTGGCCAGCTCGATGGCGTGCTCCAGGTCGCGGGCGCGCAGGAGCGTGGCCACGGGGCCGAAGAGCTCGTCATGGAAGGCGGGGGCCTTTGGGGGCGGATCCGCCAGGACGGTGGGCGGGTAGAAGTTGCCGGGGCCGCCCTGGGGCTTGCCGCCCAGGAGGAGCCGGGTGCCGGCCTTCACGCTCTCCTGCACCTGGGCGTGCAGCCCTTCGAGGATGCCGGGCGTGGCGAGCGGACCCACGTCCGTCTTGGGGTCCATGGGGTCGCCGACCACCATGGTCTTCATGCGCTCCACGAAGCGGCGTTCGAACTCCTGCGCGATGGGTTCGGCGACGATGAATCGCTTGGCGGCGATGCAGGACTGGCCGTTGTTGATGAGGCGCGCGGACACGGCGGTGTGTACGGCCTTGTCCAGGTCCGCGCTGGGCATGACGATGAACGGGTCGCTGCCGCCCAGCTCCAGGACGACCTTCTTGATGGCGCGGCCCGCGGCGGCGCCCACGGCGCGGCCGGCGCCTTCGCTGCCGGTGAGGGTGACGGCCTTCACGCGCGGATCCTCGATGACGCGGTTCACGTCCGAGGTCTCGATGAACAGGGATTGGAAGGCGCCTTCGGGGAAGCCGGCGGTGCGGAAGATTTCCTCGAGCGCGATGGCGCACTGGGGCACGTTGCTGGCGTGTTTGAGGAGGCCCACGTTGCCGGCCATGAGGGCGGGGGCGGCGAAGCGCACGACCTGCCAGAAGGGGAAGTTCCACGGCATGATGGCGAGGACGGGGCCCAGGGGCTGGTAGCGCACGAAGGCGGTGTCGCCATCCACGTCGATGGGCGTGTCGCGCAGGAGCTTCTCCGCGCGGGTGACGTAGTAGCGGCACGCGGTGGCGCTCTTGATGGACTCCGCCTTGGCGGCCTCCAGGGGCTTGCCCATCTCCTCCGTCATCATGCGGCCGAAGCGGTCGGCCTCGACTTCGAGGATTTCAGCGGCGCGGCGCATCCAGCGGGCGCGGTCGGCGAAGGACGTCTCGCGGTAGGAGCGGAACGTGTCCGCGGCCCGTTGCAGCTTGCGCTCCAGCTCCTCGGACGAGAGCACGTCGAAGGTGCGCAGCGTCTTGCCGGTGGTGGGGCTGATGGTGGCGATGGCCATGTGCGGGTGCCTCCCGGTGCGAACGTCTCCGGGTGATAACAGGCCACATGCCCCTGACAATGCCTCCGGAGCCCGAGCGTCCAGGGGCGTACGCCGCGCGGCCGTGACTCAGGACTCCAGGACAGTGGGCGACAGCGCATCCGACCGGAGTGCCGAGATGAACGTGTCCAGGTCCTCCGCCAGCAAGTGGACGCCGCGGGCGTGCGCGTCCCAGTAGAACACCCGTCCTGTTCCAGCGCCGCTCACCGCAAGGCAGATCTTGTCCGCGCCTTCCGTCGTCGCGATGGGAAGCATCCCCTGCGGAAGACGGTCTCGGAAGACCTCCAGGTTCCAGTCGAGGTTGCAGGACTCGATGGGGTCGTTGAGCCCGAAGAAGAAATGGATCCGGCCGAAGGGATTTCCCGGCACGCCCTGGAGCTTGAAGAGGTCGCGCTCCGGCCGGCCACCGTTGGTGGTCAGCAGGAACTCACGAAGCGGGACCGGGAGCTTGAGGGCATACCGCTGCTCGAACGCGGCAAGGTCCGCCTCGCTCAGCAAGGGTCCCATCTCGGTCGTCCGCACGAACCGCGCCATCATGGGCCTCCTGAGAAACCGCCAGTGTGTCCTGTCCGGGCGTGAATGGCGGTGGGCACCAGTTGCAGGGTGGCTCGGTCCTGATGGTGATGCCAGGTCATTCCCTTGGGTGTTTCCCTCAAGCCCGCTGCCTTGTTCGCGGCGGCGAAGTCTCCGGCACGCGAACCAGTATAGGGAATCCTCACCTCGGCCTTCACGACTCCGGCCGCCTTGAAATCAGGGTAGCCCTCCGCGTCGAAAGGGACGCCGGTTACCGGATGTGTCCTCCCGGCCAGATGCGCGTTCCGGATGGGGGTGTCGGTGGAGAAGCCTCCCGTGGACGCGCTTGCGGTTGTACGTGGCCGTTCGCGCTCGGCCTCCGCCAACATGGCCTGGGCCCTCGCCGCGTTGCCCCGGGTCTCATGCAGGGCCAGGACCCCTGCCTCTCCCCACTCGGCGGCGACATAGGCATTCTCCCGGCGAGCCTGGAGGTACCGGAACACGTCACGGGCCGCGTTGACTCCCAGTTGCTCCTCAAGCCGGGCCACCACTGCCTTCAATCTCTCCAGGTTGATGACAGGCCCGGAAGACTCTCGGAGTGCTCGTGCTCCCTTTCCACCTGCATACAGCGCGACCATGAGCGCCGCGGGTGCCAGCTCACGCGACGCCTGCTCGTACCTCCCCTCAGCCAGCGACAATGCTCCCTGCGCGGTTCCCGCCAACAGGTGGAAGAAGCCCAACGGTACGCCGAAGGTCAGGTGGTCAAAGCTTCCCAGCGCCACGCTGTTCGCAGCGAAGTGCTGCTCCATGAGGGACTGCTCCACCTCGTCGAGGGCCTGGCGGTAGGGCAGCGGCAGTTGCTCGCGTTTGGAGGACAGGTCCAAGTAGCGGGCTCCCGCGCTCACTTCGCTGCTGGCGAGTGCATCCCGGCTGGCGCGGCCCAAGCCCCGGAGCACATCGCCGCTGCGTTCGGGACGCTCGGCATGTGTCTCGAACGTCAGGCCGCGCTCATGCAGTTGCTCGCGGACCGTGGTCATCGCGCCCAGCGTCTGGCCAAGCTGCTTGTCCTGAGCCAATCGGTGAAGCACGGCACGCATCTCGTCATCGCATGTGGAGTGGAGGATGAAGAGGGCGAACACCTCGGCTCGGGCCACGCCGTACCGCTCGGAGGCGCTGATGAGAAAAGCCGAGCGTTTCCGGCTCAGGACTTCAGCGGCCTTCGCGTCCACCGGGCCCAGGGCGCCCAGCCGGACGGCATCCCAGTCACTCAGTGACTCGAGCACCCGGGCCATGTCCATCCCCCGCTGCATGGCCACGAAGGCCGCGGGCGATGAACACTTCAGGAAGGGGGTGAGCACATCCTCGCTGGAGTCCTCGGAGTCAGGTTCGAAGGGCACGGACGCACAGCCAGTCGCCAGCAGGACGACGCATGCCAGCGTCAACCACCCATGCCATCGCATACGGGCCTCCTATCGATGCCTCGATGAGAGGAGGCAACCACGTACTCCGTGACCGAACCATGACCGAACCACCCAGTGCCCAAGGCCAACGGCTCCCTGGGCCCGTGGTCCCATGGCATCTGATTGACAGGGAGGTCTTGCATGGGAATGGCCGTGGGAGGCAGGGGCGGAGTGAAGGCAGACATCAACGTCACGCCGCTCGTGGACGTGGTGCTGGTGCTGCTGATCATCTTCATGGTCGTGACGCCGATGTCCCAGCAGGGCAAGGACGTCACCCTGCCCACCGCCGCGCAGGGGGAGTCGCGCGACAAGCCCGAACCGCTCGTGTTCTCCCTCACCGCGGACAAGGCGCTGTTCGTCGGCAAGGACGCCTTCCCGGACACCGCCTCCTTCCAGGAGCGCGTCCAGCAGGAGCTGCGTGCCCAACCCGAACGCAAGCTGCTCCTCAAGGCGGATGAGGCGCTGACGTGCGGCGACGTGCTCGGCGTCCTGCAGCAGTCGCGCGATGCCGGCGCGCGGAAGGTGTCCCTGGGTGTCTCCATGAAGAAGAACTGAAGGAGGACCGCCATGCGCTCCAGACGCCCCATCGTGAAGCCCCAGTCCGGTCTCCAGTCCGACATCAACGTCACGCCGCTGGTGGACGTGGTCCTCGTGCTGTTGATCATCTTCATGGTCGTGACCCCGCTGATGCGCGGCGAGTTCCAGCTCCAGCTCCCCTCCCAGGAGCCCGCGACGACCGAAGCCCCGCCGTCGAAGGAGCTGGCCCCCGGTCTCGTGCGCCTCACCGCGGACGGCATGCTCCTGCTGGAAGGCCAGCCCGTGAGCGAAGCGGACTACGTGCCGCGCCTGCGGGCCTTCCTGGAGGCCCGCCCCCAGGGACAGCGCGGCCTGTTCTTCCAGCCGGACGCCCGCGCGCCGTACACGCGGCTGGTCGCGGCCCTCGACGGAGCGAAGGCCGCGGGCGCCGAAGCCTTGGGCCTGTCCGTCGAACACCCCTGAGCACCTGGAGCCTGTCCGACACTCGCCGCGAAAACCCCGTGGCCAGCCCGCACCCGCCGACTTAAGTCACGGCCATGTCACGAGGGCCTTGGCGGTGGGTGTCGGGTTGGGACGTGATGGTGACGCGGCCCCTGGGGCTGCTGTTGCTCGTGGTCGCGTGCGTCCTGGGGTTCGTCGCCCTGTCGGACGAGGTGCATGAAGGCGACACGCAGGACATCGACGAGCGCATCGTCCGCTCCCTGCGCCGTCCGGAGGATCCCGCGATGCCCCGGGGGCCCTGGTGGCTCGCGGAGACCGCGCGCGACGTGACGTCCCTGGGCGGCTTTCCCGTCCTGTCCATCCTCACCGTGGCCGTGTGCGGCTTCCTGGTCGTGGCCCGCCGCTACCGCACCAGCCTCTTCGTCCTGTCCTCCATCGTCGGTGGATGGATGCTCAACGCGCTGCTCAAGAACCTGTTCCACCGCCCGCGCCCCTCGGTGGTCCCCCACCTCACGGAGACCCTGTCCACCAGCTTCCCCAGCGGCCACGCGATGCTGTCCGCCATCACCTATCTCACGCTGGGCGCGCTGCTGGCCCAGTTCGCGGAACACCGGCGCGTGAAGGTCTACCTCCTCACCGTGGCCCTGGTCCTGTCCGTCCTCGTGGGCTGCACCCGCGTGTACCTGGGCGTGCACTACCCCACGGACGTGCTCGGCGGCTGGGTGGCCGGGCTCGCGTGGGCCCTGTTCGTCACCGTCGCCGCCCGCACCGTGCGCCGCCGCAGCCCCGCCCTGCGCGAGGAGGCCCACCGCCCCGTGGAATGAGCCTTGCGCCCACGGCCCCCACGCAGGATGAAGGGGCCTCCACTCCCTCCGCACCGCCTCCCGTGTCCCTCGCCAACGTGAACGCCCGACATCCCCTGCCATCCGCGAGGCGCGGATGATCCACGCGTGGCTGTGGCGGCTGGGCCTGGGACGCGGCCGGGTGCACGTCTTCTACGACGAGTCCTACCGCCTGCCCCTCTCCGGCATCGAGTCCGCCGTGGGCATCGAGCCGCGCGGCACCGACTTCACCACCTGGTACCTGCTGGAGTCCGGCGTGGTGCGCGCCGCGGACGTCCGGCACCCGGTGCCCGTCTCCTACGCCCAGCTCGCGCGCGTGCACGACGCCCGCTACCTGGAGTCCCTCTCCGACCCCGCGACGCTCGCGCGCATCTACGCCACCGACCCGTCGGAGGTCCCCGTGGACGCGCTGCTGGACAGCGTGCGGCTCGTGTGTGGCGGCACGCTGGGCGCGGCCCGGCTGGCGCTCGCGCGGCAGGGGCCCGTGGTCAACATGGCGGGCGGCTTCCACCACGCGCGCCCGGACAAGGGCGGCGGCTTCTGCACCGTCAACGACATCGCCGTGGCCGTGGCGGACCTGCGCGCCTCCGGCTTCGACGGCTCGGTGGCCGTGCTGGACCTGGACGCGCACCCGCCGGACGGCACCGCCGCGTGCCTCGCCGGCCAGCCGAAGACGTGGATCGGCTCCGTGTCCGGCAGCGACTGGGGCCTGCTGCCCCCCGGCGTGGACGAGACGCGCGTGCCCGACGGCTGCGACGACGTCACCTACGTGCAGAAGGTGAAGGACCTGCTGTCGCGCATGCCCGCGTCGGACATCACCTTCATCATCGCGGGCGGGGACGTGCTGGCCGGGGACCGCTTCGGGCGCGTGGGCATCACGCTCCAGGGCGCGCGCAAACGCGACGTGGCCATCGCCGCCGCGCTGCGGGGACGGGCCAGCGTGTGGCTGCCCGGCGGCGGCTACCACCCGGAGTCCTGGAAGCTGTTCGCGGGCACCGTGCTGGTGCTCGCGGGCCTGGGCCACCAGCGCATCACCGCGCGCTACGACCCGTTGAGCGCGCGCTTCCAGCGCATCGCGCACCTGCTGGTGCCGGAGAAGGCGAACACCGCCGGGACGACGCCGGACTGGGAGCCCTTCTCGCTGGAGGACCTGGAGGGCCCGCTGCGGCTGGGGCCGGAGGTGCAGCCGCGCGTGCTGGGCCACTACACCGCGCAGGGCATCGAGTACGCCCTCTTCCGCTACGGCCTGCTGTCGTACGTGGAGCGCCTGGGCTACAGCCGCCTGCGCGTGCAGGTGTCCTCCACCGGCGGCACCGGCGACCGCATCATGGTGCTGGGCCACGCGGGCGGCCGCGAACACCTGCTGTCGGACTCCGTGCTGGAGAGGAAGGTCCTCCAGGGGGAGACCTTCCTCTTCGCCAACTGGCTGTCCCTGCGCCACCCGCGCGCGCGCTTCAGCGACCGGCGCCCGCAGCTGCCCGGCCAGGAGGTGCCCGGCCTGGGCCTGTCGCGTGAGACGACGGAGCTGCTGCTCGCCATGGCCCAGCGCCTGGGGCTGGCCGGCGTGGCCTTCCGGCCCATGTGGTACCACCTGGCCGTCGTCGCGCGCGGCCGCTTCCACTTCTCCACCCCGGAGCGCCAGGGCCGCTTCGAGGCGCTGATGCGCGACCTGTCCGCGCTGTCGCTCGTGGAGGCCACGCGCGCCGTGGCCGAAGGGCGCGTGCGCCTGGACGGCCAGCCGTACCCGTGGGAGCCGGACGACATGCTCTGCCGCCTGACGCCCGTGCCCCTGGACGCGGAGGCCGTGGCGACGGAGCGCGAGCGCTGCCGCTTCACCGTGGAGCCCGTGCCGGAGCCCGCCTCCGGCTGAAGCCGCGCCCGTGGTAGTCATCACGCGTGGACCTGGAAGCGCAACGCCGTGAACAGCACAAGCTGCGGCTGTCTTGGATGCCGTGGCTCTACTTCAGCCTCAAGCCGCGCCACCGCGAATGGGCGGAGGCCTGGCAGCGCGAGGTGCAGGACCGCCTGCGCGCGCTGGAGACAGTTGAAATCGCGGAGGGATGTTTCATCGCCCCGGAGGCGCGCATCTTCGCGGAGCCCGGCCGCACGGTGCGCATCGGGCCGGGGTGCAGCATCGGCGCGGACGCCTTCGTGCACGGGCCGGTGGTGCTGGGGCCGCGCGTCAGCCTCAACGCGCGCGTCAGCCTGGACGGCGGCGCGTGCGGCATCCGCGTCGGCGAGGGCAGCCGCATCGCCACCGGCGCCACGCTCTACGCCTTCGACCACGGGCTCGCGCCGGACCGCCCCGTGCGTGAACAGCCCGTCACGTCGAAGGGAATCATGATCGGCCAGGACGTCTGGGTGGGCGCCAACGCGGGCATCACCGACGGCGTCACCGTGGGCGACCACGCGGTGGTGGGCATGGGCGCCGTCGTCACGCGCGACGTGCCTGCGTGGGCCATCGTCGGTGGCGTGCCTGCCCGCCTGCTCGGGGACCGCCGGCAACGCCCGCGTTCCGGAATTCCCGGGGGCTGGGAGCCTCCCGACTCCGAGGGAAACCCTTGAGTCCCCGGTGGGTCCATTGACTTTGAAACATTCGAGCGACTTATGCTTCGGGGCGCGGTGAGACGGAGAGAGGGCCCGGCCCCGGACGCACCGGGTGGGGCCTCACGTTCATGGCTGAGTCCGTTTCATTCGTGCTGAAGGAGGCCGCGGTGTCGCAGGAGCAACGCGAGACGGGGAGCGCCGCCGCGCCGGGGCAGTCATCCGTGGCGAGCGACCTCGTGGACACCCGTCGCTTCCTGCGTGCCGGGTCGCTCCTGCGCGAGGTGCTCTTCGAACTGGACGCCGCGGGCCGGCTCATCCTGGCGAGCCCCGCCTGGGAGCGCCTGGTCGGCGCGCCCGTGCACGCGTGGACGGGCCGCGCGCTGGTGGAGCTGTTCCATCCGGAGGACCGGGACCAGGCGCGCGCGCTCTTGCGCACGGCGAGCTCGCGCACGGACGTGCCCACGCGGCTGGAGCTGCGCATGGCCTCCGGCGGCATCCAGCCCCGTTGGGTGGAACTGTCCGCGACGGGAGACCCGGAGCACCTGGGCGGCGTGCTGGGCACGCTGGTGGACGTCACCCCGCGGAGGCTGGCGGAGGAGGCCGCCGCCACGCGCGAGCGCTACCTGGGCGCGATGGTGGAGGTGCAGCGGCGCCTGCTCGCGCCGGAGGCCGCCTCGGACCTGTACAACTCCATCCTGGAGCCGCTGGGCCGCGTCGCGGGCGCCAGCCGCGCCTACGTCTTCGAGTTCCACCGCGACGCCACCGGGCGGATGCTCCAGTCCCAGCGCGCGGAGTGGTGCGCGCCCGGTGTCTCACGCGAGCTGGACAACCCGGACACGCAGGCGTGGCCGGTGGATCAGGCCTTCGAGCTGCACCAGCTGGAGCAGCTGCACCGGGGCGAGGCCGTGCAGGGCAAGCCGGAGGACTTCGGCGCGGACAACGCGCGGGTGCTGCTGGGGCAGGGCATCCGCTCGCTGCTGGTGCTGCCCCTGGTGGTGCACGGGGAGCCGTTCGGCTTCATCGGCTTCGACAACTGCGACGACGCGCGGCCCTGGTCGCACGTGGAGGTGAAGCTGTTGTCCGGCGCGGCCGGCGCGCTGTCGCTGGCGCTGGAGCAATACACGACGGACGCGCTGCGCATGCGCACGGAGACGGCGCTGCGCCGCACGGAGGCGGGCTTCCACCTGCTCATCGAAGGGTTCCCGGACCCGGTGGTGGTGCACACGACGGACGGCATGCTCCTGTCGGTGAACCCGGCCATGGCCAACTATCTGGGCTACCAGGACCCGGCGGAGCTGCTGGGCCGGCACCTGCTGGGCCTGGTGCGGCGCGAGGACCAGGAGGTGGCGCGCCGCCACCTGGAGGAGGCGCAGGACGGGGCGCTGGCGGCCCGCTCGCATGAAGTGCCGCTGGTGCGCCGCGACGGGCAGGTGGTGAGCGCGGACCTGGTGACGCTGGGCGTGCTCTTCGATGGCGTGCCCGCGCGCGTGACGGTGGCGCGCGACTTCACCGAGCGCAAGCACATGCAGGCGCAGCTCATGCTGGGGGACCGGCTGGCCTCCATGGGCATGCTGGCCGCGGGCATCGCGCACGAGCTGAACAACCCGCTGTCCTACGTGCTCTCCAACCTGGAGTTCCTGCACCGCGCGCTGGGCCCCATGCCCCGGCCCCTGGGCGCCGAGGAGCTGCTGGAGTACCAGCAGGTGCTGGACGACGCGCGCGAGGGCTCCGAGCGGATGCGCCAGATCGTCCGCCAGCTCAAGGTCTTCTCCCGCGTGGACGACGCGCACGAGGAGGCGGTGGACGTGCACCGCGTGCTGGACTCCGTCGCGCAGATGGCGGCCAGTGAGATCCGCCCGCGCGCCCGGCTGGTGAAGCAGTACGGCTCCGTGCCGACGGTGCGCGCCAACGAGGGCAAGCTGTTCCAGGTGTTCCTCAACCTGGTCATCAACGCCGCGCAGGCGATTCCGGAGGGCTTCACGGACGAGCACGAGATCCGCCTCATCACCCGCGTGGACGACGACGGCCGGGTGGTGGTGGACGTGCGCGACACGGGCCGGGGCATCGCGCCGGAGCTCTTGCGCCGCATCTTCGACCCCTTCTTCACCACCAAGGCGCCGGGCCAGGGCACCGGCCTGGGCTTGTCCATCTGCGACACCATCGTGCGCGCGCTGGGCGGCAGCATCGCCGCGGAGTCCACGCCCGGCCACGGCGCCACCTTCCGCGTCACCCTGCACGCCGCCGCGCGCGCCGCGCGCGTGGCCTGAGCCGCCCCGCCTCCCACGTCCGTGCGGGGAAGCGCGCCGCCTGCCCGCTGCCGCGAACTGGACTGAATCCGCCGCGCCCCCATGTTCGAGTGTGGAGCGCCGGACGGCCTGCCCCCGCATGCGCTGCCCTCGCGGAAGCGGGGGCGACACGCTGGGGTTGCCCTGCCGCCGGGCCCCTTTCTTCCGGAGGCCTTGGAGGACGCCATGCGAAAGCCGACCGCTCGCCTCGCCCCCGTGCTCGGGCTGCTGCTGGGCAGCGTGCTGGCGCTGGGGCCGGGCGCTCCCCCGCGCCTGTCCACCGCGAGCGCGGCCCGAGCTCCGGTGGCCGCTCCGGTGGCCGCTCCGGCGGAGGCGGCGGGCAATTCGTGCGCGGGCTCCTCGAACTTCCTGCTCGGCGCGGCGCGCTCGGACATCACCGGCCCCGCGGCGGAGGTGGGGATGATGGGCTACGGGCAGGTGGGCCAGAAGACGGAGGGCATCCACCTGCGGCTGTACTCGCGCGCGTTCGTCATCGCCTCGCCGTGCAACGGCCGGCGCGTGGCCTTCGTCAGCGCGGACCTGGGCATGGTGTTCCAGGCGGTGAAGCAGCAGGTGGTGGAGCGGCTGCGCGCGAAGCTGGGCGACACGTTCTCCGACGACAACGTGCTGCTCAGCGCCACGCACACGCACTCCGGGCCGGGCGGCTTCAGCCACTACACGCTCTACAACCTGACCAGCCTCGGCTTCGTGCCCCAGAACTTCGAGGCCATCGTCTCCGGCATCACGGACTCCATCGTGCGCGCGAACGCGCGGCTGGCCGAGGGCTCGCTGCGGCTGGCGTCGGGCGACCTGCGCGGCGCCAGCGCCAACCGCTCACCGGAGGCCTACCTGCGCAACCCCGAGTCCGAGCGCGTCCGCTATTCCGACAACGTGGACACCCGCATGACGCTGCTGCGGATGACGGGCGCGGACGGGCGCGAGCTGGGGCTCGTCAACTGGTTCGCGGTGCACGCCACGTCCTTCGGCAACACGAACCACTACATCAGCGGCGACAACAAGGGGCTCGCGGCGCACGCGTTCGAGGTGGGGCAGGGCGGGCTGACGCCCGGAGGCCCTGACACCTTCGTCGCGGCCTTCGCCAACTCGAACGAAGGGGACGTCACGCCCAACATCCTGGGCGGCACGAACGGCGGCGGGGCGAACGACTTCGAGGACGCGGCCCTGTCCGCGAAGAAGCAGTACGACTTCGCCGCCCACCTGTGGGCCACCGCCGCCATGCCCGTGATGGGCGGCGTGGACTACCGGCACACCTACGTGAAGATGGACGCGGTGGACGTCGCGCCCGCGTACGCGGACGGCAGCGCGCACCGCACCTGTCCGGCGGCCATCGGCCTGTCGATGATCGCGGGCGCGGAGGACGGGCCCGGCTTCGGTTCGGAAGGGGCCACGTGCGAGTCCGTGCACGACGTGTGGAACCAGTTCTCCTGCGCCGCCGTCACCACGCCCTGCCAGGGGGAGAAGCCCATCGTCCTGGAGATGGGCTCCATGAAGCCCTACCCGTGGTCGCCGGAGGTGCTGCCGCTGCAGCTGGTGACGGTGGGGCCGCTGGCGCTGGTGGCGGTGCCCTTCGAGCTGACCACCATGGCGGGCCGGCGGCTGCGCGACACGGTGCGCGCGCAGCTGCAGGGCACGGGCGTGACGGACGTGGTCATCGCGGGGCCGGCCAATGCCTACTCGGGCTACGTGGCCACGCGCGAGGAGTACGCGCGCCAGGACTACGAGGGCGCGTCCACGCACTTTGGCCCGTGGACGCTGGCGGCGCTGCAGCAGTCCTTCGCGGGGCTCGCGGGCAGCTTGCGTGAAGGGGCGGCTGTTGCGCCCGGGCCCACGCCGCGCGACCTGCGCAAGGCGGTGGTGGGCCTGCAGCCCGGCGTGGTGTTCGACGACAAGCTGCTCTGGGTGGACTTCGGCGCCGTCGCGCAGGAGGCAAAGGCGTCGTACGCGCGGGGAGACACGGCGAGCGTCACCTTCTGGGGCGGCCATCCGCGCAACGACCTGAAGCTGGGCGGCACCTACCTGCGCGTGCAGCGGCGGCAGGCGGACGGCACGTGGCGGGACGTGGCGCACGACGGGGAGGGCGGCGCGCTGTACCACTGGCAGCGCGAGTACTGCGTGCCCACGCTCGCGTGCTCGCACGTGAGAATCGACTGGCCCATCCCGCTGGACACGCCGCCGGGCACCTACCGGCTGGTGCACGAGGGCAACTGGAAGTCCGGCTGGGACGGGCGCGTGCACCCGTACTCGGGGAACTCGCGCCCGTTCACCGTGCGGTAGCGCGCGCCTTCAGTCGCAGGTGCCGTCCGGGTTGCACTTCTTCTCGCACTTCTTGCAGGTGGCGCCGCCCTTGCCGCACTGGTTCTTGTTGGGCGCGGGGATGCAGCTGTTGCCCTCGCAGCAGCCGTTGCAGGTGGTGGGGTCGCAGCGGCAGGCGCCGCCGATGCACGCCAGGCCCGGGCCACACGCGGCGCTATTGCCGCAGGCGCACTTGCCCCCGCTGCAG
This sequence comes from Corallococcus caeni, assembly GCF_036245865.1. Lineage (NCBI taxonomy): Bacteria > Pseudomonadati > Myxococcota > Myxococcia > Myxococcales > Myxococcaceae > Corallococcus > Corallococcus caeni. The sequence goes on along the minus strand of NZ_BTTW01000005.1, from coordinate 638,380 downwards.
CGGTCCGCGTTGAGTCCACAGGCCGGGCCGGTGCCGCAGCCGCAGGTGCCCCGCGGAGTGCAGGTGTCGGTGCGGTCCGCGTCACAGGCCTCGCAGGCGACGCCGCCCACGCCGCAGGTGCGGAACGTGCGCGCCGTGCAGAAGCCGTCGCGGCAGCAGCCGTCCGGACAGTCCAGGCAGAAGGTGCCCGTGCCGCCGTCCGCGCCTCCGTCGGGAGTGGGGCCGGAGGTCAGCCGCACGGTGACCTCCACCTCGTAGCCGTCGCGCACGCTGGCGGTGGCCTCGCCCGTGGCGACCGTGGCGTCGCCGCGCAGGCCCTGCACGCGGACGGTGGCCTGGGTGCCGTTGGCGGCGCCGTCCAGGAGGACGCGGAAGGTCTCGCCGTTCCGCAGCTCGCGGCTGGAGTCCTCTGGCAGGAGCGTGGTGGGCACCTCCGCGCCGTCCGCCGTGCCGGAGACGCGCAGCCGGGTGAGGTTCAGCGAGGGCTCGAACTCGGTGGTGACGAAGAGGGCGGTACCGGCCGCGGCGGCGGGGTCGCGGCAGGCCGCCAGGGTCAGCAGGGTCAGCAGGCCACTGCACAGGAGGAGCCGGACGCGCGCCCGGCCGGGGGGGGCTCCCACGGAAGTCATGATGGGAACGAAGGTAGCGGTTCCTCCGCCGCGACGTGGAAGGCAGGGTGGGCACGGGCGCGAGGGCGTTGGACAGCGGACGCTCGCCCTCCGGTATCCCGGGAGGTTCGGTGTGTCACCGGACATGCTGCTCGCGTGGCGCCGGGCGCGGGACGGCCGCGGCATGAGCGGGCGCTCGAGTCCGTGGGAGGCGGCAACGGCATGGTGGTCATCGTGATGGGCGTCTCAGGCACCGGGAAGTCCACGGTGGGCCGGGCGCTCGCGGACCGGCTGGGGTGGACGTTCGTGGACGCGGACGACCTGCACTCGGTGGAGAACCGCCGGAAGATGGCCTCGGGCACGGCGCTGACGGACGTGGACCGGCAGCCCTGGCTGGAGCTGTTGCGCGCGCGGATGGAGAAGGCGCTGGAGCAGCACGAGGACCTGGTGCTGGCGTTCTCCGGCCTCAAGGAGCTCTACCGCGCCAGGCTCACCGTGGACGCCGAGCGCGAGCGCTGGGTGTACCTGCACGCGCCCGCGGCCGTCATCCGCGAGCGGCTCCAGAAGCGCCTGGGGCACTTCATGCCGGCGTCGCTGCTGGCCAGTCAGCTGGAGACGCTGGAGGTGCCCCGGGACGCCTTCACCGTGGACGTGACGCCGCCGCCGGACCGGGTGGTGGCGCGCATCCTGGAAGGGCTGGACTTGAAGCCCCGCTAGGGTCCTTCAGCGCACGGGCTCGACGGTGGCGCCCAGGCGCTCCAGCAGCTCGCGGTACCAGGTGAAGGCGCGCTCGGCGTGGCCCTTCAGCTCCTTGGTGCCCCACAGCAGCGTGAGGGTGCGGCGCGTGGTGGCGTCCGTCTTGGTGCGCTGGGCGTCCTTCACCGCGTTGGCGCACGGGCCCTGCGCGTCGAAGAGGCACAGCAGGCCCTCCAGGTCGATGGTCTGCCCCGACGCGTTGAAGACGTAGTGGTCGCCCTGGATGGCGGTGGAGACGCGGAACGGCGCCTGCGCGCGGTCCAGGTCCACGACGCTGATGGGCAGGCCGCTGTGCAGCGACACGGCGTTGCACGCGTCCACCGCGGCGTTGATGGTGCCCAGGGTGCCGTCGCCGGAGGCGCGCACCAGGTACTCGGACGCGGGCTTGCCCCGGCCCGTGGGCTTGTAGCCGCCGTGGCGGAGCAGGTCTCGCACGGCGCCCCGCACGGCGTCGTCGCTCTGGACGGGCGCGGTGGCGCCGGGCTTCAGCAGGGCCTGCAGCCAGTCGGGCGCGGGCAGGTCCCCCAGGGGAGCAGGGAAGGAGGAGGTGAAGGCGACGAGGTCGAGGAGGGGATGGTTGTCGACGGTCAGCACGGCGGCACTCTACGCCACGCGCTGGTAGGGTAGGGATGGCCACTGTTCCCCTTCGTCTGCCACCTGGAGCCTTCCGCATGCCCACGCTCATCCCGAAGCCCATCCGTGTGACGGCGGTGGGCAACAAGCCGAAGCTCATCGACGAGTACGTGGGGCGGGTGAACTCCAAGACGTCGAACATCAGCGTGGCCCACATGCGCAGCCCGGGCGGGTGGGAGGAGCCGGGCCAGACGCCCGAGTTCCGTGAAATCACCCTGGTGCTCGCGGGCACGCTGCGGGTGGAGCACAAGGGCGGGGTGATGGACGTGCACGCCGGCCAGACGGTGGTGTGCGAGCCCGGCGAGTGGGTCCGCTACAGCACCCCCGAGGAGGAGGGCGCGGAGTACGTGGCCATCTGCACCCCGGCGTTCTCTCCGGGCACGGTGCACCGGGACGCCTGAGCCCTGCGTTTCACGCCGGGCGGAATCCCGGGCGGGGGCCTGCCTGCCTGGGTGCGTGGATGGACCTGGGGCTGTCGGGGGTTCGGAAGCATCCCTCCGGCGGGCGGCTCGTGGCATAAGGGCGGCCGCCTGATTCCCCGGGCCTTTTCGGTACGCACATGATCCGTCTCGACAACATTGGCAAGCAACACGGTCAGCAGATCCTCTTCATCGAGGCGTCGGCCGCGCTCCACAAGGGCGAAAAGGTGGGCCTGGTGGGCCCGAACGGCGCGGGCAAGACGACGCTGTTCCGGATGATGACCGGCCAGGAGTATCCGGACGAGGGACAGGTCTCCATCGACCGCGGCGTCACCATTGGCTACTTCAGCCAGGACGTCGGTGAGATGGACGGCCGCAGCGCGGTGTCCGAAGTGATGGACGGCGCGGGCCCGGTGAGCACCGTCGCGGCGGAGATGAAGGACCTGGAAGCCGCCATGGGGGACCCGGACCAGGCGGACAACATGGAGAAGCTCGTCGAGCGCTACGGCGTCGTGCAGGGGCGCTTCGAGGAGCTGGGCGGGTACGCGCTGGAGGGCCGCGCGCGCGAAATCCTCGCGGGCCTGGGCTTCAGCGAAGAGATGATGGACGGCGACGTGGGCAAGCTGTCCGGCGGCTGGAAGATGCGCGTGGCGCTCGCGCGCATCCTGCTGATGCGGCCGGACGCCATGTTCCTGGACGAGCCTTCCAACCACCTGGACCTGGAGTCGCTCATCTGGCTGGAGGGCTTCCTCAAGGGGTACGAGGGCGCGCTGCTGATGACGTCGCACGATCGCGAGTTCATGAACCGCATCGTGACGAAGGTGGTGGAGATCGACGGCGGTTCGCTGACGACGTACTCGGGCAACTACGACTTCTACGAGGGCCAGCGCGCGCAGAACGAGGCGCAGCAGCAGGCGCAGTACGAGCGTCAGCAGGCGATGCTCGCGAAGGAGATCAAGTTCATCGAGCGGTTCAAGGCCCGCGCGTCGCACGCCGCGCAGGTGCAGAGCCGGGTGAAGAAGCTGGAGAAGATTGAAAAGGTGGAGCCGCCCAAGCGCCGCTCCACGGTGCTCTTCGAGTTCCAGCCGCCGCCGCGTTCGGGTGACGACGTGGTGAACCTGAAGAACGTGAGCAAGGGCTACGGCAAGCGGACCATCTACGACGGTCTGGACTTCCTGGTGCGCCGCGCGGAGCGCTGGTGCGTGATGGGCGTGAACGGCGCGGGCAAGTCCACGTTGCTCAAGCTGGTGACGGGCACGACGCAGCCGGATGAAGGCACGGTGGCGCTGGGTGGCAGCGTGAAGATGGGCTACTTCGCGCAGCACGCGATGGACCTGCTGGACGGAGAGAAGACGGTCTTCGAGCAGCTGTCGGATTCGTTCCCGAGGGCGGGGCAGGGTTCGCTGAGGGCGCTGGCGGGCTGCTTCGGGTTCAGCGGCGACGAGGTGGAGAAGAAGTGCCGGGTGTTGTCGGGAGGAGAGAAGGCGCGTCTGGTGATGGCGCAGATGCTCTACGACCCGCCGAACTTCCTGGTGCTGGACGAGCCCACGAACCACCTGGACATGGGCACGAAGGAGATGCTGATCACGGCGCTGTCGCGCTACGAGGGCACGATGCTGTTCGTGTCCCACGACCGGCACTTCCTGGGAGCGCTGTCCAACCGCGTGCTGGAGCTGACGCCGGACGGCATCCACAAGTACGGCGGCGGCTACACGGAATACGTCGCGCGCACGGGCCAGGAAGCGCCGGGCCTGCGCAGCTGAGGAGTCCCTGGGGCCCCGTGACTTCGCGGGGCCCCGGCTGGGCTATTCGAACAGCTTGCTCGCGAGCCGCGCCAGGCGCTGGGCCTTGCCGCGGTAGGGCGGGAAGAAGAGGTTCGTGAAGGACGTGCGGCCCTGGCGCACCACCGCGCGCTCGTGGCTGAAGGCCTTGAAGCCCGCCTCGCCGTGATACGCGCCCAGGCCACTCTGGCCCACGCCTCCAAAGGGCAGGTGCGGGTTCACGTTGTGCAACACCACGTTGTTCACCACCGTGCCGCCCGCGCTCGTCTCCTTCAGCAGGCGCTCCACCGTCGCCTCTTCCTGGCTGAAGACATACATGGCCAGCGGCTTGCCTCCCGCGCGAACCTGCGTCACCACTTCATCCAGTGACTCGAAGCGCAGCACCGGCAACAGCGGCCCGAAGATCTCCTCGTCCATCACCGCCGACTCCGGCGTCACGTCCGCCAGCACCGTGGGCGCGATGTAGCGCGTCTCCGCGTGCACGCCGCCTCCCGCCACCACCCGCGCCCCTCCCGCCACGGATTCGTCCAGCAGGCCGCACACGCGCTTGAACGCGCCGTCATCCACCATCCGGCAGAAGTCCGGCGTCGCGCGCCGCGCCTCCTCCGTCTTCCCATAGAAGCGCTCCAGCGCGGCCTTCATCCCCGCCAGCAGCGCCTCTTCCTTCGACGCGTGCACCCAGACGTGGTCCGGCGCGATGCACGTCTGCCCCGCGTTCAGGAACTTCCCCCACACAATCCGCTCCGCCGCCGCGTCCACGTCCGCCGACGCATCCACGATGACCGGCGACTTCCCACCCAGCTCCAGCGTCACCCCCGCCAGGTGCCGCGCCGCCGCCTCCATCACCCGCCGCCCCACGCGCGGCCCACCCGTGAAGAAGAAGTGGTCGAAGGGCAGCCGCAACAGCGCCTCGCCCACCTCCGGCCCTCCCTCCACCAGCGCCACCTCGTCCTGGGGAAAGACGTCCCGCAGCAGCTGCGCCAGGAAGCGCGCCGTGCCCGGCGTCTTCTCACTGGGCTTGCACAGCACGGCGTTGCCCGCCGCCACCGCCGCCACCAGCGGCGACACCAGCAGGTGGAACGGGTAGTTCCACGGGGCCAGGATGAGCACCACGCCCCGTGGCTCCGGGTGCACCTCGCTCTTCGTGCCCGCGAGCAACAGCGGCGCCCCCACCTTGCGCGGCTTCATCCACGCCTTCAGGTGCTTCTGCACGTGCGCCAGCTCCAGCAGCACGGGGAGGATTTCCGTCGCCTCCACCTCCGCCGCCGGCTTGTGGAAGTCCTCGTGCAGGGCGTCCGCCAGCTCCTCGCGCCGCTCCAGCAGCAGCGCCTTGAGCTTCTCCAGCCGCGCGAGGCGCTCCTTCGGCCCCGTCTTCGCCAGCTCCCAGCGGCGCGCCTGGAGGCGGTCGAACACCGCCTGCAGGTCTCCGGGGACCAGGGCCTCCTCCACTGACACCACGCGCATGCCGGCTCCTCTTTCCCTCGCCCGTGCCTACTCCAGCATCCGGGTCGCGCGGGAGGCCCATTCCTGGGCCTTTCCCCGATACGGCGGGAAGAACACGGCAGCCAGCGACTTCATCCACTGGACCATCACCGCCCGCTCGTGGCTGAACGTCTTGAAGCCGTAGTGCCCGTGGTAGTTCCCCAGCCCGCTCATCCCCACCCCGCCGAACGGCAGGTTCGGGTTCGCCACGTGGATGAGCACGTTGTTCACCACCACCCCGCCCGACGTCGTGTGCTGGAGCACCTCCTCCACCATCTTGGAGTCCTGCGAGAACACGTACAGCGCCAGCGGCTTCCCGCCTTCGTTGATGTGCGCGTAAACCTCTTCGCGCCGCTCGTACGTCAGCACCGGCAACACCGGCCCGAAGATTTCACCCTCCATGATGGGCATCTTCGTCGTCACCCCGGACAACACCGTGGGCGACACGTATCGCGACGGCCCGTCCGCCGTTCCCCCCGCCTCCACCTTCGCCCCCGCGGCGACCGTGCGGTCGAGCACCTCCTTGAGCCGCCTCCACGCCGCCGGGTCCACCACGCGCGCGAAGTCCGGGCTCGCCTGACGCTCGGCCTCCGTCTCCCCGTAGAAGCGCGTCAGCACCGCCTTGAAGGCCTCCAGGAACGCCTGCTGCTTCGACGCGGGCACGTAGATGTAATCCGGCGCCACGCACGTCTGGCCCGCGTTGACGAACTTGCCCCACGCCAGCGCCTCCGCCGCCGCCTTCAGGTTCGCCGACTCGTCGATGATGACCGGCGACTTGCCGCCCAGCTCCAGCGTCACGCTGGAGAGGAACTTCGTCGCCGCCGCCATCACCTTGCGGCCGATGTTCGGGTTGCCCGTGAAGAAGAAGTGGTCGAACGGGTGCTGGAGCAGCGCCTCCGCCACCTCAGCGCCGCCCTCGAACACCGCCACCTCGTTCTCCGGGAACACGTCCCGCACCAGCTTCGCCAGGAAGCGCGACGTGTGCGGCGTCTTCTCACTGGGCTTGAGCATCACCGCGTTGCCCGCGGCGATGGCCGCGATGAGCGGCGCCACCAGCAACTGGAACGGGTAGTTCCACGGCGACAGGATGAGCACCACGCCCTTCGCCTCGTAGCGCACGTGGCTGGACGCGCCCTTGAGCGTCAGCGGCGTCGCCACCCGCTTGGGCTTCATCCACCCCTTCAGGTGCTTCACCGTGTGGTTCAGCTCCTCCAGCGTGGGGTGCACCTCCGTCAGCTCCACCTCCACCGCCGGCTTGCGGAAGTCCTGGTGGATGGCCTCCGCCAGCGGCTCGCGCCTCGCGATGATGGCCTCGCGCAGCTTGCGCAGCCTCGCGATGCGCTCCGCGGGCGTGCTGCGCGACAGGTTCCAGCGGTTCGCGCGCTGCGCTTCGAATACCGCGCGGATGCGGTCCACTTCGGCCGAGGCCTGGGGGAGGAGGGACGCGACGGCTTCCAGCATGACAAAGCTCCGTTTCTAGAAACTGTGAGAGGTGGCTCAGCGGGACTCGAGCCCGCGAAGAAGGGTGGTGATGGCCGCCGTCAGCTCGGCGGTGAAGTCCACGCGCAGGGGCGCCATGTGCGGCAGCGTCAGCACCTCGCGCGCCACGGGCGCGATGTCCGCCATCTGCCGCAGGCCCGTCATCAGCGCGTGCACGTGGCGGATGAGCTGGCCCGCCATCTGGGGCGTGAGGAAGGGCAGCCGCGCCTGGAGCAGCGCCGCCGTCGTCCCCATGGCCACCAGCACGCGCTCCTTGAACGCCTGCGCCTGCGCCACGGTCACGTTCTGCTCCAGCACCGTCTGCATCAGCGCCAGCAGCCGCGTGAAGGTCTCCTCCCCCTCCAGCGACCCGGCCACCGCGCACGCCAGCTGGTGGCCCGTCCACGTGCCGCCCTGGGCCAGGCGCCTGTTCAGCTTCGCGAACCACGCGGTGAGCAGGTCCTCCAGGAGCGCCAGGAACAGCGCCTCCTTCGTCGGGAAGTAGAGGAACACCGTCCCCTTCGCCAGGCCCGTGCGCGCCGCGACGTCCGCCATCTTCACCTGGGCGAACGACGTCGCCTCGAACAGCGCGCGCGCCGCGTCCAGCAGCTCCCGCCGCCGCGCTTCCTTGTCCTCGTCCCGCCGCGCCCGCAGCGGAATGACCCGCTTCGCGGCCAGTGCTCCCGCCATGACCCGGAGTTAAATGACCCCCGGTCATCGGTCAAGCCGCCGCGCCGGCCTCCTTCCACCGGCGGACACCTCGAAGGGGGCAGGGGGATGGCGCCGTGTAATCCCGTGTGCGACGCTGGGTGACATGATGAGGCCCATCGACGCGGAGCTGCTGTCGGGGAGCGCGCTGTACCGGGAGGTCGTGCTGCGCAAGCTGGCCCACGCGCGCGAGTCGGTGTGGATGGCCACCGCCAACGTGAAGGCCATGTACGTGGAGCGCTCGAAGGGCGCGTTCGTGCCGCTGCTGGAGGTGCTGGACGGGCTGGCCGCCCGGGGCGTGGCGCTGCGGCTCCTGCACGCGGAACTGCCCAGCCGGCCGTTCCGGGCCGCGTTCGACGCCCGCTCCCGGCTGGTGAAGGGCGGGCTGGAACTGAAGGTGTGCCCGCGCGTGCACTTCAAGGCGGTGGTGGTGGATGGCGCCTGGGTCTACCTGGGAAGTGCCAACCTCACCGGCGCGGGACTGGGCGCCAAGGGCGATGACGTCCGCAACTTCGAGATGGGCTTCGTGACCGAGGACTTCGACACCATCGACCGGACGACCGCCCTCTTTGACGCGGTGTGGAGCGGCGCCGAGTGCCGCGGGTGTCGGCTCCGCGCGGTGTGTCCGGACCCCATCTTGCCCTCCGGCGTCGGACAGGCGAAGAAACGGGGACGGGACGCGGTGCGGTTGGGGAAGTCCCGGCGATTGAGCCGTCCACGGGAGGACTCGCCATGACGCTGGACTTCGCGCCTCGCCGCGCGCGCGGGCGGACCGGACTGGAGTGACGCTCCCGGCCGCCAGAGCGTGGGACGCCGCGGACGCGGATGTCCGGGCCCGTCAGCGGGTCCGGCGGCGCACGTATTGGCTGTGCGCGCTGCTCATCTCGCTGGGCTCGCTGGCGCATCCGCTGATGCTGGGCGGCTTCCGCGCCGACTTCCTCGCGGTGCACCTGGTGTGGGCCGGGACGTTCTTCGTGCTGGGGGCGGCCGTGGGGGCCGGGTGGCTGCGTCCGCCGTTCAGCGGCATCGCGGCGGGCACCGTCAGCCTGACGGCGCTCACGGTGTGCATCCAGCTCACCGGCGGCCTGGCGAGCCCGCTGTTCCCCTCGTTCTACACGGTGCCTCTCTTCGTCGCCGTCTTCGTCCCGGGCCAGCGGCTGCCGGTGTGGTCCGCCATCGGCGGCACGCTGGCGGCGGTGGTGCTGATGACGTGGCTGGCGCGCGTGCCCTGGACGGTGTTCGTCAGCCAGTGCATCAGCCTCGTCTTCGTGTTCGCGGTGTCCGCGCACGGCGCGGAGGCCTTCCGCAAGCTGCGCGCCGCGGAGCGCACCGCGCACCTGGAGCGCGTGGAGGCCCTGCGGCGGCTGGCGGAGAGCGAGTCGCGCCGCGCGCGCGTGGAGCGCCAGCGCGCGGAGGTGGAGCGGCTGGTGGTGGTGGGGCAGCTGGCCGCGGGCGTGGCCCACGAGGTGAACAACCCGCTCGCGTACGTGAAGTCGAACCTGCACTACCTCCAGGAGGAATGGGCGCACGGCGCGCCCGACGACCTGGAGGACGTGCGGCGCGTGCTGGATGAAACGCAGCAGGGCGTGCTGCGCATCCAGCAGATCGTCACCGACCTGCGCCTGTTCTCCCGCGAGGCCCCCGACGGCGCGGAGTCCTGCGACGTCGCGGAGACGCTGGCCGAGGCGCAGCGGCTGGCCTCGGTGCGGCTGCGGAGCCTGGGCGTGGTGGAGCGCGACGTCACGCCGGGGCTGGCCCCCGCGCGCGTCACGGCCCGCCACCTGGTGCAGGTGCTGGTGAACCTGCTGCTCAACGCCGCGGACGCGCTGGAGGCCGCCCGCTCCAGCAAGCCCGCGCACGTGATGCTGCGCGCGCGCATGGACGACGGCCGCGTGCGGGTGGAGGTGGAGGACAACGGACCGGGCATCCCGGAGGCCGCGCTGCCGCGCCTCTTCGAGCCCTTCTTCACCACCAAGCCGCCCGGCAAGGGCACCGGCCTGGGCCTGGCGCTCTGCCGCGACTACGTGGCGCGCGCGGGCGGCACCCTGGAGGCGGAGAACCGCGCGGAAGGCGGTGCGCGCTTCATCCTCCGGCTGCCCGTCGCCGGCACTTCATCCCCCCCTGTCCACCGCGAAGCCCCCGCTCCCGTGGACGCGAACGCGGAGCCCGCGGCCGAGTAGCCCCTCCGCGCTTCATCGCTCCAGCGCGTGCGCGACCTGACCCAAGAGGCGCAGGCGCGGGGAGTCCAGCTTGCGCACGGTGCGCATGAGGCGGCGCACCTCGGGACGCTCGCGGTACTCCGGCGGGTCCTCCGCGAGCTGCGGCGCGCCGTCCTCCGTCACCGCCGCCGTCGCGCTCAACCCGAGCAGCACGTCCGACGAGCAGCTGAGCACCAGGCACAGCTTCCGCAACGTCCGCACGCTGGGCAGCATGTGCCCGCGCTCCAGCCGCCCGTACACCTCGGTGGCGATGCCAACGCGCTCGGCGACATCGGCCTGCGTCAGCTCCAGCCGCTGCCGGGCCACTCGCACCGCGTTTCCAATGAGGGTTGCCAGTCGTTGTTCCATGGCGTGGAAAACCTGTCGAAAGAGGAGCTTCTCCCCCCGCTTTTCAGACGGAGAGGTACCGGGGAGAAGTCGCTGCCTTGCGTGACCTCGTGAGACACAGATTAAGAGTGGGGTCTGACATCTCCGGGCATGCGGACAGGGCCCGCAAACCCTCGACAATCCGCCGTTTCCGCCGTTCTCGCGCACGCGTTTCGCAAGGCTTCCCGGGTGATTTTTTCGCGGGTGCCTCGCGCGTCGAACCGGGGTGGTAGGCGGGCGCGCTCGCGCCCCTCCCATGACGTCACGGGAAGGCCGTGTGAGGTCGCCCGACGTGCCAGGTTGCTTCGTGGGCTGGGAGACGGTTTCGCGAGGGTCCGGGGAGACCGCGCGCTTCCGGCGGGACGTGGCCGGAAGCGGGGCCTTCACACCCGGAGCCGCTTCAGCGCGGCTTCAGGATTCGGACGGCAGCGCGGCGCGTGCTTCGGAGTACTCGCGCACCATGCGCTCGACGACGGTGGCGGCGGGCAGCACGTCCTTCACGAAGGCCACGCCCTGGCCCGCGCTCCAGGTGTCCTTCCACGCCTTGCCCTGGCCCGCGCGGAAGCGCTCCAGCGCTCTCTTGATGAAGTTGCCGTGCACGCCCGTCACCTCCTTCGTGTACTCCAGGTCCTCCGGGTTCGAGTCCACCAGCGCCTGCTTGTAGTCGGGCGCGGCGCCCGCCTCCTCCGTGGCCAAAAAGCGCGTGCCCACGTACGCGCCATCCAGCCCCAGCGCGAGCGTCGCGGCCAGGTGGCGCCCCGTGGACAGCGCGCCCGCGAGCACCACCGGCACGCCCAGCTCCGCCTTGAGCCACGGCCCCAGCACCAGGGGGCTCAGGTTGCCCGCGTGGCCGCCCGCGCCGCTGCCCACGGCGACGAGCGCGTCCACGCCCGCCTTCACGGCCTTCTCCGCGTGGCGCAGCGAAATCACGTCGCTCCACACCTTGCCGCCGTACGCGTGCACGCGCTCCACGATGGGCGTGGGGTCGCCCAGGCTGGTGATGACCAGCGGGACCTTGCGCGCCACCGTCGCGGCCACGTCCTCCTCCAGGCGCTCGGCCCACTTGAGGATGAGGTTCACGCCGAAGGGCACGTTCTTGGGGAACGTGTCGAGGAAGTCCCGGTACGCCTGCGCGGTGCGGAAGTTGAGCGACGGCACCGCGCCGATGGCGCCCGCGCGTCCGGCGGCCTCCAGCAGCGCGGCGTTGGACACCAGGAACATGGGCGCGGCGATGATGGGATAGCGGATGCCCAACATCCGGGTGACGGCGGTGTCGATGCGCGAAGGGGCCATGACGCGCATTGGACCATGCGTGCACGCGGGCGCGAGGCCGAAAAATCGGCCTGGGCGGCGTTGTCAATCACAGCGTGTCCTGGCGGGGGAAAACCCCTGGTGTTTCCGTGGTTTACGTAGCACGTAGGGCTGACATAAGGTGCCCGCCCCGGCGATGAGCCGGGAAGCCGGGGAGTCCCTTCGGTGTCGCGAACCGGGGAGCGCCGCCGAGCGCCTTCGCGGGGAGGCCAGAGCCAGTCGTGAGTGACGAGCGTCCGGACGCGCTGCTCAAGAGCGCACTCGAAAAGATCGTCTACTTCGAGGCCCGTGCGCAGCAGTTGCATGGCGAGCTGGCGTCCGCGCGCGACGAGCTTTCGCACCTCAGGGAGGACCTGGCGGAGGGGCACCAGCGTGAGCTGGACCTGCGCCGGGAGGTGGCCGAGCTGGAGGTGAAGAGCGGCCGTGCGCAGGCGGAGCGCGAGGAGCTGACGCGGGTCAACCACGCGCTGCGGCTGGAGCGGGACCAGCTGATGGCGAAGCTGCTGGACGCGAGCCGGATCCACTCCTCCGGGCAGGCGCGCCCGGTGGTGGACGACGATGCCGACGAGTTGGGGTTCGACCTGGCGTCGTTCATCTCGCAGCTGCGCAGCGAGGTGATCCTCCGCGGGGACGTGCCGGCGGTGCGCACGCCGTACAGCGGGCCCGCGGTGCCGCTGAAGTCCCACGAGCCGATCGTCCCGTGGACGGAGCGCCCCGCGGCGCCCATTCCTCCGCGAGCGCATGCGGTGTCCTCGGGCGCGGCGGATTCAGGGCTGTCGCCGGTGGCGCGCGAGGCGCAGCGGCTGCAGAGCGAGGGCCGCCTGCGGGTGAGCCCGGAGCAGATGGCGGAGCTGTCCGGGCACGCGGGCAGCACCACGGACGAGACGCTGTTCGGGTTCTCCGTGCGGGAGCTGTCGGCGGCGGACGCGGCGGCGCGGGTTCGTGCGGCGGAGCGGCTGAAGGCGCTGGCGCATCCGGCGGCGGCGCCCGCGCTGGCGGCGGCGCTGCATGCGGAGACGGACGCGACGGCGCAGGTGGCGCTGGTGCAGGCGTTCGCGGGGCTGTGCCGGGAGGAGGGCGCGTCGGTGGTGTCGCCGCTCCTGTCGTCGCCGGTGCCGGAGGTGCGCATCGCGGCGTTGAAGGCGCTGCTGGTGCTGGCGCCGAAGGACGCGGCGCCGCACCTGGCGCAGGCGATGAAGGACTCGGACCGGTCGGTGCGCCGGCGCGCGTCGCTGCTCGCCCTGGGGTTGGAGGGGGAGACGGCGCGGCGGCTGGGCGAGGACGCGATTCACGACACGGATCCGGAGGTCCGCGCGCTGGCGGCGCTGGCGCTGGGCGCGGGCCGGGGTGAGAACGCGCGGACGCTGCTCTTGAGCGCGCTGGATGACGGCGAGGCGCGCGTGCGCAAGGCGGCGGCGCAGAGCCTGTCGCGCATCCTGGGGCACGACGTGTCCGCGGTGGTCGCGCTGGATGATGCCCACCGGCGCCGGGAGATCCGCCGGCTGGCGACGCTGCCCGTGAAGCCCGTGCGCGCGACGCTGGACGTGAAGCCCGTGGAGCCCGTGCGCGTGGCCCCTGTGGAGGTGGCGCAGGGCGCGCAGCCGGTGATGCAGACCGTGGCGCAGGGTGCTCAGCCCGTGGCGGTGCAGGGCGCGCAGCCGGTGTTCGCGCAGGCGCCTCAGGTGGCCGCTCACGACGTGCAGCCGCAGCAGGTGAATGCTCCGGTCGTGGCGCAGCAGCCCATCCCTTCGATTCCCGCGCACGCCGTGCCGATGTCGCTCGCGGCCGAGGCCGCCAACACCTCTCAGTGGACCGCCGCCCCCGCGCTCGCGGTCGCCACCGTGGGCGCGGCCCGCTCCGCACCGGCGATGATGCACGGCGCGGCTTCCGCTCCCGCCCGGGTCGCGAACGGTGGGCCCGTGTCGTTCGCTTCGGGCCCTTCCGCGCCGCCGTCGCGCCCCGTGGCCTCCGTTCCTCCTGCCGCGCCCGTGCAGCGCTCCGCGCCTGTGCCGCCCGCCGCGCCCGCGCAGCCCGCCGCGAGACGGACGCCCGTGCAGGCCGCGCTGGTTGCCATGGGCGCGCCTCCTCCCGCCCGGGCTCCCGCGCCCGCTGCGCCGCCGCCTGTTCCTCCCAAGCGCGGCCCGTCTCCCGTGGAAGCGCTGTGTGGGGCGATGTTGCAGGAGGTGCGGGTCGCCGTCCGGGGACGCTCGCTCGCCGAGCTGACGTCCGGGCTGTCCGCTCCGGCGGAGCTGGCCCAGGAGGCTGTTGCCCTGCTGGTGGCCCGAGGGGCCATCGTGCGAAGGGGGCACAAATACTTCGCCGCTTGAGGCAAGGTGCACGCAAGCCGGGCCTCACACGTCATCCGAAGGGTCGTTCATGGAAGCGCCGACGTACAGCTCGAAGCAGGTAGCCGAGATGCTCGGCGTGACTCCGAAGTCCATCCCCTCGGAGCTGCGCAAGGACGCCTACGGCCCGGAAGACGTGTGGGAGCTGCGCACGACGCTCAACAAGTTCCCGCCCACCGCGGGCCTCCGCCGCCAGCTCTTCCTCAACTTCAAGGGCGGCACCGGCAAGACGTCCCTGTCCACCTCCTACGCGTGGCGCCTGGCGGAGCTGGGCTACGCCGTCCTCCTCATCGACCTGGACAGCCAGGGCCACGCCACCAAGTGCCTGGGCTACGAGGGCGAGGACTTCGAGAAGACGCTGCTGGACGTGCTGGTGCGCAAGACGCCGCTCGCGCAGGTGGTGCAGAAGTCCACCCTGCCCAACCTGGACTTCATCCCGTCCAACCTGAGCATGTCCACGGTGGACCTGGCGCTGATGCCCATGGCGGGCCGTGAGTTCAAGCTGCGCAACGCGCTCAAGGACGTGGAGGCGCAGTACGACTTCATCGTCTTCGACGCGCCCCCGTCCTTCGGCCTGCTCAACCTGAACGCGCTGATGGCCGCGAACGACCTGTTCGTACCGGTGCTCGCGGACTTCCTGTCCTTCCACGGCCTCAAGCTGCTGTTCGAAACGGTGCAGAGCCTGGAGGAGGACCTGAACCACGTGCTGGACCACGTGTTCATCGTGGTGAACTCCTTCAACGCCACCTTCAAGCTGGCGAAGGAGGCGCTGGAGGCGCTCCAGACGCACTACCCCGAGTACCTGCTGCCCACCATCATCCGGCAGTGCACCAAGTTCGCGCAGGCCTCCAGCGAGGGCCGTCCGGTGTTCGTCGCGGACCCCACGTCCAAGGGGGCCAACGACATCCAGGCCATGCTGGACAACGTGCTGCCGCGCCTGGTGGCCGCGCACGCCGCGGCGGTGAAGGCCGGCACCGCGACGAAAGCCGGCTGAGATTTCCCCATGAAGAAAGCCTTCGAACAGAACGTGTCCCGCGCGAAGCCGCGCCTCCGCCTGGGGGCGCTGACGGGTGCCCTCGACCCGTCCGACCCCACGGGGACGGCCGCCGCCCACCCGGAGCCCGCCGCGCCGGAAGCACCTCCGCCGGTCGCGGAGTCGCCGGACCTGTCCTCCGAGGTGCGCGCCCGCATCGAGCGCCGCGCCGGCCCGCGTCCCACCGCCGCCGAGGCGATGGAGGCCGCGCTGAACGCGCCTGCCCGCACCGCCGCGCCCCCTGCCGCGCAGAACCTGCCCGCGGTGACGGCGCCGTCGTTCTCGCCGGTGTCCCACGCGCTGTCCGCGCTGGTGTCCCCGGAGGCGGCGCGCGAGGAGGAGGTCGCGCCGCCCTCGCCGTGGTTGGAGGCGGACTCGCAGGAGCCCGCGCCTGGCTGGAACGTGGCGCAGGAGACCGCGCCCGAGGAGTCCGTCTGGGACGCGGAGGCCGTGTCGCCCGTTTCGCACCGCGAGGTGGCGGAGGCGGTGGCCGCGTCCGCGTGGAACCTGTCCGCCGCGCACGTCGCGCAGCAGCGGGAGTCCGTGGTCGAGGCCTTCGGCCAGGAGCCCCTGGGCGCCGAGCCGACGCCCACGCACGTGGAGCCGCCCGCGCCGGCCGCGCGCTGGGATGCGCTGACGGCGCGTCCGGAAGCCGCCACGCATGTGGATCCGACGCGCGTGGCGCCCCTGGCCCACTCCGTGACGCACACCGAAGCGCTCCGCGCCGAGGTGTCCCGCATGGAGAGCCCGGCTCCGGCCGCGCCTCGCGCCGAAGCCGCCGCACCGGTGGAAGCCCCCAGGGCAGCGCCGGTCACGTTCGCCTCGCCTCCTCCGGCGATGGCCCAGGCTGAGGCGCCCCGGGCGGCCCCGGCCACCTTCGCGGGCCCTCCGCCCGGAGTACAGTTCGATGGACGGATGGGCGTTCAGGCCCTCCGCATGCCTTCCGAGGCCGAGCCCATGACGACGTACGCTGCCGTCCAGGCCTCCACCGTCACCACCACCGAGACGGTGGCCCGACAGGAAGCCGCGCCCGCCCCCGTCGAGGTGCAGACGCCCGCGCCTCCCCGCGAGGAGCTGGACTCCGAATCCCGCCGCGAGCGCCTCAAGGCCCGCCTCAAGGCCGTGCGCGAGAACCCGCGCCCGGAGCCGCTGCCCGCCACCGTCGCCGAAGCCGGCCAGCGCGCCGTGGAGCGCATCACCCACCTCCAGGCGGAGCTCACCAAGGTCAAGGCGCTCAACCTCACGCTCACCCAGGACCTCGAGGTCGCCCGCCGTCAGGCGGAGAAGGCCACCGAGGAAGCCCGCCTGCGCATGGACGAGGCCCGCCGCCTGTCCGCGGAGATGGAGGGCCGCGTGAAGCTGCTCGCCGACCTGGAGCGTGAGCTGGCCGCCCTGGAAGGTGAACGCGACGAAGCGCTCCTGTCCCTCCAGGAGTCCCGCCAGGCCCTCCAGGCCGCCGCGAAGGAGCACGAAGCGCTGGAGCAGGTCGTCACCAAGGGCAAGCTGGCCCTGGCCGACAGCCTCGCGGAAGAGGAGCGCCTCGCCGTGGAGCTGGAGGGCGCCAAGGACGAGTCCGCCTCCCTGCGCCGCGCCGTGGAGACGCTCCAGGGCGAACGCGACGTGCTGGCCCAGCAGGTCGCGTCCCTCACCGCCGAGCGCGCCGAGCTGCTCGAGGCGCGCAAGGCCCTGGAGTCCGTGCACCGCGCCTTGAGCCAGGCCACGGTGCGCTGAAGTCCCGGCCTACTTCGCGTCCTTCGCCACGCCCGTGGGCTTCTTCCCGGGCCCCACGATGGCGAAGGCCGCGGGCAGGGCAGGGCGCTGGAGCGACGCCACGTCCAGCCGCGCGAGCGGATCCGTCGCCTCCTTCCGCGCCTGGACGAGCTCGGAGATCTGCTTCTGGCGGTCCTCCTTGCTCGGGTGGTTCTCCATGAGCCCGCCGCCGCCGGACGTCTGGCCCAGCAGCCGCGAGTACTCCCCCGGGTCGTAGCCCGCGGACAGCATCAGCTCCACCGCGAGCGCGTCCGCCGCCAGCTCCTCGTCCCTGCGGTTGCCCTTGCCGAAGGCCTCCACGGTCCCTTCGACCATCTTCCCCATCAGCTCCGTGTCCGAGTCCAGGTCCAGGCGGCCGTCCAGCCGGCTCGCGCCCACCACCTTCGAGGCGACCGTCGACACCACGGCGCCCGCCACCGCGGCGCCCTTGCAGGTGCTCACCTTCACGGAGACGTACTGGTTCAGCGCGTGCTTGAGCACGACGTGGGCAATCTCATGCGCCAGCACGCCCGCGAGCTGCGCCTCGTTGTCCACGCCCTGGAGCAGCCCGCGCGTGACGAACACGTAGCCGGCGGGCGCGGACAGGGCGTTGAAGTGCCGCTCGTCCTTGAGCACGCCGAACGTCCAGCGCAGCTCCGGCCGGGGGGACTGCATCGCCAGGTTGCGGCCCACCGTGTTGACGTAGGTGTTCAGCCCCTGCTCCGCGGTGCCCGTCAGCATCAGCCCGCCGCCCTGCTGCGCCCAGTGGATGGCCAGCGCGCTGCCCAGCGCGTACTCCTCCTGGATGGCCGGCGCCACCTTCAGCTTGTCGCAGGACTGCACCTTCTCCGTCGCGGCCACCACCCGGTCCACGTCACCGCCCAGGTTCGCGGCCTTCAGGGTCTTCGTCACCTGGGTACAGGACGTGAGGCACAGCCCCAGGCCCGCCGCCGCCAGGACTCCCATGCGCGAGCGCATCACTTGCCCCCCTTCTTCGCCTGGGGACCCAGCTTCGTGTTGGGCGCCACCACCGGGAACAGCCCGGCCTGCCGCACGTGCTTGTCGATCTCCACGGGGGTGACCTTGAGGGCCAGGCCCTCCAGCGTCTTGATTTGAGCCACCGCGACCTTGTAGTCGCCGCCCTTCTCGTTGCCGTACTTCTCCGCGCCCGGGCTCAGCGCCTTCACCGCCGCGCCGCTGGACACGAAGGTCGCCGGGTCGATGGAGCGCGTCTGGCCGTCCTTGGCCACCAGCTCCATGTTGGGCGGCTTCGTGGACAGGTTCGTCTGGAACACGTAGCCGGGCTTGCCGCCGGGCTCCGTCACCTGGTGCCACTGCGCGTTCTTCGGATCCGCGCCCTTCCACGTCACCTGCTGCCCGGGCTGGAGCACCGCCACCACGTCCGCCGTGGGCACCGCGCTCTTGAGCACGCGCGTGTTGCGCGCCTTCACGTAGAGCTTCTCGTCCTTCTTCACCGCCCACGCGGCCGTCACCGGCACGCCCAACGCCAGCAGCAGGATGCCCCAGGTCCATCGTTTCATCGTCGTGCTCCCCACCCTGATACGCCGTCACTTCTCCAGATTCGCGACGCCATCGAAATTCTCCGGGGGTGACTCCAGGTACTCGCGGCAGCGCTCCAGCAGCTTCCCCGTGGGCCCGTCCTCCGGCGACCGAGCGGCCTCCGCCTCCAGCACCGCCGCGGCCTCCGCGAAGCGCGCCTCGCGGTACAGCCCCAGGGCCTCGTGGTAGCGCGCCACCGTGTGCCGCGTGGACGCGTCCAGCTGCCCCTTGAGCGCCAGCAGCTCGTACACCGTGACGGCCTCCGTCTTGCCCGCCACCCGCACCCGGTCCAGCTCGCGCACCTCGATGTGCTCGCGCGCCAGCTCATACGTGCGCGGGCCAATCATGATGACCGACCCGTAGGCCTTGTTCGCGCCCTCCAGGCGCGCGGCCAGGTTCATGCCGTCGCCAATGGCTGTGTAGCTGAAGAGCTGGTCGCTGCCGAAGTTGCCCACGAAGTTCACCGCGCTGTTCACGCCGATGCGCGTGTACACGTCCGGGAACCCCTTCGCGCGGAAGTCCTGGCGCAGCGCCTCCACCGCCGCCTTCGCCGCCAGCGCTCCCCGGCACGCGCGCACGGCGTGGTCCTCCTGGGCCATGGGCGCGCCGAAGAGGCACACCACCGCGTCGCCGATGTACTTGTCCAGGCACCCGCCCTCGCGCAGCAGCGCCCCGCTCACCGTCGTGAGGTATGTGTTGAGGATGCGCACCAGCTGGCGCGGGTCCTCCTTGAAGCGCTCGCTGAAGGTGGAGAAGCCGCGGATGTCGCTGAAGAACGCGGTGATCTCCTTGTTCTCCCCATCCAGGCGCGGCAGCTGGCGTGAGCGGATCATCTGCTCCACCAGCTTCGGCTCCATGAAGCGGTGGAACGCCTGCCGGATGAACTGCGTCTCGCGGTTGGCCACCAGGTGGTTGAACGCCAGCGCCGCCATGCTCGCGCCCACGCCCGCCAGCGCCGGCATCGCCATCCGCACGTGCGTGTGCGACGTCTTGAGCAACAGGCCCGTGAGCACGAACAGCCCCGCCACCAGCGCCACCGGCCAGACCACCTCCAGCGGCGTCCAGCGCGCCGTCATCAACAGCACCGCGGACACCAGCGCCACCAGGAACGTCAGGCCCAGGTCCACGCCCGCCGGGGCGTCGGTGATGAACGCGCCCGACAGCAGCGTGTCCACCACCGTGGCCTGCTTCACCAGGCCCGGCTGCGTGGAGGAGAAGGGCGTGGCCTTGATGTCGTTGACGCCCACCGCCGTGCCGCCGATGACGACGACCTTCCCCCGGAACAGGGCCGGGTCCAGGCCCGGGGGCTTGCCGTGGCCGCGGCGGATCCAGTCGTCCAGCACGGCGATGAGGGGCACCTGCTGGAAGCGCGTCTCCAGCGGACCGCCGTAGTCCAGGGCCGCGCTGCCATCCGCGTCCACGTGCCACGTGCGCTCGCCCATGCGCAGGGTACGGCCGGAGAGCGTGACCTCCTTCGCGCCCAGCAGGTCCGCCATCATGCGCACCGGCAGCGTCACGTAGGTGTTGGTCCCGTCCGTGAACGCGAAGTGCGTGCGGCGCATGGAGCCGTCCCCGTCCGCCTCCGTGTCCACCAGCCCGAACCCGCTCACCGCGCCCACCAGCGCGGGCGTGGGAGGCACGGGGTAGCGGGGAACCCGGGACGTTCCCTGGAGGCTCTGCAGCGGCTTCCCATCCGTCCGGCTCGCGGGAAAGGCCAGCGCCCGCGCCAGGGCTCCCGCCTCCAGCACGGGGGTGGCCGGGGCCGGGGCGTCCTCGAACTCGTCGGGGAAGGTGTCTGACGGGGGCTGGGGGGCGGACTCGGGCGTGGCCAGCGGCACGGGGGACTGGAAGTCCGCGCGGGCCAGGGGCTTCGCGGAGCCGCTGCTCACCATGCCCACGTAGAAGGGCAGCCCCGTCTCACGCAGCACCTGCGCGAAGCCCAGGTCGGCGGACTCGTCGGACGCCCGCTCGTCCATCACCGCGTCGAACAGCACGGCCCTGGCCCCCGCGGCCTTCAGCTCCTGCGCGACGCGCGCCCACAGCGTGCGCGTGTACGGCCAGTTGCCGAAGTTGACCTGGAGCTGCGCGTCCTGGCTGATGGCGTCGATGGACTGCTGGTCGATGGCCACCACCACCACCTGCCCGGACGCCTTCCGGTCGCCGGTGTAGCGGATCAGCGCCTCGTCGTAGGCGATGTGCTCCGTGCCTTCGAGGCGGCCGCTCCACTGGGCCGCCCCCGCGATGAGCGTGGCCACCAGCGCGACGCCCAGCATCGGGAGCCGGTGATGGCGCCAGCGCTCCTGGATGATCTTCCACGTCTCACCCGCCACGGCCCCTCCCCACGAGGTCGACGACGGCAAACGCTACTCCGGGAAACGGCCCTCCGGCACGCACCGGCCGCGACGGAATTGGACCTTCATCCAGGAGGAACAGGAGAGGTCCGCGAAGCAGGGGACCTGACGAGCCATCGCAGCCCCTGGCGTCCCACGGCCGACGCCTGCACGTCTGTTGCCGTTGGCGGGGGGCCCCCAACCTTGAAGCGCAGGGGACCCGAGCTGGTGACGCCCACCGCCCGCGCTTCAACGTCCTGTCCCTGCCCAAGAAGGAGTCACCCCGTGGCCTTGGACCTCTTCAAAGAAAAAGGCACTCCCGTCGAGCGCCAGTCCTTTACGTGGAAGGACCTGGTGCGGCGGCCCTACAGCAAGCTGGACGACGACGCCTTCACCCGGACGCGCGTCATCCTGATGAATGGCATTGAAGCGGACGCGCTGCGCATGAAGCACATCTTCGCGCGCCGCAGCCTGGAGCTGCGCCCGCACCTGGCGCTGGTGCGCCGCGCGGAGCACCACCAGCAGACGCTGGTGAACTGGCTCACCCCGCCAGACCAGAAGGCCATCGAGACGACCCTGGGCTTCGAGCAGCTCGCCATCGAGGTGACGGCCAGCGTGGCCATCCACGAGCCGGACCCCTATCTGGCGCAGACGTACCGCTTCGGGATGCTGGAGGACTTCGACCACCTGTACCGCTACTCCGCGCTCTACGACCGGCTGGAGGGGAAGGACCCCAACAACATCACCCAGTCCTATACGGACATCATCCCGGGCCGCCCCACGGCCGTGGAGCACCGCCACCCGCTGGATGACCTGCGCCGCCCGTACAACGCGAAGACGGCGGCCCCGCTGTCCAAGCTGCACGCGCTGACCATCACCGCGGCCGAGTTCCAGACGCACGACTACTACATGACCGTGGGCCCCACGTTCACGGACCCCGTCGCGCGGCAGCTCTACGCGGAGATCGCCTCCATCGAGGAGCAGCACGTCACCCAGTACGGCTCACTCATCGACCCCGACGAGTCCATGCTGGAGCAGTGGATGCTCCACGAGGCCATGGAGGTCTACAACTACCACTCGTGCCTCGCGTACGAGTCGAACCCGCGCATCAAGGAGGTGTGGCAGCGGTTCGTGGACTACGAGCTGGGACACCTGCACTACGTGATGGAGCTGTTCAAGAACCTGGAGCGCCGCGACCCCGCGGAGGTGCTTCCCCGCGAGCTGCCGGAGCCCATCGCGTTCAAGGAACACCGTGAGTTCGTGCGCAAGGTCCTCTCGCAGGAGGTGGACATGCGCTCCGACGGCACCGAGTACGTGGACAAGTCCCAGCTGCCGCCGGATCACCGCTCGCTCGCGTACCAGGCGCAGCTGAACTCGGAAGGGTCGCCCTCGGAGACGGCGGCGGCTGGTTACCAATGGAGGCCCGGCACGGAGCTCGCCGCGAAGGCGGAGCGCATGGGCTCGGTGCTGGAGGGGAGGAGACTGCAATGAGCAAGGACACCATCGCCGACGTGGGCGCCAACCGCACCGGCATCAAGACATCACCCGTGGACAGCAAGGACGTCATCGCGGAGGCGCGGCGCGCGAAGCCCAGCAGCCTGGGGGATGCGCGGGCCATCGCGGACGTGCGCAAGCAGTACATGCGCGAGGCCTGTGACGGTCTGGGCAGCGTGCCGCCGCCCGCGAGCCTCAAGGGCATGGCCAAGACGGCCATGGACATGCTCAAGGGCGGCAAGCCCACGGTGTTCATCGACAAGCTGGGGGAGCGGCTCGCCTTCGAGCGCTCCGGCGTCCGGCTCTACGAGGGCGCGCTCTCCAAGCTGGAGGTCTTCGGCAGCTGGGAGGGGGGCCCCTCGCGGGAGCTGCTCACGAAGATCATGGACGACGAGCTGAGCCACTTCGCCCTGCTGGTGGAGGCGATGGAGAAGCTGGGCGCGGACCCCACGGCGATGACGCCGTCCGCGGACCTCACCTCGGTCATCTCCATGGGCGTGCCGGCGGCCATCTCCGACGCGCGCACCAACCTGCGCCAGTGCATGGAGGCGCTGCTGGTGGCGGAGCTCACGGACAACGCGAGCTGGGAGCTGCTCATCGACCTGGCGCGCGGCCTGGGCCATGACTCGCTGGCGGACCGCTTCCAGCTGGCGCTGGACGCGGAGGCCGAGCACCTGGCCCTGGTGAAGGGCTGGCTCGCGGCGGGCGTGTCCACGGAGGCGCGCGCCCCCATGGACTCCGCGACCCTCCCCGCGCAGCCCTGAAGACGGCCGGGCAGGCAGGCGGACGTGGCGAGCCGTTGTGCGAGGACACAGCTTGTGGCTTCGCACAACGGCTTCATCACGTCTGGAGGAACGACATGCAGCTCAGCGAGCTGGGAGGCTCCGAGGGTCTGGAACACAACGCCACGCTCAACCGCGAGTCGATGGTGGCGCTGGGCGCCTTCGGTGCCCTGACCGCGGGCGCGGTCTTCATCGGCGCGCGCAGCACCCGCGATGCCATCCAGCAGGGCTGGTACAAGCGCCTGAAGAAGCCGCCCTTCCAGCCGCCCCGCCAGGCCTTCGCGCCGGTGTGGACGGCGCTCTATGGCCTCATCGCCGTCTCCGGCTGGCGCATCTGGGGCTCACCGGCGGGGGAGCGGCGTTCGCGCGCGCTGGGCCTGTGGTTCATGCAGCTGGGGCTCAACGCCGCCTGGTCGCACCTGTTCTTCCGCAAGCGCCTGCTGAAGGCCGCGGCGGTGGAGAACTGGGCGCTGCTGGGCAGCATCGTGGCCTATACCGCCGCCGCCAGCCGCGTGGACCGCAAGGCCCCGTGGCTGATGGCGCCCTACCTGGGCTGGGTGTCCTTCGCCAACGTGCTGTCGACGGACATCGCCCGGCGCAATGCCTGACCTGACGCCGGGCGTCTCCTCCTCGTGCTCGCGCTAGTGGCGCAGGCGCGAGGGGGGCGTCGCGTTGTTGAAGGACAGCACGGCCGCGAAGTAGCGCGCCTGGTTCTCCGAGGTGCAGCGCACCTCCTGGACACGTCCACCGACCTTCACCCGGACAATCCATCCGTCATTGTCGCGGCTGACAGGGGACTCGCTCTTCATCGTCATGTTCTCCATGGGTGTCTCTCCCTCCCGTGCACCCACCTTGAGCAGGGGGCGTGCCAGGGCTGGGAACCGTGGGATTCCAGCCCTTTGCATGGGGCGGCCGGCGGGGGCGGAGAGGCGGGGCTGAAGTTCTTTCAGCGCTTGCGCGCCCATGGCTTCAGTGGAGCTGGCGATCCGGCCAGGCGAGCGGGAGGGCGGGCCGCGCGGCGGAGAGTGTCGGCAGCGCGACGTAGAAGGTGGACCCCCGGCCCGCTTCACTCTCCACCCAGATGCGGCCGCCGTGGCGCTCCACGATGTCGCGGCTGATGTAGAGGCCCAGGCCCAGCCCGCCGTAGGAGCGGGTGGAGGCGTTGCGCGCGCGGAAGTAGCGGTCGAAGAGCTGCTGCTGCTGGTCCTCCGGGATGCCGATGCCCGGGTCCGTCACGGACAGCACCGCGACGTCCTCGCTCAGGGACAGCCGCACGCGGATGGTGCCGCCGTCCGGGCTGTACTTGAGCGCGTTCTCCAGCAGGTTGGAGACCACCTGCTCCAGCCGGTACGCGTCGCCCTGGACGGAGATGGGCTCCGGGGGCGTCTCGAACTCGAAGGCGTGGTTGCCCTTCTGGCCCTCCATGCTGGCGAGCGTGTGCTCCACGAGCAGGTCGAAGCGGGTGGCCTCCGGGTGCAGGGCCAGCCGGCCGGCCTCGATGCGCGAGGCGTCCAGCAGGTCGTTGATGAGGCCGGTGAGGCGCGTGAGCTGGTGGCGCGCGTGGCGCAGCACGCTGGGGTCCAGGTTCTCGCCGCGCTCCAGGCGGCGCTCCAGCGTGGCCAGGCGCAGGCTGAGGGGCGTGAGCGGCGTCTTCAGCTCGTGCGAGGCGATGGACAGGAAGTCGTCGCGCACGCGGATGGCCTCCTGGGCCTCGCGGTACAGGTGCGCGCGCTCCTCCTCCGCGCGCTTGCGCTCGGTGATGTCCTCCACGAGGACGCCCACGCCCAGCACGCGGCCATCCGGCGTGCGCACCGGGTAGTAGCTTCCCAGGAAGTAACGCCGGGGGCCGGGGACGCGCAGGTCCTCGTCGGAGATGGCCTCCCTGTTCACCATGGGCTCACCGGTGCGCAGCACCTGCCGGGGCCCCCGCTCGGCCAGGGCGCCCGGCTCCCCGAGCAGCTCCGGCAACGTGTGGCCCGTGTGGGCCTCCGCCGGGATGCCGTTGATGCGCGCGAGCGTCTCGTTGACGCGCACGTAGCGCAGGTTCGCGTCCAGGAAGCCGATGCCCACGGGCGCGCCGCGGAAGAGCAGGTCCAGCTGGGCCAGGTTCTCCTCGCGCTCGGCCTCCACGCGGCGGCGGTCGGTGATGTCCTCCACGATGCCGACGCCGCCCTCCACGGTGCCGTCCTCGGCGTAGCAGGGGGCGAAGCGCACGCGCACGGGCGTCACCTTGCTGGTGGTGAGCGCGCGGTAGTCGCCTTCGTAGTCACAGTTGTGGCCGGCCAGTGACTCGCGCACGCAGGCGATGATGCGCTCGTCGCTCAGCGTGAAGAGGTTCAGGCCCACCAGGTTGCGCTTCGACGTGCCGATGAGGTGCGCGAAGCGGTCGTTGCACGCGGTGACGATGGGCGCGCGGTCGAAGTGGAAGATGCCCAGGGGGGCGTTCTCCACGACCAGCCGGTAGAGCCGGTCCACCGTCTCCTCGTGGTGCGCGGTCCGGTCGGGGGTGCCGGGGACGTGCTCCACCGGCTCCTCCAGCGAGTCGATGACCTCGTGCAGCCGGCGCATCGTGAGGACGATGCGCTCCTGCGAGTCCACGCCGGTGGCGCCCGCCGTCAGCTCCACCTGCAGCTCCACCCCGTCGCGCCGCCGGGCGAAGACGCGCGTGGGCCGCCCCCCCAGCACCTTGCGGCGCGACAGCAGGTAGCGCGGCAGGGAGAGGCCGTGGAAGCGGTGCAGGCGGGGCGGGAAGAGGTCGGTGACGGGCCTGCCCAGGAGCTGCTCCCGGTCCCAGCCCAGCAGCCGCTCCGTCGCCGCGTTGACGTGCAGGATGCGCTCGTCGGCGTCGCACGCGATGAACGGGTCCACGGCGGCGTCCAAGATGGCTTCCAGCTCCCGTGCGGCTCCTCCGGCCATGCCTTGCTCCTGGTGGGGCCCGGCGCCCGCGTCCGTCGCGTGAGGCCGGCCCTGGCCGGGACATGGGGGCTCCCCGGCGTTGGCGGGCGCGCGTCTTGGCGCCCGTGCGCGTTTCCCTTTGACTACAGGTACACACTGCGAGCCCGAACGGCGCGGTGAAGCCGGATACCCGGACGCCGTCAGCACCCCTGGAGGACGGGCAGGCGGGCGGGTAGAGCAGGGGCATGCGTGAACCCCGGACCGTCGCCTTGTTGCTCGCCGTGTCGCTGCTGGGAGGAGCCTGTGCCGGGTCCCGCGGCGCCGCCGTGCCGCTCGTTCACCAGAGCGAGGCGGTGGGCGCTCCCATGCCCGAGGCGCTGCTCGTGGCGCTGCACTTCTCCGGGTCCACGCCCGCGTTCTGGGACGAGCACGTCCAGTCCCTGGGCATCCCCGTGCGCACGCTGCTGCCCCAGGGCCCGAGGCCCCGCCGCGACGGCTTCACGTGGTTCCAGGCCGACCACGAGGCGAAGACGTGGGAGGGGAAGGCGGAGGACGTGGAGGGCATGGCCGCGCGGCTCGCGGAGCTGATCCGCGAGGTCCGGGTGGCGCATCCGGAGCTCCGCCGCGTCGTGGTGACGGGGTTCTCCTACGGAGGAGACCTGGCGTGGATGCTGGCCATCCGGCACCCGGAGCTGGTGGACGCGGCGGTGCCCATGGGGACGCGGTTGTTGGGAGACCCGGCGGGGGAGCTGCCCGCGTCGCTCCGGGTCCGGGTGCTCCAGGGAGAACAGGACGCCATCATCCCCGTCCAGCACACGCGCGAGCGGGTGGCGGAGCTGAAGGGCCGGGGCGTCCCCATCGACCTGCGGACCTACCCGGACCTGGGCCACGACGTGTCGCCCGCGCTGCTCGAGGACTGGCGCACGTTCCTGCGCCAGGCGCTGCAAGGCCCCGTGGACTGAAGCGCAGGCCCTGCTCCACCGCGCAGGAGCGCTTCGGGCCGGATGCGCGGCTCAGCGCCGGCGCTTGGGAGGCGGCGTGCGGCCACGCTTGGCCGCGCGCTTGCTCGGGGGCTTCCGGGCGGTGGCGGCGGGCTTCGCGTTCAGCGTGAGCGTCTCCAGCTTCTCGCGCAGGGTGCGCGTCTCCTGCTTGAGCGCGTCCAGTTCCTCGCGCAGCGACGCGACCTCGCGGGCCTGGGGGGCGCCCTCGCGCAGGGCTCGCACGGCCTCGCGGGCGTAGCGGCGGGTGCGCGGGTCGCTGAAGGTCGTGCCCTCCAGCGCGGGCAGCAGGCGCCGGTCGCCCAGCGTGGCGGCCGCGTCGCAGACGGCCAGCTGCACGCGGAACTGCGGGTCGCGCAGCAGCTGCGAGAACAGGTCCACCGCTTCACGCTTGCGGTTCGCCACCTCCGCCAGCTTCGCCACGGCGCTCACGGCCGCGCGGCGCAGGAACGCGGGCTGCCCGTACGCGGTGCGCGCCACGGCCACCGGGAACGCCGCCGCGTCCTGCGTCTCCGCGAGCCCGTCCATCGCGCCCGCGCCGATGACGTCCTGGAACGACGGCCGGGCCGCGACGGCCTCCAGCAGGGGCAGCGCATCCGGCGCGCGCACGCGGCCCAGGCCCCGCGCGGCCTCCGCCTCCACGAAGTAGCTGGCGTCCCCGGCCTCCAGCAGCGCGCGCAGGCGCGAGGCCACCTCCACGTCGTGGCGGAACTCCCCCAGCGCGGCGACGACGGCGCGGCGCACGCGCGGGTGGTCGGTGACGGCCGCGTCCAGCAGCAGCGCGCGGGCCTCCGGCGTGCGGATGCGGCCCAGCGCCTTCGCGCACGCGGCGCGGGTGGCCCAGAACAGGTTCGCGTCCTTCAGCGCGCGGCCCAGCGCCTCCACCGACCTCAAGCCCCCGTCCTTCCCCAGCGCGTGCGCGGCCTCCGTGCGCGCGCGGGCCTCCGGCGCCTTCGCCAGCTCCTCGCGCCACAGCCCCACGGCCTTGTCCACGTCCAGCGTGCCCAGCACGTCGCGGCGCGGATCCACGCGCACCTGCGTGGGCGCGGCGGGGCAGGGAAGGTGGAAGCGGTGCTCCGCGTCCGTGAGCTCCAGCCGGTGGCGCGTGTCCTCGCCGTTCACCGTGACGGCCACCTCCAGCGGCAGACGGAACACGGGCGTGCCCGAGTCCGTGGCTTGCGTCTGGCGCACGCTGATGCGCAGGCGCGCGTCGTCCGCCTCGTAGCGGACCTCCACCTTCAACTCCGGGTGGCCGGGGGAGAAGACGTACTGGTCGAAGACGGGGTCCAGGTTGTGGCCGGTGGCCTCCTCGAAGGCGCGCGCCAGGTCCACCGTCTCCACCACGCCGTGGCGGTGGGACGCGACGTAGTGGCGCAGGGCGCGCACGAAGAGGTCATCCCCCACGCGGCGGCGCAGCTCGTGGAGCACCAGCCCGCCCTTCTCGTAGAGGTGGCGGTCGAACAGGTCCATGGGCGCCTGGAACTTCCGGGCGACGATGGGGCGCGCGTAGCGCTCGCGCGTCTCGGACAGGTACGCCTCCAGGTCGAGCGCGCGGTGGTGGTCGGCCTCGTCCCGGCTGTCCCCGCGCTCCTTCCAGAGGACCTCGAAGTAGGTGGCGAAGCCCTCGTTGAGCCAGCCGTGGGGCCAGTCGCGGCAGGTGAGCAGGTCGCCGAACCACTGGTGCGCCAGCTCGTGGGAGATGAGCGGTTCGGCGTTGTAGTCCAGGTGGGCCCGCGCGTCGTGCAGCACCGTGTCCACCAGCGTGGTGGCGGTGGTGTGCTCCATGCCGCCCAGGATGAACTCCGTGACGAACACCTGCGCGTAGCCGCTCCACGGGTAGGGCTCGCCGGTGAGGGACTCGTACGCGGCAATCATCTTCGGCGTGCGCGCCACGCACCGGAGCGCGTCCTCGCGGCGGCCCCTGGGGAACAGGTAGCGCAGCGGCGTGGTGCCGGCGGTGTCGGTGGCCTCGTCGAACTCGCCCACCACCAGCGTGACGAGGTAGGGCGCGTGCGGCTGCGCCATGCGGTGGTGCTGGGTGCGGCGCTCGCCGGTGGTGACGTCGCTGACGAGCACGCCGTTGGACAGCGAGGTCATGTTCGCCGGGAAGGTGGCGATGACCTCCGACGTGGCCTTCTGCGCGGGCGTGTCCAGGCAGGGGAACCAGCACCGCGCGTCGATGTCCTGCCCCTGCGTCCACGCCTGGAGCGGACGGTCCGGGTAGCCCGCGTCGGGGCCCCAGAAGTAGAGGCCGCGGCGGGGGCGGGCGCGGTAGGTGAGCGCGATGTCGCACGCCTGGCCCGCGTCGAGCGCGCGAGGCAGCTCCACGCGCACGTGGGCGCCGGAGTTGGAGAAGGCGGCGGAGCGGCCGTCCACGCGCGCGCCGGTGACGTCCAGGTCCACGGCGTCGAAGGTGACGGTGGACACGGTGCGCACGGCGCTCACGCGGGTGGTGCACGTGCCGGCCAGGGTGTGCTGGGCGAAGTCCAGGTCCAGCTCGATGCGCACGTGCTCGGCGCGCACGGGGCGGGGCGCGGCGTAGTGCTCGGTGGCGCCGGGGAGGCTGAACGGATGCGGGTCGGAGGACCCGGCGGCGGCGGGGGCGTGGCGGTGGCAGCAGCGCATAGGAGGGGGTGACTCTTTCCCAAGCCCGCCCCCGGGTCGAGCCGCTTTGAACCGCGCCTTGTCGGAATTCCAGGAACCGGACCCGGCGGGTTGGGAGGGGAACGGATGGGGGGCCGGGGCCTGGAGGCCCTAAGATGGGAGGACCGTGCAGGCCGTTCTCTACTTCTCCGACAAGCAGGTCCGCGAGAAGCTCTTCGCGTTCGTGGAAGCGGCGCAGGGGCTGCTGCTGGTGGCGGGGGTGCGCCACGGCGCGGCGATGACGCGCCCGCCGCAGGCGCGTGAGCCCTTCGCGGCGCTGGAGGACGTGTTCGGGCACGTGCTGTCGCAGGTCATCGTGGCGGACGAGGGCACCACGGAGGGCATGTGGCGCGATCCGCTGGGGGACCTGGGCGACCGGCTCTACCCGGAGGACAAGAAGCGCGCCTACGCCGCGGCCACGGGCTACGTGCTGCTGGAGGGCGGCAGGCCGCGCGCGGTGGTGCGCAAGAACGCCAGCCCCACGGAGGACCTGTGGTTCCTCCAGGAGGCCCTGAGCCGCCTCTCCCCGGCCATCCCCGCGCCGGACCCGGAGAAGCGCCCGGGCCACCGCCGCCCGGAGCCCGCGCCGAAAGCGCCTCCGCGCTACGGGCCCGCGAGCGACACCGGAGCCCGCCAGGGTTCCTCCAGGGCCCGCGAGTGGCAGGCCGACGAAGCCACGCCCCCGCGCGGCCAACGCGCCGTCGCGGCCGAGCCCGAAACGAAGGACCCGTGGACGGTGCTGGGCATCGAGCGGGGCACGCCCAGGGACGAGGCGCGCAAGGCGTTCCGCGCGCTCATCGCGCAATACCACCCGGACAAGGTGGCGCACCTGGCGCCGGAGTTCCACGCGCTCGCCGAGCGCCGCACGCGTGAAATCCTGGACGCGTGGGAGGCGCTGGAGCGCGACGAGGAGTAAGCCGCGCGCGGTCAGTGCACCGTGCGGCGCGGCTTCGCTCTCGATGGGCGCTTCAGCCGGGCCTCCAGGTAGTCCTTCAGCACCACGGCGTTGTTGTGCTCGGTGTCGCGGGCGCCGTAGAGCAGGGTGACGCGGCCCTGGCGCGCGGCCTCGAGCAGCGGCTCCCACGCGTCGTGGTGCGCGTCCAGCTCGCGGGCGTACCGGCGCCGGAACTCGTCCCAGCGCGCCACGTCGTGGGCGAACCACCGCCGCAGCTCCGTGCTGGGCCCCACCTCGCGGAGCCAGCCGTCCAGGTGGAGGTCCGCCTTCTTGCGTCCCCGAGGCCACAGCCGATCCACCAGGAAGCGGGTCCCCGCCCGGGGATCCGGGCCGCCCTCGTCATAGACGCGCTGGAGTCGAATCATCGTCGCGAGCCTCCGAAGAGACACGCTGCCCACGCGAGGCGCGCGCGGGGAGCAGCCGGCGGGGACGCGGCGGCCCGCTTCTCAGGTCACCAACGCTGGCGCCGGGGTCTCCAACCGGAAGCGCGCGATGAGCGGCACGTGGTCGGACAGGCCATGGAAGCGGCTGTTCAGGTCTCCGAAGGGCCGCGTCTCGTCCGTGTCCAGCCAGCTCACGCCGCCACCGGAGAACAGGTGGTCCAGGTGCATGCGCATGTGCATGAAGCCCGCGGTGGGGAACGCGCGGGCCAGGGCCGGGTTGATCTGCCCCACCGCCGCCTGCGCGCACGTCAGGTGCGCATCCCCCGTGAGATAGCGGTACACCGGCGACGACGGCGGCGAGTTGAAGTCCCCACACACCACGAACGGCTCGTCCTTCGCGTGCAACCCGATGAAGCCCGTGAGCTTCTTCGCTTCATGCAGTTGGTTCACGCCGCAGCCCATCTTGTCGCGCGTGGCCCAGAACTCGCGGGCGAACGGCGTGGGCAGGCTCAGGTGCGTGTTGAAGATGTGGAACGCGCGCTGGTCCGCGCGGCGGATGACGCGCATGTGCGCGCAGATGCGGCTCTGCTTGCGCTCCTTGAGGCCCTGCACGTGGTGGTGCGTGATGTGCTCCGGCGCCTCCACGTTGTGCCGGTCCACCAGGAGCGTGCGCGTGTTGACGAGCATCGCCAGCCCCGTCGTGTACAGCGACACCTCGCCCACCTTGTAGTGGTGCGCGCGGAAGTAGAACGCCTCGTAGGGCATCTCCCTCCCCTGGAGGGCGAACGTCTCCTCCACGCGCGCCATGAAGGCTTCCAGCTGCGTCTCACCCGGGCGGACCTGCCGGTGCGCGATGTTGCTGCGCAGCGACGTCGTCTCCACCTCCTGCAAGCACACGACGTCCGGCAGCGGATCCAGCGTGGCCAGGGCGGCGGCCACCCGGCGCTTGGGCCCCACGGTGCTCGCGAGCCCCCTCAGCATGTGTCCGAAGTAGCGGACGTTGTACGTGACGATGCGTAGCGGTGACGGCTCCATTGCGGCTCGCTACCTCCCCAGGGCTCGCGGCGAAAAATGGGAAGCCCTGGGACGAACGTCCAGGCCTCCCCCCTCTCTTCACGATGGGATGCGCGCCCGTCATTCGCGATGTGCCGACAAGCGGACGAAGGGCCCGCCCGCCCGCCTGCTCACGGAGCGGGCTTTACCCGCACCATCGTGTCCAGCAGGTGCTCCAGCGCGCGGTCCGGGTCGTCACACAGGCCCGCGTGCACGGGGCCCGTCTGGAGCATCGTGCTCCGGGGCGCCACCAGCCAGTGCCAGCGCTCCTTCTGCGGCAGCCGCCCGATGGGCCCCGCGTCCTTGCCGCCCACGCACACGCGGCGGAAGCTCTCCAGGTGGCCGCTGAGCAGCTCCACGTCCGCGTCCGGCGACAGCGCCTTCAGCCGCGCCACGTCCAGCTCCACGCGCGCGCCCAGGTAGCGGTGCTGCACGCAGAAGAGGACGACGCCCACGTTGATGAACTCCTCGCGCTCCACGCGAGGCACCAGCCGGATGATGGCGTAGTCAAACGAGCTGGGCGTGGGCACGCGTCGCCTCCTCGATGAACCCCGGCGCCGCTTCCAGCCTGCGCAGCAGCCACGTCACGTACGCCGCGCGGTGCTCCGCCGTGGACGCGAACGCGGGCTCCTGGCCCAGCCACGCCTCCGGAATCGCCCCCACGATGCGCTCCACCACCTCGCGCGTCACCCGCTCCCTGAGCAGGTCCCCGGCCTCCGCCAGCCCGTGCGCCCACGGCAGGAGCACGTGGTCCTTGATGGGCGCGAAGCGCGTCTGGCTGCGCTCCTCCCACCCGTCCCACGAGTGGTGGAAGTACAGCGCCGCCCCGTGGTCGATGAGCCAGAGGTTGCGGTGCCACACCAGGAGGTTGGGGTTCTTCGGCGTGCGGTCCACGTTCGTCACGAACGCGTCGAACGCCACGATGGCGGACGCCACCTGCGCCTCCGGCACCGGCACCGCCAGCGGGTCGAACGTCACCGAGCGCGGCAGGTAGTCCAGCGCCAGGTTCAACCCCGCGCTCGACTTGAGCAGCTCGCGGATTTCGCTGTCCGGCTCGTTGCGCCCCAGCGACACGTCCAGCTCCACGAACACCAGCTCCGGCACCCGCAGGCCCAGCACGCGCGCCAGCTCCCCCGCCAACAGCTCCGCGATGAGCGCCTTGGCGCCCTGACCCGCCCCACGGAACTTCACGACATAGAGCCCCGCGTCGTTCGCCTCCACGATGGCGGGCAGCGAGCCCCCCTCGCGCAAGGGCGTCACGTAGCGCGTGGCGGTGACCGTCCTGAGCATCCCTCGTCCTCGACAGTTCCCGGGCACTCCGGGGGTGGCGGCTGTACCACGGCCCTGCCCGCCGGGGGAAACACCCCGCACCCCGCCTGGCTTCCCCACGTGTCTCCAATTCAGTTGCGCGCAATTCAATTGCGCACTACATATTCCCCATGTCGACGGAAGACCTCCTCCGGCTGGACCTGCAGCTGTGCTTCCCGCTCTACGCGGCGTCGCGCGCGATGGTGCAGGCCTACACGCCGCTCCTGGCGAAGCTGGGGCTCACCTATCCGCAGTACCTGGTGATGCTGGTGCTGTGGGAGACGGACGGGGTCACGGTGAAGGAGCTGGGGGAGAAGCTGTACCTGGACTCGGGGACGCTCACGCCGCTGCTCAAGCGGCTGGAGGCGCAGGGCTTCGTGCGCCGCGAGCGCTCCACGCAGGACGCGCGGTCGGTGACGGTGTCGCTCACCGCGCAGGGCAAGGGGCTGCGCCGCAAGGCCGCGGCCATCCCGGAGGCCATCGTCTGCCGCACGGGTTTGACGCTGGAGGAGCTGTCGCGGCTGCGCCGGGACATCCAGCGGCTGTTCGAGAAGGTTTCTTCACGCAGCGCTTGAGACACACGCGGTTTCCACTCACGACGTCACGAAGGAGCAACACCATGGCCCCGGTCCAGATCTCGCCGCTCTACTCCACCACCGCCATCACGCACGGCGGCCGCAACGGCCGGCTGCTGCTGCCTGAGAGCCCGCTGGACGGCCTGGAGCTGGCCATGCCGAAGCAGCTGGGCGGCTCCGGCAAGACGACGGCCACCAACCCCGAGCAGCTCTTCGCCGCGGGCTTCTCCTCCTGCTTCGAGAGCGCGCTGCGCCTGGTCGCGGGCAAGGCCGGCAAGAAGCTGGATGAGAAGGCCGGCGTGAAGGCCACCGTCACCATCGGCAAGACGCCCGAGGGCGGCTTCGGCCTGGCGGTGGAGCTCACGGGCATCCTCCCGGGCGTCCCCCGCGAGGAGGCGCAGCAGCTGATGGAGGCGGCCCACCAGGTGTGCCCGTACTCCAACGCCACGCGCGGCAACATCGAGGTGAAGGTCTCCGTCGCGGAGTAGTCCTTCACGGACCCGGGCTCTCCTCTGCTGGGAGGGCTCGCGGTTCGGCCGGCAGGAACGCCAGCAGGTTGTTCTGGATGTTCTGGCAGATGGTGTCGAGCGGCAGGTCGTTGTCGTCCGTGCCGAAGGGGTCTTCAATCTCGACGCCGATCTCCTCGATGCCGAAGAAGACGTACGCCACCACGAAGGTGGCCACCACTGTCACCCAGCCAAAAGTGTCCACCAGCGCGAAGGGCAGGGTGAAGCAGTAGAGGATGAGCGCGCGCCGCAGGTGCACCATGTACGCGAAGGGCATGGGCGTGCGGTGGATGCGCTCACAACCCCCCAGGTAGTCGATGAGCAATTGGACGTTCTGGTCCAACTGCATCTGGACGTACTCCGGATACAGCCCCTGGCGGCGGCCTTCATCCAGCACGGCGGTCATCCGGCGGGCCACGGCGAGCGGCACGTGCTGGGCCTTGAGCACGCCGGCCACCTCCCCCGGGGGCAGGGTGTCCGTGTGCGGGCCGACATGCCGCTGCTGGCCGCGCAGCCACGCGGCGGCGGCGAAGGGGAACGCGGCCGTCCAGCGCACCAGCGGGGCGTAGAGCGGCGTCCTGCCCAGGAACACCTCCGACGCGCGCGCCAGGTTGCGCGTCTCGTTGACGATGCCGCCCCACAGCTTGCGGCCCTCCCAGAAGCGGTCATAGGAGGCGTTGGTGCGGAACACGAGCAGGAGGCTCAGCGAGATGCCCGCCAGCGTGTGCACCGTCGGGGCCACGCCCACGTTGCGCACGTGCTGTGAGAAGCCCACCACGGCCGCGGCCCAGACGACGCACATCAACACGCGACCGACGATCTCCTTCACCATCGAACCGCGCAGGTAGTGGAAGTAGCTCCACCAGCGATGCGGGTCATACTCAACCATGTGGGGTCCATCCTCCGGGTCGGGGGCGCGCATGCTAACCGCACCGCGACGCGTCGCGAGCGGCGCTTTGCGAGATTGCGGATGCCTGACGTTTCGGGTGATGGCCGGGCGTCGGGGGCATCGGCTAAGGAGGAGGACGGTCCGCTCATTCTCCTCATGGAGGAGTCCCCATGCGCCGTCACCTCACGCCCCTGCTGATGTTCCTCGCCGCCACCGCGGGCGGTTGCAGCTTCATGCGTACGGACGTGCTCCTGGACACGCTCAACACCCCGGACGCGTCGCCGCCCAAGGACATGCCGTCCCGGGTGCCGGCGGTGGAGCGCGTGGCGGGGATGACGCGCGCGCAGCTGACGGACTCCTACGTGGATCCGGCGCGCGCGGGCGCGTGGATGGAGGCGCTGGGCGCGGCTCCGGAGGCCGTGCTGGACATGACCGCGTGCCTGGTCCAGCACGCGGGCAACGACACGGCGTCCTGCTATGAGAACGCCGAGCGCACGGGCTACGTGGACCGGGCGGTGAAGGCGTCCGTGTGGGGCGTGCCGCCGCCGGTGCAGTCCCTCTCCGAGGCGTCGCCGGCCGTGGAGGAGGTGGACGCGCAGCGCTTCCTCGCGAACACGCTGGGCATCGGCCCGTCGCTGGCGGCGCTGCAGCAGTCGCTGGAGGTGCCGCTGACGCGCGAGGTGCTCGCGCAGGGCATCCAGAAGGGCGCGGCGTCCGCGGCCGCGTACGTGCGAGCGCGCTCGTGGCGCCGGGACCTCCAGCGGCCCAGCAACGCGGTGGTGCTGAGCGGCGGCGGGGCCAACGGCGCGTTCAGCGCGGGGGCCATCTGGCGGCTCTTGGGCATCCTGGAGCAGTGCCGGGGCAAGCCCGCGCCGGAGGGCTGCGGGGACGCGCGCATCGACCTGGCGGCGGGCACGAGCACGGGCGCGCTCATCAGCACGCTGGTGGACCTGTTCCACACGCCGGGCCAGGAGGCGAACGCGCGCAAGCAGCTGCTGGGCAACTACACGTGCACGGTGGAGTCGGACCTGTACTGCGTGAACTCCACGTGGCTGTGGAACCTGGCGGAGGACACGCGGGGGCTGGTGCGGTTCGACGGCATCTTCTCGAAGCTGGATCAGTTCATCCAGCCGGAGATGTTGCACAACGGCACGGAGCTGGTGTCGGTGTCGGTGGACTTCCAGACGGGCGACGTGTTCAGCGTGAGCGACCAGGACCCGGCGGACTTCAAGGCGGGCGCGTCCGACAAGCTGCGCAAGGGCGGGATGACGAACGCCATCGTGGCGTCCATCGCGGAGCCGGTGCTGTCGAACCCGGTGGGCGTGCTGCCGTCGGCGGCGGGCGACCGCACGGGGACGTACTACGACGGCGGGGTGCGCTCGGGGCTGCCGCTGCTGCAGGCGGTGCAGCGCGGGGCGGAGCGCGTGCTGGTGATTTCGACGGGTGGGGCGAACCCGTCGCCGTCGGCGGATCCGAAGAACGCGATGAGCGTGCTGATGCGCACCATTGACCTGTTCGTGGCGCAGCCGCGCGTGGGCGAGGTGCAGCAGGCGGAGTTGCTCGCGGTGACGCGCCGGCTGGGCGAGTACAACGTCTGCACGCTGCGCGGCGCGACCGAGGACTTCTGCCGCCGCAAGGGCCCGGGCTTCCAGCCGCCGTCGCTGGGGCCGGGGGCGGGGCAGTCGGTGTGGATGGGCTCGGCGCGCTTCGACCAGGTGGCAACCAGCTGGCGCAGCGCGTGGATGTTCAAGCCGGAGACGGGCCTGGCGACGGCGAGCGGCTACTCCTTCACGCCGGAGGTGATGCAGCCGCTCTTCGTGGCGGGCGTGGAGTCCCTGCAGAAGCGCTGCGCGGAGGTGCTGTCCCTGTTCGGCATCCAGGGCACGCTGGCGGCGAAGGAGTGCGCGCGCCCGCTGGTGGAGGTGGCGGACGAGGCGCGCGAGGCGCTCCCGTCCGTGGCGCAGTGCCGCGCGGACAAGCCGGAGCGCCGCACGTGTGACTGACGCTACTGCCCGCCGTCCTTGACCCACCTGCCCCAGCCCGCGAGCGCGGTGCTGTCCTCGGCCACGCGCTTGCCCTTCGGCGGGGCGCGGAAGACGGCGTCGGAGAGCGGGGTGAAGCGGGCCTCGTCCGCGAGCCCCTGGAGCGCGGTGCCCCACGGCTCCGCGGCGTAGTGGGTGACCTGCACGCGGCGCTCGGCGCCCTCGCCCGCGGGCGCTTCGAAGACGACGGCGGGGATGGGGTGCTGGGCGACGGTGAAGGTCTCGCGGCGCGACGGCGCGGTGCCGGCGGTGACGGGCGGCCACTGCTGCGGCTGGCTGACGGCCTCGCTGACCGCGTCGAGCACGGCCTCTTCCAGGGGCGTGGTTTCGGCGTCCTGGAAGTCCGCGCACGGCGCGTCGCCGGTGGGGCTGGTGGCCTCCTTGCGCAGGAGGAAGCCGCCCTCCGCGCCCAGGCAGACGCGGCGCACGGAGGCCGTGCCGGAGAGGTCCTGGCGCACGTCGTACCAGGTGCCCGGGCCCCACGCGTGGTCGAGCATGGGCACGGTGCCCGCGCCGTCGGTGCCCTGGCGGAAGGACACGAGCGTGAGCTGCTGGCTGCCGCTGGCGCCGAAGCCGGAGAGCGTGGTGCTGGCGTCGAGCAGGCCGTGGGTGAGGTACAGCGGTCCGGGCTCGGTGGCGTAGAGGCGGTTCTGGAGGGGGCCGTCGCTGGGGCGGCGGTCGTCCAGGAAGCGGCGCGCGTCCCACGCACGGCCGGCGGCGGTGGTCTGTTCGGTGGAGCGTTGGCCGCGGTGTTCCTCCTTCCACGGCTGCGTCAACTCCAGGCGCATGGGCAGCACGCGGGGCTGGGAGAGGCGCGGGTGGAGCAGGGGCCTGCCCTGATCATCCGTGAAGGTGACGGTGAGCCACGCCCACGGCGCCTGCACGGCGACGACCTCCAGCGCGACATGGCCGGCCACGCCCACGCCGGTGTCCGAGCCCGGGCGGCCCCGGTGGGCGGAGAAGGCGTACTCCACGCGGTCGCCCACGCGGGCGCGCTGCCACGGTGACGGCGTGGCGGTGGTCTCTTCGGGAGTGGGCGCGCCCGCGTCCGGCACGGAGGCCTGGGTGGGGACGGAGGCGTCGGGCGGTTCGGTGGCGGTGGTGCCGTCGGAGGGGGAGACGGCACGGGGCTTCATGCTCTCGCAGCCGGTGCTCAGGAGGAGCGCGGAGCACAGCAGGAGGGGAGCGCGGAAGAGGGGGCGTCGCATGCGGCCGTTAGATACACGGAGCCCCGCGCGGATCCGCGTGGACGGTGGCCGCGTGTTCGGGGTCAACGTGTGCTGGAAGACAGCTCGGAGGGCTCCATCCACGTGCCCCAGCCCGAGAGTCTGGAGCTTGAGATGAAATGGTGCACGCCTGCCCAGGGTTGCCAGACCGTCTCCTCGGACACCTGGTTGAAGCGGACTTCCATGGGGAGCCCTCGGAGCACGGGGCTCCACACGTCGGTGGCGAAGGCCCGGACGGCCACCTTGAGGCTGACGTACTCCTGCCCATTCGGGGTTTCGTCGAGATAGACCGGCAAGGCGTCCTGCCCCAGCTGAAGCCGTCCCTGCCGCGGGAGAGGCCTTCCGTCATTGAGAGGCGGCCAGGTGGGCACGCCGACGGTCTTGTTGACGAGGTTGAGCAGGGCGTCCTCCAGCGATAGGACCGCCGCTCCCTGGAAGTGCTCGCACCGCTTACCGGTTGGCGGCCGGGTCCAGATCTTGCGCCGCAGGTAGCCCTGTTCCGCGTCCAGGCAGACGCGCTTATCGGAGACGCCCTGGTGGGTCCGCTCCCGTATCTCGTACCAGGTGCCGGGGCCCCAAGGGTGGTCCATGGCGGGAGGCGTTCCCTGGGTGGCACCGGAGCCCCGCTGGAAGGACACGAGCGTGAGCGAGTGAATGGCGAAATCGCTGGGGCTGACCGCGCCGAAGTAGATCCTGAGCAGGCCGTTGGTGAGATAGAGCGGGCCGGGAGTCGTGGCATAGAGCCATTGCTGCATGGGGCCATCCCCCAAGGAATCGTCACGGGCGAACTGCCGTGCGCTCCAATGTTGACCGGCGGCAAAGGCCCAGACGCGGGTGATGCTGGTGCTGCCGTCCTTGATGGGATCGGGGAGATTGGGTGGGGCCTCCCCCATGCGCATGGGCAGCACGAAGTCGTGGCTCAGGAACGGATGCGGATGGGGCTGGCCGTCATTCCGCGCGATGCGGATGGAGAGCCAGACCCAGGGAGCCTGGACGGCGACGACCTCCACGAAGAGCTGGCCCGCCGAGGAGCTGCCTCCCCGGCCCGAGCCGGAGACGGCCGCGTCGAAGACATACTCCACGCGGTCTCCCACGCGAGCGTCCTGCCAGGACTTGGGGGCTTCCTCCGTGGAACTTCCGGGAGGGAACTCCGTCACGCTGATGAAGCCCCTGGGCCGGGAAGCCCCGCAGCCCATGAGCAGGACCAGGGCCACCCATGCCACCGCGATGAATCCCTGGCGAAAAGACAGTCGTTGCATCGCTACTCCACGGTGATCTCCCGGTAGACCACGTCACTGGGGCCCAGCCGGTTCACGGTGTCGACGAAGCGCTCGGAGACGACGATGCGGGTGGTTTCTTCCACGCCGAAGAGGTCCAGGTCCTTGGGGATGGATTCACCCAGCAGCCAGCGCTCCGGTGGGAGCGAGAAGCCGTGGCGTCCGCAGTACTCGCAGGTGGCCACCCGATCCTGGATGCAGGCGGGATGCAGCTTCACCAGGGGGCGCGCTTCCAGTTCGTATTGCGGAAGCTCCTTCGTACGGCGGTTCCGCAGGTCAGCCCGGACCGGGATGATGCCTTTGAGTCCTGCGTCCTGAAGTGCTGTGAGCGTGTCCTCCCGCACCAGCACTTCCCACGAAGGCCTCGCGGTGATGGGACCGAACTTGCCCATCGCTGTTCCTACCAGGGGACCGAAGCTACAGCCCGGCTCAAGAGGAAGTTCTGGTGGCACGAACGGGCGCACCAAGGCCGCACGCCGCGCGTACTCCTCCCGCGGTTGGGGCCATCCGCTCGTCAGCACGTCGCTCTCCGTCAGGTTGGACAGGTCCACCGACGCATAGGCCAACATGCCGCCCCAGGGCGTGCAGCGGGGACAGTCGACTCCCGGTAGGCACCACTTGCGCGTGGCCCGGTACGTGCCGCTCCACTGCCTGGAGTCGGGATCCCTGGGATCGGCCAATTCGAAGTAGCGCACCGCTCAGTCCTCCACCGGAATGGGCGCGAGGTCCACCTGCTGCCAGTAGGTCATGGTCAGGCCAAAGAGACCGTATTTCTGAATCATCAGGGAGGCCTGCTCGAAGTGTGCCTCCTGCGCGGCGAAGGCTCCTTTCGAAACAATGTAGCTCCACCATTCCTGGTTCCATGGGCCGCCATCCGCTCCACGGTGGATGCGCTTGTGCAGTTCCGCATCAATGGCAATGACGTATTGGTGGATGTCGATGCCCTTGTTGACGAAGTGTTTCTTGAACGCCTGCGGGAAGATGTGGTGCCGCTCCTTGGGCCGCTTCGCCCACTCCTCCAGCGCCTTCTGCCGCTTCACCTCGCTGGGCAGCTTCTCGCGCGGATACCAGCGGAACACCATGACGGGAGTCGCATCGCCCGGCAGGCCCTGAGCACTGCCCCACGTCCGCTGCGGCCCACTGCCCGGAGCCACGAACACCGGCGGCGCGAGCGCTCCCCGCGTGCGCACCACGCGGCCCGGCTCCAAGTCCTCGCACCGGAACAACGCGCAGGCCCCATCCACGCACAGCGGCGCGAGGCACTGGTCCTCGTCTCCGTCCGCGCACTCACTCCCAGTCTCCGCCTCCGCCCAGAAGACCTCCGGCGAGAACGCCGTCGAGGAGGGTGTCGACGCACAGCTCCAGAGCAGCCCTACCCACAGCCAACACAGTCCGCGCATGCATCTCCCGGGAATGACGCTCCGGCAGCATGCCAGGGCGGCCATCCCCACCCGGAGTGGAACCCCGTCCCCCGGCACTGCTAGACCAGACCCCACGTCCACACCGCACCCGGAGCCCCGCGCATGCCTTCGCCCCTGTCCATCCGCCGTGTCGTCCTCTACAAGCACGGCGTCGGCTACTTCGAGCGCCGGGGGAAGGTGACCGGCAGCGAGACCGCGCACCTGGACTTCAAGGCGCGCGACATGAACGACGTCCTCAAGTCCATGACCGTGCTGGACTTGAACGGCGGCTCCGTGTCCGCCGTGAGCTACGACTCCACCAAGCCCCTGGAGCAGCTCCTCTCCGAAGCCACCATCCGCATCCCCGAACACGGCAGCCTCACCGCGCTGCTCGGCCAGGTGAAGGGCGCCCGCGTGCGCGCTCGCGTTGGCGCCGCGCAGGTGGAGGGCGCCATCGTCGGCCTCGAGTCCCTGCCCGTCGTGCAGGGGGAAGCGAGCGTCGTGCGCCCCTTCCTCACGCTGCTCGTCGGCGCGTCGCTGCGCACCTTCGACGTGCTGGAGCTGGGCGAACTGGAGTTCCTCGACGAGGCCGTGCGCAAGGACCTGGAGTTCTACCTGGCCACCGTCATGTCCTCGTACAAGAAGGACTCCAAGCGGCTGTCCATCCTCACCGCCGGAGAGGGCTCGCGCGAGCTGTTCGTCAGCTACGTGCTGGAGTCCCCCGTGTGGAAGACCAGCTACCGCATCCTCCTGGACGAGGGGAAACCGCCCCTCCTCCAGGGCTGGGCCCTGGTGGACAACACCGGCGACGAGGACTGGGTGGACGTGGAGCTGTCCCTCATCGCCGGCCTGCCCGTGTCCTTCGTCCACGACCTCTACAACCCCCGCTACCTGCGCCGCCCCGTCGTGGAGGTGCGCTCGGAGACCGGCGTCGCGCCCGTCATCCCCCAGGAGGCCCACGAGAGCGCCTTCGAGCCCGCCATGGACATGGAGGCCGAAGACGGCTTCGGCAGCCAGGGCGCCGCCCCCATGGCCAGCATCATGCCCATGGCCGCGCCCGCCCCGGCCCCCCGCATGCGGGCCAAGGGCGGCCCCATGATTGGCGGCGGCGGCCGCGGTGGCATGCGCGAGACGCTGGAGCAGAGCACCGCCGTGACGACGCTGACGAAGGAGGTGGGCGACCTCTTCGAGTACGGCGTGGATCGCCCCGTCACCGTGCACCGCAACCAGAGCGCGCTCGTGCCCATCCTGCACCGCCCCTTCGAGGGCCGCCGCGTGCTGCTCTACAACCGCTCCACGCGTGAGAAGAACCCGATGGCCTGCATCGAGTTCAAGAACACCACCGGCCT
Source organism: Corallococcus caeni (assembly GCF_036245865.1). Classification (NCBI taxonomy): domain Bacteria; kingdom Pseudomonadati; phylum Myxococcota; class Myxococcia; order Myxococcales; family Myxococcaceae; genus Corallococcus; species Corallococcus caeni. The sequence continues at coordinate 595,826 of NZ_BTTW01000005.1, read as the reverse complement.
CACGCTGGAGGGCGGCCCCGTCACCATCACCGAGGACGAGACCTACGTGGGCGAGGCGATGCTCGACACCCTCAAGCCCGACGACGTGCGCTTCGTCCCCTACGCCGTCGAGCTGTCCTGCACCGTGTCCGTGGAGCAGGACCTGGAGGACGGCCCGGTGTTCCGCGCGCGGCTCGGCCGGGGCACGCTCATCGTGGAGTTCTTCCACCAGCGCCGCACGAAGGTCCTCGCGCGCAACAAGGCGAAGCGTCCCCAGGTGCTCTACGTGGAGCACCCGCGCACCGGCTGGGAGCTGAAGGACACGGCCGCCCCCGCGGAGACGACGGACGGCTTCTGGCGCTTCAAGCGCGAGCTGGCCCCGGGCGCCTCCGACACGCTCACCGTCACCGAGCGCACCAAGGGACAGCGCCAGTACTACCTCGGCAACCTGGGGCTGGAGGAGGTGACGTTCTTCCTCGACTCGCGCTTCATCGACCCGCGCGTCGCCCAGGCCCTGCGCGACGTGGTGGCCATGCGCGAGAAGCTCTCCCAGGTCACCCGCGACGTGCAGCGGCTGGACGAGGAGCGCACCCAGCTCTTCAAGGACCAGGAGCGGATCCGCTCCAACATCGACTCGCTCAAGAGCGGCGCGTCCCAGCGCGAGCTGGTGGAGCGCTTCGTCACCAAGCTCAACGCGCAGGAGGACCGGCTGGAGAGCATCGGCCGGGAGCTGGAGCGACTCGAGCAGGAGCGCACCCGTCTGCAGACGGAGGCGAACCAGCGCATCGAGTCGCTCTCCTACGAAGCGGACCTGTAGCTACTTCGCGTCCGCGCGGAACACCTCGCGGCCCGCGACCACCGTCAGCCGGACCTGCCCGGTGAGCAGGTCCGCCGGGGGCGCGTCCACGGGGTCCACCGACAGCGCCACGAAGTCCGCGTCCATGCCCGGCTTCAGCCGGCCGCGCTGCCCTTCCGCGAAGGACGCCCAGGCCGCGCCCGCGGTGAAGCCCTCCAGCGCCTCCTCACCGCTCAGGCGCTGATCCGGCTGCCACCCGCCCGGCGGCTGGCCACTGGCGTCCTGCCGCGTGCGCGCCGCGTACAGCCCCGCGAGCACGTCCGGCCGCTCCACCGGGAAGTCGCTGCCCAGCGCCAGCACCGCGCCCGCGGCCTTCAGCTTCTGCCACGCATAGGCGCCCTGGATGCGGTCCGGGCCCACGCGCTTCTGCGCCCAGGGCATGTCGCTGGTGGCGTGCGTGGGCTGCACGCTCGCGACGAAGCCGTTCGCGCCCAGCCGGGAGATGTCCTCGGCGGTCATGATCTGCGCGTGCTCCACGCGGGGGCGCGCGTCCTTCGTCCCCGTGGCCGCCAGCTCACGCAGCACCGTGTCCAGCACCAGCGTGTTGGCGCGGTCGCCAATCGCATGCGTCGCCACCTGGAAGCCGCGGCCCACGAAGGCGTGCACGCGCGCGGCGTACTCCTCCGGGGACAGGAGCAGCAGGCCGCGGTGGCCGGGCTCGTCGCTGTAGGCCGCGCCCAGCGCCGCGCCCCGGCTGCCCAGCGCGCCGTCCAGGAGGAGCTTCACCGCGCGCATCGTCAGGAGCTTCCCCTGGAAGGGGCCGTCCTTGAGGTACTGCACGCGGTCGTCCGTCTGGCCATCCGCCATGGCGTAGACGCGCAGGGGCAGGGTGCCCGCCTTGTCCCAGGCCTGGAGCAGGCGGAAGGTCCGCAGGTCCATGCCGGCGTCGTGCACGCCGGTGAGCCCCACGCGCGCGCAGTGCTCCAGCGCCGCGCGCAGGTGCGCCTCGTGCTGCTCACGCGTGGGCGGGGGCAGCACCTTCAGCGCCAGGTCCATGGCGTTGTCGATGAGCACGCCGCTGGGGTCGCCCTCCGGCAGGCGCACGATGGTGCCGCCCTCCGGGTCCTTCGTGTCGCGGGTGATGTTCGCGCGCTTGAGCGCCGCGCCGTTGAGCCACAGCGCGTGCCCGTCGATGCGCCACAGCGCCACGGGCGTGTCCTTCAGGTGCTCGCCCATGTCGAAGAGGGTGGGGAAGCGCGGGGTGGCCCAGTCGTTCTGGTCCCAGCCCTGACCCACCAGCCAGTCGCCCTGGTGCGCGGTGGACGGGGCCTTCTCCAGCCGCTGGCGCACCTCCTCCAGGGACGTGGTACCCTCCAGCCGCACGCTCGCGAGCGCCTGACCCAGCCCGGCCAGGTGCCCGTGCGAATCCGTGAGGCCCGGCACCACCGTCGCGTCGCCCAGCTCCACCACGCGCGCGGTGGCGCCCGCGACGGCGAGCACCTCCTCGCGCGTGCCCACGGCCAGCACCTTGCCGTCGCGCACGGCGAGCGCCTGGGCCTCCGGCTTCGCGGCATCCAGCGTGCGGATGCGCCTGGCCACGTACACCGTGGGCGCGTCCTCGACCGCCTGCTCCGCGGGCGTTGCTTCCGGCACACGCCGGGAGCAGCCCGAAGCGCCCACCCACAGGACCAGCGCCCCCAGCATCCAACCGAGACGTCCTCGCATCATCCGCGCACCCGCCATGATCGTTCGCCCGGGAACCCGTCCCGGGACATCGCGCGGCACTCTGACGCACGCCCCGCGCGACGGCCAGTCCTGTGCGCCTGTCTGGTGACTACCGCGCCACGCGCAGCGTGTATGTGTAATCAATGGGCGCGCCGAAGGGCGCCAGGGCCCGCACGTTCACCACGTGCTCGCCCGGGGACAGCTGGAGCATCAGCCACCACCCGTCCGTCACGCCGCGCTGCTCGCCCCCCACGAGGCACGGGTCGGGAATCTTCCCCACGAGGCTGGGGTCCGCGTCGAAGGTGAACAGGCCGCTGGTGTGGCGGTGGCGGCGGGTGTCCACGCGCCGGCCGTCCACGGTGACCACCAGGTCCTGCGTGCCATTGTTGAAGTCGAGCGCGCCCTGGCGCAGGAAGTCCTCCAGCGTCTGGCCCGGCGCCGGTTCGAAGGACGGGTCGGGGCACGGGTAGTCATTGATGATGACCCACAGCGGCACCAGCACGGGCTTGTTCCGGGGGACGCGGCAGGTGCGCTGGTACGTGGTGTCCAGGTCGTAGGTGGGCACGAAGTAGACGGGGCCGTCCTGGTCCTCGTCGCAGTCCTGCTCCAGCCGCAGCATGGGGCTGCGGTCCGCCGGCACGCGGAAGTGCCAGCGGTACCACTCCTTCGCCCACGCGGTGATGGGGCGGCCGTACACGCGCGCTCCCGGTGGAAGGACGACCGCGCCCCAGGTCCGCGCGTCCGTCTCCAGCGCCTCCTCGGAGGCGGCGGGCTCCGCCGTCACCTCGTCCGCCAGGGGCTCCGGCGCGCAGCCCATGAGCCACCCCGTGAGCACCGCCACCGCGATGATGTTTCGCTGCATGTGTGGACCCCTCCTGTCTGAAAGAGGGCTCCAACCTACGGACGCACGGGCGCGCGGGATTGTACGTGCTTGCGCGGTCCACGCCCCGCGAGCGCCGCGGCCCGGTACTCGCCGGGCGTCACCCCCAGCGTGCGGCCGAAGTGTTTGATGAGGTGGCTCTGGTCCGTGAAGCCCGCCGCGAGCGCCACCTCCGCCATGGGCAGCGGCCCCGCCAGCAGCTCCTGCGCCAGCCGCAGCCGCAGGGCCCGCTGGAACACCTGCGGCGTCTGGCCGAACTGACGGTGGAACGCGCGCACCAGGTGCCACGGGCTGAGCCCCGCGACCCGCGCGAGCGCCTCCAGCGAGAGGTTGCGCGTGGGGTGGGCCTCCAGCAGCTCCCGCGCCCGCGTCACGCCCCGCGCGCACGCGGTGGACCGCCGCCGGTACGGCAGCCCCGAGTGCCGACGCAGCAGCGCCACCAGCAGCCCCAGCAGCCGCTCCTCGCGCTCCAGCAGGGACACCGCGCCGTCCTTCAGCGCGTCGAAGGTGACGGTGAAGCGCTCCATCAGCGCCGCGTCCTGGAGCATGGGCGACGCGAAGCCGGGCAGGGTGCCCGCGGGCGCTCCCGTCTCCTCCGCCGCGCGGATGAGCAGCGCGGGCGGGACGTAGAGGATGCGGTAGGCCCACCCGACGGTGGAGTCGGCGGCGTGGCCCTGGTGCATCTCCCCTGTCGACACGGCGAGGAGGCTGCCCACGGAGGCCACCACCCGCTGCCCCTGCAGGTGCATCGACTGCGCGCCCGCGTCGTAGGCGCACAGCGAGAAGACGTCATGCGAGTGCTTCGGAAAGGTCCACCGGGTGTAGGCCGCCCGGTGCAGCTCCAGTCCTGGCACCTCCGGGGCCACCCAGAAGCCGTCCTCTTGTTTCGCGCGTCGCATGTCGCCCCCCCGGCGGCGCCCCCGTCCAGGGGAAGGAGCGCACGTCGGACGCAAGCATAGGGACACGCGGCCCCGGAAGGGCGTATGGAACGGCGGGTGAGCACCGTTACCCCTCGCGGCATCTGTTTCGACCTGGACGGCACGCTGGTGGATTCGCTGCCGGACATCATCGACAGCTTCCTCCACGGCTTCACGCACCACGGCCTGCCGGTGCCCTCCGTCGCGGAGGTGCGGGCGCTCATCGGCCAGCCGCTGGAGGCCATGTACACGCGCTTCGCGCCCGAGCACGCCGCCACGCTCTGCGTGGCCTACCGCGAGCACTACCCTCTGAACTTCCACCGGCGCTCCCGGCCCTTCCCCGGCGTGGAGCGCGTGCTGCGCACCCTGCGCGAGCGGGGCTACCTGCTCGCCGTCGCCACCACCAAGCGCGGCGACATGGCGCGGCGCTTCGTGGACGCGATGGGATTGGGCGGCCTGCTGCACCACGTGCAGGGCACGGACGGCTTCCCGCACAAGCCCGCGCCGGACGTCATCCACCACGCCCTGAAGGCGCTGGGCACCGGCGGCCTGTGGATGGTGGGCGACACCACGCTGGACCTGCGCGCGGGCCAGGCCGCGGGCCTCAAGACCTACGCCGTGACGTGGGGCACGCACGCGCAGGACGAGCTGGCCACCGCCGCGCCGGACGAGCTCCAGCCGGACCTGGAGCGGCTGCTGCACCACCTGCCGCCGCTCGGCTGAAGCGCACGGCGCTCAGTGCTGCGTGCGCGGCTGGAGCGCCTGCACCTGCCGCACCTGCTGACGGCTGTTGAGCGGCAGGGCCGGCAGCGTGAGCTGATCCAATTCGCGCGGGCCGATGAGCTGCACCACGTCCTTGCGGAAGAACAGGTCCAGCGTCCAGCCCATGGCCACGCGCACCTTCGTCTCCAGCTTCGGCAGCTTGAACAGGTAGATGGTGCGCCAGAGCACCCACGCGAAGGTGCCGGAGAACTTCATCCCCAGGATGCGCGCCACCCCCGAGCGCCGGCCAATCGCCGCCAGCTGTCCCAGCATCTTGTAGCGCAGCGCCTTGCCCGGCTTGCCGTCCAGCGCCGCGCACACGTTGCGCGCCGCCACCAGCCCCTGGCGCAGCGCGTGCTGCGCGGTGGGCGGGCAGGGCTTGCCTCCGTTGGTGACGTCCGGCACCGACGCGCAGTCGCCCAGCGCCCACACGCCCGGGAAGCCGGGCACCTCCATGCGCTCGTTCACCTTGAGCCGCCCGCGCTCCTTCTCGCACGGCAGCGTCGCCATCAGGGACGGCGGCGTCACACCCGCGGTCCACACCACCGTCTTGGTGGGCACCACCGTGCCGTCCGGTAGCTCCACCCCCTCCTGCGTCACGTCCTTCACGTGGACGCCGGTGCGCACCTCCACGCCGTGCTCGATGAGCTTCTTGCGTGCGTACGCGCCCAGGTCCCTGCCCAGCTCCGGCAGCACCTCCTCGCCGCCGTGCACCAGCATCACGCGCACGTTGGCGTGCTGGATGTTCGGGTAGAAGGGCAGGGCGCCGTGGATGAAGTCGTTGATGGCGCCCGCCGTCTCCACGCCCGCGAAGCCGCCGCCCACCACCACGAAGGTGACGATGGCGTCGCGCTTGCCCGCCGTCACGCAGTCCGTGTCCGCCTCCTCCAGCCGGTCGATGAGGCAGTTGCGCAGCAGCATCGCGTCGCCCAGCGTCTTCATGGTCAGCGTGTAGTCGCGCGGGCCCGGCTTGCCGAAGAAGTTCGTCTCCGAGCCCAGGGCCAGGACCAGGTAGTCGTACGGCAGCGTGTGGCTGTGGCCGTCCAACCCGCCGTGCGCCACCGTGACCTTCTTCGCCTCCAGGTCCAGCCCGCTGACGTCGCCCTCCACGAACGTCAGGCGCGGCAGCAGCTTGCGCAGCGAAATGACGATGGCGGACGCGTTGACGTCGCTCGCGGCCACCTCGTGGAGCATGGGCGTGAAGAGGAAGAAGTTGTCGCGGCTGACGAGCGTCACCTCCACGTCGTCCCGATTGCCCAGCTGCCGCTCAAGGTGCAGCGCCGCGTACATCCCCGCGAAGCCGCCTCCCAGGATGAACACCCGCTTGCGAGGCGGCGGCGCCTCCACGCACAGCCCTGCCGACTTCGGGTCCGCCCCCATGCACGCCTCCTCATGACGCGAAGAACATCACCCCCCAATGTCGGGGCGCTCCTTCGCATCCGCACCCCCCGCGCGCGGGCGCCTGCCCTCCTACCCGCCGGACGGGCTCAGGGATGGTTCGGGTGCATCCGGTGCCGCCACGTCGTGCGCTGCGCCGTGTAGCGCGGGTTCTGGAAGAGCTTGATGAGCACCATGCCCGCCACGAACCCGCCGATGTGCGCCCACACGGCGACGCCGCCGGACACCTCCGGCCGCAGCGTCATCAGCTGCGGCAGGCCGGTGACGACCTGGAGCACGAACCACCACACCAGCACGGCCCACGCGGGGATGGGGAAGACGCGGATGAAGATGAAGAGGATGAACAGCATGTTCACCCGCACGCGCGGGTAGAGCACCAGGTACGCGCCCAGCACGCCCGCGATGGCGCCCGACGCGCCCACCGTGGGCACCGGCGACGTGGGGTCCACCGCCACGTGCGTCGCCGCCGCCACCAGTCCGCACAAGAGGTAGAACACGAGGAAGCGCAGGCGCCCCATGCTGTCCTCGATGTTGTTGCCGAAGACCCAGAAGAACAGCACGTTGCCCAAAAGGTGCCCCCAGCTGCCGTGCAGGAACATGGACGTGAGCGGCGTGAGGCGGTTGATGGCGTCGTTGTCCACCACGCACGCGAGCCCGTCCCCCAGCGGCACCGCCTGCCCCAGCGGCGCGCGGCCGGTGAGCTCCCCGGGCACCAGGCCCAGCTCGCAGATGCTGGTGGCCAGCCGCACCACGTTGAAGCCCGCGCCCTGGAAGAACACCCAGGTGAGCCCCAGGGCCGCGAGCAGCAGGTACGTCATCACCGGGGTGCGCAGGGTCGGGTTGTCGTCGCTGATGGGAATCATGTCCGCCCTCCAGCATGGCCCAACGTTGGATGCGCGGACGGTGTCGTGCACGCGGATGTGTGGCGCCCGACGCATGCGCCCGCGTCCGCCGGGAGGACGCCGGAGCGCGCATTAGGGTCCCGCCCATGAACACCCCCACGCCCGTCGACTTCCCGCTGCCCGGCCTGCGCATGCACGCGCTGGAGGCGGGCCCCTCGGACGGCCCGCTCGTCCTGCTGCTGCACGGCTTCCCCGAGCTGTCGGAGAGCTGGCGTGACGTGATGCCGCCCCTGGCCGACGCGGGCTTCCACGTCGTCGCTCCGGACCTGCGCGGCTATGGCGGCACGGACCGGCCGCGGGGCGGCTACGACACGGATACGCTCGCACAGGACGTGGCCCGGCTCGCGGAGCACCTCCAGCCGGACAGGCCCGCGCACGTCGTGGGCCATGACTGGGGCGGCGCCATCGCCTACCACCTGGCCGCCACGAAGCCCCAGGCGGTGGACCGGCTGGTGGTCATCAACGCGCCCCACCTGGCCGTCTTCGCGCGGCGCATCTGGCTGCCCCAGCAGCTGCGGCGCTCCTGGTACATCTTCTTCTTCCTCCTGCCCTGGCTGCCGGAGCACCTGCTGTCGGCCCACGGCGGCCAGCGCGTATCCCGGTGGATCCGCCACGCGCTGTCGGACCCCTCGCGCGTCAGCGAGGAGCGGCTGGACCCCTACGCACGCAACATGGCCCGGCCGGGCGCGGCGCGCGCCGCGCTCGCGTACTACCGCGAGGCCATGAAGGAGGCCGTCACGTCGCGGCGGAGGCAGCGTCAGCTGCGCGACTACCCGCGCATCCGCGCGCCCCTCCTCCTCATCTGGGGCGAGGACGACGGGGCGCTCGGCCGCGAGCTCACCCAGGGGCTGGAGCCATACTTCGAGTCGCCCCCCACCGTCCGGTTCCTCCCGGGCGTGGGCCACTTCGTGCCCCTGGAGGCCCCGGACCGGGTGGCCTCGCTGGTGCTGGGACACCTGGGCCGCGCGCAACGGGGCGCATCACCGGGAGGCGGCGGGGCTCCTACCAAATGAAGGTTGCCTGATGAGGGTAACCCCGTCCCGCACGGACCCGGACCTGGCTTCCGGGCCCGCACCGCGCGATGTTCCGCAGCCGTCTTCCCTTTCATGGAGTCCGGAGCAATGAACCCCTCGAAATCGTCCCGCGCCTCGGCGCTGCTCGTGGTGTCCGTCCTCGCCCTCGCCTTCAGCGGCTGTGCCGCGCGCCGGCAGCAGGCGTACCTGGAGGACAAGGCCATGGGGCACGTCTACCGCAAGCCCATCGCGGAGGTGTGGCCGGCGGCCGTCGCCCTCCTCCAGCAGAAGGGCTTCTCCCTGATGAAGGGCCAGACCGGCTTCGAGGCGACGACGGAGTGGCTCATGACCAGCGCCCCGTCCTCCCTGGGCACCGCCTACGCGCGCTACCACGTGCGCGGCACCGAGCGCGGCCCCGGCCAGTGCTCCGTGGAGTTCCGCCGCCAGGACCGCTCCGAGTCCCGCGCCGCCGACGACACCAGCGGCCGCGGCAAGGACATGGGCGAGTCCGCGGTGGGCGCCGGCAACTCCCAGATGAAGCGCGACTCCGAGCTGGAGTGGGAGCTGCTCCAGAAGGTGGACCCGGACGCCGCCTCCGCCCTCCAGGCCGAGGCGAAGAAGCTCGATTAACCCCGCCCTCCCTCACCGAGCAGGAGCCGCCGCCCGCGCGAAGCCACCTCAGTCGCGCAGCGGCAGCTCCACGGTGAGGCCGTCGAAGGCCACCTCCACCGGCCCCTTGAACGCCTCGCGCGCCTGCGTGAGCAGCCGTCCGGGGTCGGTGTCGTGGCGGCTGGACAGGTGGGTGAGGATGAGCCGCTTCGCGCCCGCGTCGCGCGCCACCTGGGCCGCCTCCCGCGCGGTGGAGTGCCGCGTCTCCACGGCGCGCGTCTGCTCGTCGTCGGAGAAGGTGGACTCGTGCACCAGCAGGTCCGCGTCCTTCGCCGCCTGCACCAGCGCGGGGCACGGCCGCGTGTCGCCGGAAATCACCAGCCGCCGCCCGGCCCGGGCCTCCCCCAGCACGTCCTCCGGCTTCACCACGCGCCCGTCCGGCAGCGTGACGGCCTCGCCCTTCTGCAGCTTCCCGAAGGCCGGCCCCTCCGGCACGCCCAGCTCCCGCGCCTTCTCCAGGTGGAAGCGCCCCGGGCGCGCGTCCTCCGCCAGCACGTAGCCCAGCGCGTGGATGCGGTGGTCCACGCCCACCGCCTGCACGGAGTAGCCGTTGCGGCGCACCACGTCCCCGTCCTTCAGCTCGTGGATCTCCACCGGGAAGGCCAGCGACTCCAGCCCCAGGTGCACGGCCTGGTGCAACAGCCGGCGCGCCGGGGGCGGCCCGTACAGGTGCATGGGCTCCGTGCGGCCCGTCATCCCCAGCGTGCGCAGGAAACCGATGATCCCCAGGTAGTGGTCGGCGTGGAAGTGCGTGAAGAACGCCGCGTCCACGGTGAAGCCCGTGCCGAAGCGCACCATCTGCCGCTGGCTGCCCTCGCCGCAGTCGAACAGGAGCAGGTCCGCGTGCGCCTTCACCGCCAGGCCGGACAGGCCGCGATGCAGGGTGGGCTGCGCGGCGGAGGTGCCGAGGAAGGTGAGCCTCAGTAGGGACATGCCGGCGCTTCCCACGACGAGAGTGGCCTCCTCGCACGCGCGGAGTCCTTCCTTCGCGCGCGCGTTCCCGGGGCATTTACCAGGGTGCGAGGGGGCGTGCTATGCAGCCGGCCCTTTCGGACCCCACCCCATGCCTGATTCCCTGACGGTCGGCCCCACGGCCGACCCCCGCCGCGTGCGTGCCCAGGACGGCCGCCTCCTCTCCGTGCCTGATGGCTGGGCCCTGCTTCCCCCCGGCGACGCCGGCCTCACCCGCCGCGTGAAGGCCGCCGGCCCCTCCTGGACCGTGGTGGAGAAGGTGGGCCGCAAGCTCTTCTCCCGGGGCGTATGGGCGCCGGAGGCCCACATCGTCCACGCCAGGGCCGCCCTGGAGGACGAGCGCGCCACCCCCGCCTACGCGAAGAAGCTGGCCCAGGGCCGAGAGCGCCGCGCCAAGGAGCAGGCGGAGTACGAGGTGGACTTCGCCAACGCCGTCCTGCGCTTCCTCGCCTTCAGCCCCGCGTGGCTCCCCCACGCCAAGCGACTGGCCGTGCTCGTCGCCGGCCACGCCACCCCCGTGGGCAGCGGCACCGTGGCCCGCACGGAGCGCATCCCCATTGAGCGGCGCGCGGAGGCCGCCGTCATCGCCTGGATGCGCCACCAGACCACCGGCTACGACCACATGCGCATCGAGCGCGTGAAGGGCGCCCGCCGCGAGGTGCGCCGCGAGCTGGCGGAGGTGTCCCGCGCCATCCTGGACCTGCACCGCCGGGACAGCCCCCACGCACCGCCCGCGTGTCCGCTCTGCTCCGCCCTCGTGCGCCCTCCGCCGACACGCCCCTCGGATTCCTGACCCGGCGTTCAGCAACGACTGTTTTATTTCTGACCAGCGGGTTAGGAATGGCCCGCCATGCCCCGTCCCGCCGACCCCAAAGCCCGCAGCGCGCTCATCGCGTCCGCGCGGGCGGAGTTCGCGAAGCGGGGCGTGAAGGGCGCGCGCATCAGCGACATCACCGCCGCCAGCGGCCTGTCCAAGGGCGCCTTCTACCTGCACTTCCCCTCGAAGGAGGCCCTCTTCGCGGCGCTGGTGGAGGGGTTCCTGGAGGAGCTGGAGCGGCTGGCCACGGAGCGCCTGTCGCGCATGGAGCGCTTCCGCGCGGAGTACGGCATGCCGGGCCCCGGCGACGTCGCCACGCGCTCGGAGCGCTACCGCGCCTTCCTGCGCCTGGAGGCCGCGCTGGACGTGGAGATGCTGGAGCTCATGTGGGACCAGCGTGAGCTCGTCACGGCGCTCATCGTGGGCAGCCAGGGCACCGCCTTCGAGTCCGTCATGTGGGACGTGGTGGACCGCGAGGTGGAGCGCATCGCGCGGGAGTTCCACCACCTGCGCGGCCAGCAGCCGGACACCCCAGACGTGGACCCCAGCCTCTTCGGCTCGTTCGTCGTGGGCACGTACCTGCTGCTGGCCCGGCGCATGGGCCGGCTGACGCAGAAGCCGGACCTGGCCACCTGGGCCGTGGGCCTCCAGCGCCTCATGCACGAAGGCTCGCTGCCGCGTGAGCCCGTGCCCCAGGCCGCCGCCTACGCGCGGCCCTCTTCCCCGCCCTCCACGCGCCGGCGCCACGCCCGCGCGGCCAACCCGCACCGTCCGCCAAGGAAACGCCCGTGAAACCGACCACGAAGCCCTCCACCTCCCGTGCCCTCGCCGCCATGGGCGTGGCCGCCGCGCTCGCGCTCACCGGCTGCGACAAGGCGGACGCGTCCGCGCCGGCCGCCGCCGCGGCGGCCCCTGGCCAGGACAAGCCCATGCCGGCCGTGAAGGTCGTCTCCGCGCGCGGCGTGCAGGCCTCGCAGTCGGAGGAGGTGACGGGCACGCTGTACCCGGCCCAGGGCCTCCAGGTTGGCTTCGAGGTGGGTGGCCGGCTGGAGGCGGTCCGCGTCCAGAAGGGGCAGGCCGTGAAGAAGGGCGACACGCTCGCCCAGCTCAACTCCGAGATCGTGGACGCGCAGGTGGCCGGCGCGGAGGCCGCCGTCGCCGCCGCGGAGGCCGCCGCCTCCATGGCGCAGGACGCGGCCGAGCGCACGCAGAAGCTCAGCACCGGCGGAGGCGTCAGCGACCAGCAGCACAAGAACGCCGTCGCCGCCGCCGCGCAGGCCCAGGCCCAGGTGATGGCCGCCAAGGCGCAGCTGGCGCAGGCCCGCGCGTCGCGCCGCCGGCACGACCTGAAGGCGCCCTTCGCTGGCACCCTGATTGAGTCCCCGGACCAGACGGGCGCCACGGTGGGCCCGGGCGCGCCCCTCTTCACGCTGGAGCAGCTGGACACGCTCATCTTCCGCACCACCGTGGCGGAGGGCGCGCGCGCGCTGCTCAAGCCGGGCGTGAAGGTGCGCGTGGCGGCGCTGGGCCACGGCGCGTCCACCGACGAGGCCGTGGTGCGCACCATCCTGCCCTCCGCGGACCCCACCACCCGCCGCATCCCGGTGGAGATTTCGGTGCCCAACGCGGACGGCCGCTTCGTGGCCCACACCCTGGCGCGCGCCATGCTGAAGCTGGGGGAGGCGCAGGACGCGCAGCTGCTGCCCACGACGGCGCTGTCCTCCTCCAACGGGGACCACGTCCTCGTCGTCAGCGACGGCGCCCTCCAGCGCGTGGACGTGCAGGTGCTGGAGCGCCGCGACCGCGAGGTGGTGGTGCGCGCCGCGGCCGTCCTCCAGCAGGTGGTGGACTTCCCCACGCCCTCCCTGTCCCCCGGCACCCGCGTCTCCGTGAAGTAGCCGAACGGCCGCCCCTTTTCGCCGCGCGGCCCTCAAGCCAGCGCGGCGCGCGTGAGCACTTCCATGATTCTCAGCGACGTCTCCATCCGACGGCCGGTGTTCACGGCCATGCTGTCCCTGCTGCTCATCGTGCTGGGCGTGATGGGCCTCAAGCGCCTGGGCACCGACCTCTACCCGGACGTCAGCTTCCCCGTGGTGGTGGTCAACACCCTCTACAAGGGCGCGGGCCCGGGCGAAATCGAGACCCAGGTCATCAAGCCCCTGGAGGACGCGGTCGCCGGCATCAGCGGCGTGGATAAAATCCACTCCTTCAGCCGTGAGAACGTGGGCACCGTCGTGGTGTCCTTCACGCTGGGCACCGCCCTGGACACCGCCGTCCAGGACGTGCGCGACAAGGTGGGGCAGGCCGTCAACAAGCTGCCCTCGGACGCGGACGCGCCCATCGTCAGCCGCGTGGACCTGTCCGCCGCGCCCATCCTCACCTACGCGGTGTCCGCGGACATGACGTCCCAGGCGCTGCGCAAGCTCCTGGATGACCGCATCAAGCCCGCGCTCGCGCAGCTGGCCGGCGTGGCGGAGGTGCGCATCACCGGCGGCGACACGCGGGAGATCCAGGTCGACATCGATTTGGACAAGGCCCGCGCGGTGGGCATCACGCCGTCCCAGGTGTCCCAGCGCATCGGCACGGAGAACCTCAACCTGCCCGCGGGCCGCCTCCAGCTGGGGCCCAACGAGCTGACCGTGCGCGCCATGGGCGAGTTCACCAGCGTGGACGACCTGCGCCAGCTGCCCATCGCCCGCAGCGGCACCGGCGCGCAGGTGCGCCTGGAGGAGATCGCCACCATCACGGACGGCGTCGCCGAGCGCCGCACCACCGCGCGCCTCAACGCCCGCGACGCCGTGGTGCTCGAAATCGTGAAGCAGCCGGGCTCCAACACCGTGAGCGTCAGCGACGCGGTGAAGAAGACGCTCGCGCAGATGGGTCCCGTCGTGGGGCAGGGCTTCCAGGCCACGCTCCTCATCGACCAGTCGGACCTCATCCGCGCCAACACCCACGAGGTGTGGATCGCCCTCATCTTCGGCGGCTTCATGGCGGTCCTCATCATCCTGATGTTCCTGCTGGACCCGCGCGGCACGTTCATCTCCGCGCTCGCGCTGCCCACGTCCGTCATCGGCACGTTCTTCGTGATGTACGTGCTGGGCTACTCGCTCAACCAGATGACGCTGTTGTCGCTGTCATTGGCCATCGGTCTGCTCATCGACGACGCGGTGGTGGTGCGTGAGGCCATCACCCACCGGCTGGAGCAGGGGGAAGACCCCATGAGCGCCGCGTCCAACGGCACGCGGGACGTGGGCCTGGCGGTGCTCGCCACCACGCTGTCCCTGGTGGCGGTGTTCATCCCCGTGGCCTTCATGCCCGGCATCGTGGGCCAGTTCTTCAAGCAGTTCGGCATCACCATCTCCGTGGCGGTGCTCATCTCGCTGTTCATCTCCTTCACGCTGGACCCCATGCTGTCCGCCCGCTTCGCCAAGGCGCGCAAGCCGGGGGAGCAGCACCACGAGCCCGCCGTGTTCCGCGCGCTGCGCCGCTTCCTGGAGGCCACGGAGCACACGTACGCGCGCATCCTGGGCTGGGTGCTGCGCCACAAGTGGGCCACCGCGGGCCTCACCCTGCTGGCGCTGGTGCTGTCCTTCGGCGCCGCCAGCCGCCTGGGCGTGGAGTTCATGAGCGCGGAGGACCGCTCGCAGCTCATCGTCGAGTTGCAGCTGCCGGACTCGTCCAACCTCGCGCAGACCACGGAGCGCGCCGCGCAGGCGGAGACGCTCCTCAAGAAGATCCCCGAAATCACCGACATCTACACCACGGTCGGTCCCAGCGGAGACGTCTACAAGGCGCGCCTGCGCGTGCTCACGGTGGGCAAGGAGAAGCGCACCAAGACCATCGGCACCCTCAAGGAGGAGGCCCGCGCGCTGCTGGTCCCCAACCTGGTCTCCACCGCCATCACCCTGTCGGACCCGCCGGCCATCGAAGGCCTGGGGGACTGGTACCCCATCATGGTGCGCGTGGTGGGCCCGGACCTGAAGCGCGTCAACGAGGAGGCCGAGCGCGTCGCCGGCATCCTGCGCACCCTGGGCACCTCCGACGTGCGCGTGGACTCCAACCCGGCCAAGCCGGAGCTCCAGATCCAAATCGACCGCGCGCGCGCCGCGGACATGGACCTGTCCGCCGGGGCGCTCGCCATGCAGCTGCGGCTGGCCATCGACGGTGACGTGTCCGCCAAGCTGCGCGAGGGCACGGATGAGACGGACATCCGCGTGCGCCTGCGCGAAGAGGACCGCGCCACGCCGGAGCGCGTGCGCCAGCTGATGGTGGCCACGCCCAGGGGCCTGCACCAGGTGACGGACGTGGCGGAGGTGTCGCTCAAGGACGGCCCCAGCGTCATCGAGCACGAGAACCGCGAGCGTCAGGTGGCCGTCGTGTCCCAGCTGGCAAAGGGCGCCGCGCTGGGTGACGTGGCCACGAAGCTCAAGGCCGCCATCGCCGCGAAGCCCCTGCCGCCCGGCTACGCCATCGTCTACGACGGCCAGATGAAGAGCCTGGATGAGCAGAACGACGCGTTCGGCATCGCGTTCGGCCTGGCCTTCGTCTTCATCTACATGGTGCTCGCCAGCCAGTTCGAGTCCTTCAAGCACCCCTTCACCATCATGGTGTCGCTGCCGCTGGCGCTCGTGGGCGCGCTGCTGGGGCTCGTCGTCACGAACTACCACGTGAGCATGGGCGCGATGATTGGCGTCATCCTGCTGATGGGCCTGGTCACGAAGAACGCCATCCTCCTCATCGACGGCGCGCTCCACCACCTGCGCGAGGGCGACTCCGTGGACGAGGCCCTGCTCAAGGCCGGCCCGCGCCGCCTGCGCCCCATCCTCATGACGAGCGCGGCGATGGCCATTGGCATGGTGCCCACCGCCGTGGGCACGGGCACCGGCTCCGAGTTCCGCGCCCCCATGGCCATCTCCGTCATCGGCGGCGTCATCACCTCCACCTTCCTCACGCTGCTGGTGGTGCCGGTGGTGTTCGCGGCCATGGAGAAGCTGTCCTTCCGCAAGAAGAAGCCCCGCACGGAAGAAGGGACGCTCCCGGCGCCGCCCGTGGACGCGCCCGCCGCGCACGACCGCGCGGCCTGAAGCGGACAGAGGGCCTTGAAGTGAAAGAGGGCGCGGGGACAGCCAGTCCCCCGCGCCCTTCTTCACGTCCGGTGGTCAATCACACGCGGGCAAGACAAAGGGCCCGGATGACGATGCCGTCACCCGCGCCCTTGATTTGAAACAGGGATGTCTTGATACAGGGGGATGAAACAAGTCCCGGGAGGGCGTCTTCCGCGGGGGCCGCCGGCTCCGGGCCGTGCCGGAGACGGGGCGTTCGCGGGCGTCCTGCCCGGGCGGGACTGCTCTAGCGCGCAGCCGACATGCCTTCGCCGTTGAGCAGGCGCACGCGCGCCTTGGCGAGCTGGTTCTGCGCCTCCTCCAGCGACACACAATCCACGGTGATGTCGTCGTTGGGGGATGCTTCCGACGCCACGCGAGCCGTCTGCAGGCGCGCGATGGTGGAGTCCGACACGTGGGCGCACATCACGCAGCCGTTCTTGCGCCCGTGGTTGATGACCTCGGAGAACAGGTTCGCGGATTCCGGCTCCAGCGGGCGCAGACCCCGCATGTCGGCCAGAACCAGGTGCCGCCCTCCGCCGTAGCTGTCCGTGGCCTTCTTGTAGACGGCCACGTACTCCTTCATCTCGTTGGGCCGCATGAAACCGCTCATGCGGGCAGTGATGGTCCGACGGCTGACATCGTTGGTGACTTCGAACATGGGTGCGCCCTCCCTCGCAGGTGCAAAGCCTAACAGACGTCTTTCGGACTTTCACAGCCCCCCCGGTGATTCCTTGGAGGTTGGAAGGTTTGAAAGGGATTGCGTGTTTTTCCTTCTTGGGACGTTGTAAAAATGAAGAAGCCCGGTCCGCGTGAGCGGGACCGGGCTTCCGTGACTCCAGGCTGACCCGGAGCGGGGTGTTATCAACCCGCTGCGCGGACGTTCTGTGCCTGCAGGCCCTTGGGGCCGCGCGTCACCTCGAACTCCACCTTCTGGCCTTCGGCCAGGGTGCGGAAGCCGTCCATGTTGATGGCGCTGTGGTGGCAGAACACGTCCTCACCACCGCCGTCCTGCGTGATGAAGCCAAAGCCCTTCGCATCGTTGAACCACTTCACGGTACCGGTAGCCATGAATCGTCTTCTCTTTGTTGGTGGGGCGGGGCACCCACCGCGCGAGGCGGCCAGTCCTCTCGAAATGTGAGGACCTGAGTGCGGACCGCAGTCTGCCCGGCGGGGCAGGGTGGGTGGAAGCCCCCCTGCTCGGCAGCCAACAGTTCAATGGGTGGTCCGCAGGGCCCCTCCGCCGTCGCAGGCAGGCGGGCGAGGGGGAGGGACGGGCCCGGCGCCCGGGCCTGGGGGCGTGGCTACCGTTCCGGCAAGGCCACGACGGCCGGGAGAGGAGTCACGTCATGTACGAGGTCCGAGGCCTGGAGCCAGCGCCGGTGCTGCCCCCCGTCCCCCCGCGCTCGGAGGGCGCCGTGCGCCGCGAGTGGCGCCGCATGAGGGACCACAGCGCGGCGGCGGGCATCCTGTCGCGTCCCCTGTGGGGTCGGCTGCCGCTGCGCCGCTGGGTGTCGCAGGACCTCCACTCGGTGCTGGACTACGTGGGTGGGGCGGCGCTGGTGGCGGTGGGGAGCGCGTCCGGCGACCGCGCGGCGAAGGCGGCCGGCTGGGCCCTGGGCGGTGCCGCGGTGGGCGTGTCGCTCCTCACGGACTACCGGCTGAGCCTCACGAAGCTCATCCCCATCGAAGCGCACGAGCTGGCGGACTACGCCTACGGCCTGGGCGCGGTGCTGGCGCCCTTCGTGCTGGGGTACGCGAAGCGCTCGCCCGTGGCGGCCGCGCTGCACGTGCTGCTGGGCGTGAAGGTGCTGGCCGCGTCGCTGGTGACGGACTACCGCTGCCAGACGGGCATGCACCTGGGCGGGGAGCTGGCCACGGACCCCGAGGGCATCGGGGCCTGAAACGGGCTTGAGCCCGGGCGGCGGGGCCTTGGGGGCTCCCGCCGCCGTCGCGAGCAGTAACTCAGGCGGTCTTCACCTGCGCGCTGGACTCCAGCTTCGTGGGGCCAGCGCTCTCGATGCGCATGCCGTAGAAGCTGCGGTAGACGAACACCGTGGACAGGACGAAGAACACCGCGGACAGCACGCGCAGGAGCGTGCCCTGGCCGGCGGCCTCCAGCTCCACGGACAGCTCCACCGCGAGCAGGCCGAACAGCGTGGTGAACTTGATGACCGGGTTGAGCGCGACGGAGGACGTGTCCTTGAACGGGTCGCCCACCGTGTCGCCCACCACCGTGGCGGCGTGCAGCTCCGTGCCCTTGGCCTTCAGCTCCGTCTCCACCAGCTTCTTCGCGTTGTCCCAGGCGCCGCCGGCGTTGGCCATGAACACGGCCTGATACAGACCGAAGATGGCGATGGAGATGAGGTAGCCCACGAAGAAGTAGGGCTCCAGGCACGCGAACGCGAGCGTGCTGAAGAACACCACGAGGAAGATGTTGATCATCCCCTTCTGCGCGTACTGGGTGCAGATCTCCACCACCTTCTTGGAGTCGGACACGCTGGCCTTCTCCACGCCCTCCAGCTGGATGTTGGCCTTGATGAACTCCACCGCGCGGTAGGCGCCCGTGGACACCGCCTGCATGGAGGCGCCGGAGAACCAGTAGATGATGGCGCCGCCGGTGATGAGGCCCAGCAGGAAGGGCGCGTGCAGGAGGGACAGGTTCTGCGCGTTGACCGCGTTGAGCACCTGCTGGCCGTTGGCGGCCCGCGTGATGCCCACCAGCAGCACGATAATGGAGAAGATCATCGTCGTGGCGCCCACCACCGCCGTGCCGATGAGCACCGGCTTCGCGGTGGCCTTGAACGTGTTGCCCGCGCCGTCGTTCTCCTCCAGGAACTCCTTGCCCTTGTCGAAGTCCGGCGTGAAGCCGAAGTCCCTGCGCACCTCCTCCTTCACGTCAGGGACGTTCTCGATGAGGGACAGCTCGTAGACGCTCTGCGCGTTGTCCGTCACCGGGCCATAGGAGTCCACGGCGATGGTGACCGGGCCCATGCCCAGGAAGCCGAACGCCACCAGGCCGAACGCGAACACCGCCGGGGCAATCATCAGCGCGCCCACGCCCAGGGTGCTGAACCCATACGCCAGGCCCATCAGCCCCGCGATGATGAGGCCCATCCAGTACGCGGAGAAGTTGCCCGCCACCAGGCCGGAGATGACGTTGAGGGACGCGCCACCCTCGCGGCTGGCCGTCACCACCTCGCGCACGTGGCGGCTCTCCGTGGAGGTGAAGACCTTGATGGCCTCCGGGATGATGGCGCCCGCCAGCGTGCCGCAGGTGATGATGGCGGACAGCTTCACCCAGAGGGTGTCGTCCCCGCCGATGTCCGGGATGAGCAGGTAGCTGATGAGGAACGTCAGCGCCACGGACACGATGGACGTCAGCCACACCAGGAAGGTGAGCGGCGCCTCGAAGTTCATGTGGTCCGCGTTCCTGTAGCGCGCGCCCTGGATGGCGTTGTTGATCCAGTACGACGCCAGCGACGCCACCACCATCACGATGCGCATCATGAAGATCCACACCAGGAGCTGCACCCGGTACTGGGCCTCCACCGCCAGGAGGATGAACGTGATGAGCGCCACGCCGGTGACGCCGTAGGTCTCGAAGCCGTCCGCGGAGGGGCCCACGCTGTCGCCCGCGTTGTCGCCGGTGCAGTCCGCGATGACGCCCGGGTTGCGCGCGTCGTCCTCCTTGATCTTGAAGACGATCTTCATCAGGTCCGACCCGATGTCGGCGATCTTCGTGAAGATGCCGCCCGCGATGCGCAGCGCGGAGGCGCCCAGCGACTCACCGATGGCGAAGCCGATGAAACACGCGCCCGCGAAGTCCGGCGGGACGAACAGCAGGATGAACAGCATCAGCATCAGCTCCGTGCTGATGAGCACCATGCCAATGGACATGCCCGCCTGCAGCGGGATGGCATACGTGGGATAGGGCTTGCCGCGCAGCGACGCGAACGCGGTGCGGCTGTTGGCGAAGGTGTTCACCCGGATGCCGAACCAGGCCACGCCGCAGCTGCCGGCGATGCCCACGAGGCTGGCCAGCAGGATGATGGCCACCCGGCCGGGCTCCATGTGCTGGAGGAAGCCGAAGTAGCCCACCATCACCACCGCGATGAGCACCCAGAGGACGCCAATGAACTTCAGCTGCGTCATCAGGTACGTCTTGCACGTCTCGTAGATGAGCTCGGAGATCTCCAGCATCGCCCGGTGCACGGGCAGCTTCTGGAGGCTCGCGTACTGCAGGAAGCCGAAGACGAGGCCCAGGACGCAGACGGCGATGCCGGACATCAACAGCTGCCGTCCGTCAAAGCCTCCGAAGAAGGTGACGGAGCTGAAGTCGGGGAGCTTGAGGTCCGCCTCGCTCGCGCGAGCGGGGGTTCCTCCGAACAACGCCAGGAGCCCTAGGGCCCCCAACGCCGTGCCGGTGACACGCTGCTTGAGACGGTCCAGCCGTGAAACGGTGGGTGTCATGGGGTGCAACCTCTCTCACAGTGACTCAGGGGAGTGATGTCGAGGGGTTGGCCGCCTGCGTGCGAGCACCTCCGAGCGCAGACGCTTCAGCGCAGCCTCGCCCTTCAAGGCAAGACATGCCCTGAAGGCGGCTGTGATTTATCACGCTCCGTCAATTGAAGTCGAAGTCAGGAATTCCATGTCGCATCCCGTCAAGTTGGATTCAGGGACAAACACCTGAACCACCCGGCAGGTGGGATGGCATTGGGGACGGATGGACCTGTCAGGGATTGAACTTGAAGAGGAAGCCGTCCTGCAGCCGGCGCGACGGACCGTCTTCCTGTTCGGGCCGGTCGAAGCCGCCGGCCAGGAGCACGCCGCCGGACGCGTCCACGCTCACGGCGCGGGCCTGGGCCACGGTGCCGGGGCTGGCGAAGCCGCGGACCCACAGCGACGTGCCCTCCTCCGGCAGCAGCTTCGCGACATACAACCCGGGGGGCAGGTTCCCCCCGCCCAGGGCCAGGCCGCCGTCGTGGCCGCCCGCCACCGTCACCTGGCCCGCCTCGTCGGTGGTGACCAGGGGCGCGCTGGTGGGGAAGGTGCGCGCCCACTGCTGGCCGCCGCGCGCGTCGTAGGCCAGCAGGAAGCCGTCGCGGGAGTCCGCGCGGTGGAAGGTGTTCTGGAAGTAGAGCCGGCCGCTGAAGCCGCCGCCCACGAAGACGCGGTCGGCCCCCACGGCCACGGACACCGCGGTGCCGTCCGTGCCGCGCACGTCGTGGCTCCAGACGTGGTCGCCGTCGCGGGTGAGCTTCACCACGAAGGGCGTGTGCTGGCGCACGGTGACGAAGGTGGCGTCGCCAAAGGACACCGCCCCCGCGTAGCCGCCCACCACGTGCACGTCGCCAAAGACATCCACCGCCACCGCCCGCGCGGAGACCTCGCCCTCGCCGGCGGGCATCCACACGCGGCTCCAGCGCTGCTCGCCCTTGGGCCCCACGCGCAGCGCGAAGCCCGCGTGTCTGCCATTGGGCGGCGTCTTCAAGCCCTCGCCCAGGTCGCGCGCGCCGGAGAAGTCCCCCACCAGCACCGCGCCGCCGTCATGGTCGGACGTGACGCCGTTCACCGCCACGGGGCCCTGGCCCGGCAGCGAGCGCACCCAGTCCAGCGCGCCGCCGCCGTCCAGCCGTGCCAGGAACGGCCCCTCCGGCAGCGTGGCGCCGTCGCGGGTGAAGCCCGCGGACAGACCCGTGAGGAAGATGTGGTCGGAGGCGTCCACCGCCAGGCCGCCCACGCGGGCCCGCGCCGCGTGCTGGGGCGTCCAGCCCCGCGCCCACCTGAGCGTGCCCTCCGGCGAATACCGCGCCACCAGCAGGTGCGGCGCGACAACGTTGCGATTGAAGGGCAGGGGCCCCGCCCCCAGGTCGATGGGCTCTTGATAGGTCGCCGCCACGAGGACGTCCCCGTTGGAGGTCACCACCGCGTGCGGAGCCTGAGGGTCCCCCACCATCAGGGTCCGCGACCACGCGTGGGCCTCCACGCCCTCTTGCACGACCTGTCCACCCACCTCGCCGAGCACCGGGATGCGCGGTGCCGTGGCCCGGGCTTCCTCGCACCCCACGAGGAAGAGTCCCCCCACGCACACCGCCATCCGAAACCACGCCACCGCCGCCACCCCGTCCCGGTCTCGCACCACCAACCCCGACTCCCCCGCCCTTCAACCGCGCCCAAGCCCTACTGCAAGCGCGCGGCCAACGTGGCGTGGCAAAGATGTCCCCTCGGGGAAGGCCACGGCGAGCCGGGCGGAAGGGCAGGGTGCGTGTCCGGCAGCCAGTAATTCCTGCCGACCGCGGGGAGGGGCGCCGGTAAAGAAAGACGCCCGCGCGGGTCTCCCCGGCGGGCGTCGATGGATGTGTTTGTTTCCGGACGCAGCCGGAGGACTACAGCACCTTCACCGGCACTTCCTTGAGCACCTGGTCGCCGCGCATCACCACGACGGTCCAGCTGCCGGGCTTGGCCAGCTTCACGCCAGTCCACTGCCGCGCGCGCCAGCCGTCGCCCTTCACCTTCACGTCCTTCGTCTCGCGCACGGTGTTGCCCTGCTTCACCTGCACCGTCAGGTCGTCGATGGAGTCGCCCTGGGGCACCAGGTAGCTCTGCCACAGCATCACGGTGGTGCCCGCCTTGATGCCCTCGGGGCCGACCTCGGCGGTGCACTCGAACTTGTTGGGGCCTTCCTTGGCCACCTCCGTGCAGAGCTTGGCCTCCACCAGCACGGGGCCCTGGCCCTGGCCCTTGTAGAAGTAGTTCCAGGTGTCGCGCACCGCGTCCGCGCTGGGGGCCTTCACGGACTCCGCCGCCGGGGCCGCCGCCTCCTGGGCTCCCGCCACCGACGCCACACCCAGCACCGCGCACAGCACGCTTCCGTTGAACACGCTCTTCATGTCTTGGGGTCCCCTCGTTGATGTTGAAGGCAGCCGGCCCACGTCCGGCCCCTTGGTGTGCCTGTCTACCATGAAACAACCCCGCCATTCCCCGGCTTCCCAGGACGGCGCACGGCGCACGGCGCGCCGCGCTATCCGAACAGGAAGAAGCCCAGCGTCACCAGCGGCAGGTACGCGAGGAAGGCCACCAGGAGGAAGCCGAGGATGTCCTTGAACTCCAACCGCGCCACGGCCAGCAGCGGCAGCGCCCAGAAGGGCTGGATGAGGTCGGTGGCCATGTCCCCCCAGGCGTACGCCAGCACCACCTTCTCCGGCGCCACGCCCAGCCTCCCCGCCGCGTCCAGCAGGTAGGGCGCTTCAATGGCCCACTTGGAGCCGCCAGAGGGCACGAAGTAGTTCACCACGCCGCTGTAGAGGTACACGATGGCGGGGAAGGTCTCCCGCGTGGACAGCGACACGAACAGCTCCCCGATGCGGTCCGTGAGCCCCGTGGCCTTGAAGATGCCGTAGATGCCCGCGTACAGCGGGAACTGCAGCACGATGCCGTGCAGCACGCTCGCGGCCTCCTCGCTCGCCTTGAGCAGCCGGGCCGGCGTGCCGTGCAGCAGCACCGCCAGCGTGAGGAAGGTGAAGTTCACCACGTTGAGGTTGAGCGCCTTCCAACCGCCGTTCAGCCACAGGTGCCGCGCGAACCACAGCAGCCCCAGCACGCCGAAGAGGGCGTTGAGCAGCCACGCGTGATCCAACCACTCCGCGGGGCTCAGGCGGCCTTGAGGCTTCCGCGGCGGGACGAAGTCGCCCAGCTTCTCCAGCACCGCGGGCTCCACGCGCACGGTGCGCTCAGGCGACGGGTGCAGCGCCCACGCCAGCGCCGTGAGCAGCGCCACCGCGGCCAGCGTGAGGCCCACGTTGAAGGGGGAGAACAGCGTCCGGTCGATGGGGATGACCCCCAGCTGCTTCTCCAGGAAGTGCCCCGGCGTCGCGACCAGCAGCGGGGCGGACGCGGACAGCCCCGCGTGCCACGTGGCGCCCAGCCCGAAGTAGGCGCACGCCACCAGCAGCCGGTAGTCCACGTCCGGGCGCCTGCGCGCGATGAAGCGCACCAGCATGGCGCTGGCCACCAGCGACAGACCCCAGTTGAAGTACGCGAGCGCCATGGACACCGCCGCCATCAGCGCGGTGGCGCTCCGGGGGCTCTGGGGCAGGCGGGCGACCTTCTCCAGCAGGGCCTTCACAGGGGCGGTGAGCGCGAGCAGATAGCCAGTGAACATCACGAGGGCCATCTGCATGGAGAAGGTGAGCAGCTCCCAGAAGCCGCCGCCCCACGCGTCCAGCACCGCCGGCGGCGCGGCCCCCACCCAGCCCAGGGCCAGCGCCATGGTCAGCAGGGTGAGCAGCACGGCGATGGCGAAGGCGCTGGGGACGAAGCGCGCGGAGAAGCGGCCCAGGCCTTCGGCGAGCCGGACGAGGGTTTCCACGGTGAAGGCTCCAGGCGGTCAAGGGGGCTCCGGTACAAACTCCCGGAGCGACACTGCGGGTTTTACGGTATGAGCGGTCGCCATGTCCCCTAGCGAGCAGCACCCTCCCGCCTTCGAGCGAATCGCGACAGGCGTGCCCGGACTGGACCCCATCCTGGGCGGCGGCCTGGTGGCCTCAGGCGTCTACATCGTCGTGGGGGAGCCGGGCGCGGGGAAGACCATCTTCGCCAACCAGCTCTGCTATTCGCAGGCGCAGCAGGGCACGCGCTGTCTGTACGTGACGCTGCTGGCGGAGTCGCACTCGCGCATGCTGGCGAACCTGCGCAGCATGGCGTTCTTCGACGCCTCCCAGCTGCCCCAGCGCATCTACTACGTCAGCGGCTTCCGCATGCTGGAGGAGCAGGGGCTGCCGGGGCTGCTGGAGCTGTTGCGCCGGGAGATGCGCAACCACGGCGCGGGCATCCTGGTGCTGGACGGCCTGGTGCAGGCGCAGGAGGCCGCGGGCAGCAGCCGCGACTTCAAGAAGTTCATCCACGAACTCCAGGTGTCCGCCGGCCTGTCGCGCTTCACCGCGCTCCTGCTCACGAGCAGCGTGGGCCCCACCGTGCACCCGGAGTACACGATGGTGGACGGCATCCTGGAGCTGCGCGAGCGCACGGCGGCCATGCGGTCGTGGCGCGAGCTCCAGGTGCGCAAGTTCCGGGGCAGCGCCAGCCTCAATGGCTCGCACCACTTCCGCATCTCGGAGGCCGGGCTGGAGGTGTTCCCCCGCCTGGAGTCCATGGCCAGCCGCGCGCAGCCGCCGGACTGGGGCACGCAGCGGGTGCGCTTTGGCGTGCCCACGCTGGACGCCATGATCCCGGAGGGCATCGCCGCGGCGTCCACCACGCTGGTGATGGGGCCGCCGGGCTGCGGCAAGACGCTGCTGGGCGCCAGCCACCTGGCTGAAGGGCTGCGCCTGGGCGAGCCCGGCCTGATGGTGAGCTTCTATGAGGGGCCGGACCGGCTGCTGCACAAGGCGGCCAACGTGGGGCTGTCGCTGGGCACCGGGGTGAAGGACGGCCGGCTGGTGCTCCAGTGGAACATGCCCGCCGAGTGCAACCTGGACCTGGTGGCGCACAACATGCTGGAGGACGTGCGCAAGCGCGGCGTGAAGCGCCTGTTCGTGGACGGCCTGAGCGCCATGGTGGAGACCACGCACGAGCCGGCGCGCATCAGCCCCTTCTTCGCCGCGCTGACGCAGGAATTGCGACGTCACGGGGTGACGACCGTCTTCACGCTGGAGACGCCGCGCCTCTTCGGCCCGGACATGGACGTCCCCCTGGGCACCGGCCTGTCTGGCGTGGCGGAGAACCTGCTGTTCATGCGCCACCTGGAGCTCAACGGCCGCCTGCGGCGACTGCTCTCCATCTTCAAGCTGCGCGACGCGGACTACGACCCGACGCTGCGCGAGTTCCTCATCACCTCCCAGGGAATCGAGATCCAGCCCCCGTTCCAGCCGTCGCCCGAGTTGCTGCTCACCGGCATCGCCCGCTTCCCGGGCAACCACTCCTGACCCCCAGAGGACCCGTGGTTCCCGCGACCGAGACCGTGCTGGTGGTGGACGACGAACAGGGCATCCTGGAGGCGCTCGCGGACCTCTTGAGGGAGGAGGGCTACCGCGTGCTCACGGCGTCCCATGGCCGCGAGGCCCTGGAGCGCATGGCGGAGGTGAAGCCGGACCTGGTGCTGACGGACTGGATGATGCCCGTGCTGGACGGCCCCGCGCTGATTGAACGCATCCTCCAGGACCCGTCCCTGCGCGACATCCCCGTGCTGGGCATGAGCGCCGTGGACGTCAACGGCCTCAAGCGCCTGCACCCGGCCATGGAGTTCCTCCAGAAGCCGTTCGACATCCGCGCCCTGATGAAGCTGGTCCGCAGGTCCCTGGACGCGAACCCCCGCGCCCGGGGAGGGTGAGGCGAAAGACCGCGTGCCCGGAGGGTCCGCAATGTTCCACCTGCTGAAGCTGGGTCCGGTGCCCCTCTCCGTGGGCACCACCGGCGTCTACCTGCGCATTGGCGAGACGGGCGAGCCGTCCGCCCCCGTCTTCGAACAGACGGACGTCGCCGGCGTGCGCGCCCTCACCGCCGGCCTGGAGCCGTCCCAGGTGTCCTGCGAGCCCGCGCTGGCGGACGCCGCCGCCGAGCTGGGCCTGGCCGTGGCGCCCCCGTCCCCCGCGGCGCTCTCCGCGCGGGCGGCCATCGCCACCTTCCTCGCGTGGGGGCAGTTGGGCGTGTCCGGGCTGGGCAGTGACAAGGCGCTGCTCTTCGTCCAGGCCGCCACGGAGTTCTGGGACGCCATGCCCTGGACGCACTGGGACGACAGCCAGGCCTTCGTCGTGGAGGTGACGGGCGCGCACGAGCACACCTACGAGGGCTGCGTCTTCCACGGCGACGACGAGGGCCCCTCCGGCCTGGCCCTGTACCTGTCCCCCGGCGCGCTGGGGCGGCTCCTTGAACTCCAGGTGCACGGCGCGGAGGCGGAGGCCAAGGCGCTGCCCGCCATCACCGTGTCGCTGGAGGGCCGCCCCGCCTACGCCGTGGAGGCGCTGTCCGCCGCCGGCCGCCTGCCCCGGCTGCCCCTGCCCGTGAAGGCCGGGCCCCAGGGGCTGGCGGTGCCCTCCAGCCTGGAGGCCCTCATCCTGGTGGCCGCCCTGCGCGCCGTGGCCCGCCTGACCCCGTCCCAGCCGGAGGCCATCAGCAGCATGGTGGCCGGTGATGCCCGCATGGACGTCCGCGTGCGCGCCCCTGCCCCTCGCGTCCGCAACTAGGCGGAATCAGGCACCCCCTGCCCTGACGGACCCGGACCAGGCAGGGGACCGGCTCGTGTGAAACTGTGAACAACCGCCCTCACCGAAAAGGTTGATTCACAAAGTATCTAGGTCCATAGGTGGAGGCGTGACTGACGCCGGCCTTTCCTCACGGGTCCAGCGCTTCATCACGACGCACATCGATTCCATCGAGAAGCTGGAGGTCCTCCTCCTGCTTCGCGCCCGGACGGACCGGGCGTGGTCAGCGTCGGCGGTGGCCCTGGAACTGCGCATCACCGAAGCCTCGGCGGCCCGCCGCATGGCGGAGCTGAAGACGGGAGGGCTGCTGCTCCAGGATGGGGTAGCGGACTCCTACCGGTTCAGCCCCGGCCGGTCGGACGACGTGCAGGACACGGCCGAGCTGGCTGCTGCGTACTCGGCGCGCCGCGTGAGTGTGATTTCGTTCATCTTCTCACGCCCCATGGACCGGGTGAGGGGCTTCGCGGACGCGTTCGTGTTCAAGCAGGACAAGGACAAGGACGGCAACGGACATGGCTGAGGTGGTCTACATCCTGTGCGCGTTGACGAGCGCGGCGTGCGCGGTGCTGCTGTTGAGGGCCTGGCGGCGCACGCGGATGAAGCTGCTGCTCTACAGCGGCCTGTGCTTCTCCGTCCTGACGGTGAACAACGTGCTGCTCTTCGTGGATCTGGTGCTCATCCCGGCCGGAGACCTGTCGCTGGCGCGCACCCTCGCGTCGCTCGCGGGGGGCAGCGTGCTGCTCTTCGGCCTCATCTGGGACGTGTCCTGAGCATGCTGAAGACCCTGCTCGATGGCGCGGTGATGATGGCGTACCTCGCGTGCGCCCTGTTCTTCCTGCGCTTCTACCTCCAGTCGAAGGACCGGCTGTTCGCGCTGTTCTCCCTGGCCTTCACGTTGATGGGCTTGCACAACGTGCTGGGCACGGTGGTGGGGCCGGACCTGGACACGGAGCGCATCCACTACCTGTTCGTCGTGCGCCTGGTGGCCTACCTGCTCATCCTGGGGGCCATCTGGGACAAGAACCGTGCGGGGCGCAAGCCGCGGTGAGAGGCTGTTCTTCCGCCTGACCCTCGGGAGGACTCCTTCATGCGCACGACCTCGCTTCCCCGCTTTACCCCGCGCCGTCCGTTGGGGCGCACGGGCTTCACCGCGACGGCGGTGGGCATTGGCGACCTGGCGGACCGCTCGGTGCCGCGCGAGTCGCTGATCGCCACGCTCGTGCGCGCGCTGGACGCGGGGCTCAACGTCATCGACACCGCGCCCGGCTACGAGGACGGCCTGAGCGAGGAGGTGGTGGGGGAGGCGCTGCGCGGCCGTCGCGAGGGCGTGTTCGTCATCGACAAGGTGGACGTGCTGGACGCGCCGGTGGCGCCGCAGGTGGAGGACTCCCTGCGGCGGCTGGGCTTGCCGTCGGTGGACCTGTTCGCGCTGCACGCGGTGAAGTCGCTGGCGCAATGGGAGGCGCTGGCCCGGCCGGGCGGCGCGCTGGAGCAACTGGAGGCGTGCGTGGCGAAGGGCCAGGCGCGCTTCAGGGGCATCTCCTGCCACCACCCGGACGCGCTGGTGGCGGCGGTGCGCTCCGGGCGGTGTGACGTGGTGATGTTCCCGCTGGGGCCGTTCGTGGACGCGCGCTACGTGGAGCAGGTGCTGCCCCTGGCGCGTGCGCACGGCGTGGGCGTGGTGTCCTTCAAGACGTTCGGCGCGGGCAAGCTGCTGGGGGACACGGAGGGCTATGGCCGGCCGCTCCAGGCGCGTCCGCGCGGCAAGGTGGGCTCCGGCGGCGAGGCGCGGGACACGCCGGCGCTGCCGCACCTGTCGGTGGAGGAGTGCGTGCGCTACACGCTCACGTTGGATCCGGACGTGATGTTGCTGGGGATGGGCTTCCCGAACGAACAGGACGCCGCGCTCCAGGCGGCCGCGGCCTTCGGGCCCCTGGACGCGGCCGGGCTCCAGGCGGTGCGCGAGCGGGCGCACGCGGCCATCCAGGACAAGGGCGAGGTGTGGTGGAATCCGCCTTCACCGGACGTCACGGCGGGCTGAGTCACCTGGCGCAAGCGGCCGGCCTTCGCGGGTTGCCTGGAGGACACTCGTCCCGGATCCAGGGGCCATGGAGGCTTGTGGCCCGTGGGGGACCGTCATTATCGGAGCGTCCTTCTGGTGAGGCGTCATCCCCGTGACGCCATGGCCCGCGCTCCATGCCCGAATCATCCATCGAGCCTTCGACCGAGCCTGCCGGTGAGCCACCGCCGACGTCCGCTGTCCAGACGAACGACGCGGTCTCCGCGCCTTCCCATGGTGGCGTGGACGCGTCCGTGAGCGCGGCGGAGGCGGTCGCCTCCGCCGTCGCCGTCACGCACGAGGCGTCCTCCTCCGCCAGGGAGGCCGTGTCGCTGGGGACGCGGGGCGGGGCGGCGGTGAATGTCATGGACCCCCAGGGGGGCGTCCCCGCCGCGTCCGTGGAGGGCGTCCCGCCGCGGACGGGCGGGCCGTCCGCCTCCGCGGAGGAGGGCCGCTTCGCGTTCCTGGCCCGCGCGGGCGAGGTGCTGGCGTCGTCGCTGGATGAACCCACGGTGCTGCGCCAGCTGGCGCAGCTGGTGGTGCCGGGGCTGGCGGACTGGTGCGCGGTGGACGTCGTCACGCCTTCGCAGCAGGTGGTGCGCCGGGCCGCGGCGCACCGGGACCCCGCGCTCGCGCCCTTCGTGTATGCCATCGCGGAGCGCTGGCCCCTGCGTGCGGACGGCGCCCAGGGCGTGGCCCACGTGCTGGGCACCGGCCTGCCCCGCCTCATCCCGGACCTGTCCGAACCCCAGGTCCAGGAGGCGGTGGCGCGCGGGAACGCGGCCTTGGGAGAAGCGTGGCGCCTGGGCTGCCGCTCCGTGATCCAGGTGCCGCTGGAGGCGCGGGGGCGGGTGCTGGGGTGTCTGTCATTGATCTCCGGCACCGCCGGCCGCTTTGGCGAGTGCGACCTCGAGCTGGCGCGCGAGCTGGCCCGCAGGGCGGCGCTGTCGCTGGACAACGCGCTCCTGTACGGCGAGGCCCGTCAGGCCCAGGCGCGCACGGCGCGGTTGCAGGCGGTGACGGCGGCCCTGTCCCGCGCGGCCAGCGAGGACGCGGTGGCGCAGGTGCTGGCGCGCGAGGTGTGGGAGGCGAGCGGCGCCACGCGCGTCGCGGTGCTGGCCCTGGAAGAGGACGGCCGGATGCGCCCGCTGCGGGTGCTGGGCTACTCCGAGGAGGCGCTGGCCTCGTTCACCCGGCCGCCGGACCGGTCCGCCTCCAAGGGGTCCCCGGAGCTCCGGCGCGAAGCGGGGTGGTTCTCCACGCTGGAGGAGTTCATCGCGTGCCACCCGCGGGACGCGGAGCTGGCGCGCCGCCAGGGGCAGGGGGCGCGCGCGGTGGTGCCGCTGTGGGGTGAGACGCGCGTGCGCGGCCTGCTGCTGCTCGCGTGGCCGGAGCCGCGCGTCTTCCCGGCCGCGGAGCGCTCGTTCCTGGAGGCGCTGGCGCACCAGTGCGCGCAGGCGCTGGAGCGGGCCGCGCTCTACGAAGCGCTGCGCGAGCGCACGGAGCGGCTGCGGCAGGCGCTGGTGACCGGCGACATGGGCACCTGGCGGCTGGACCTGGTGCGCGGCCGGGAGCTGCGCGACGCGGCGCTCAACCACATGCTGGGCCTTGCGGCCGTGGACTCGGTGGTGCCGGTGGGGGACACGCTGGAGCGGCTGCATCCGGAGGACCGGCCGCACGTGGAGGCGGAGTTCCACCGCTTCCAGCGCGAGGCGCCGGGCTTCTTCGAGCTGGAGTTCCGCGTCCTGCGCCGCGACGGCGCGCGCTGGATGCACAGCGTGGGACAGTCCTTCGCCGGGCCGGACGGGAAGGTGACGGAGCTCACCGGCGCGATGGCGGACGTCACCCGGCGCAAGGAGGCCGAGGAGCGTCTGCAATTGCTGCTGGACGCCAGCCGCGTGCTGGCGCTGCGCCTGGACGACGTGGAGGAGGCGCTGCCCCAGGTGGCGCGGCTGGTGGTGGACCACGTGGCCACCGGCTGCCTGGTGGACCTGTCCGCGCCGGACGGCACCCTGCGCCAGGTGGCGGCGGCCCACCGCATGGCCGGACACGACGCGCTGCTGAGGTCCCCGCCGGGGAGGGCCCGGAGGGCCTCGCACCCGGCGCTCCAGTGCTTCCGGACGGGCGAGGTCTGCTTCCTGTCGCGCCTGGACCTCCAGCTGCGCGACGAGGTCTTCGCGACCGACGCGCAACGCCCGCTGGTGCAGAGCCTGTCGCCCACGTCCGCGCTGTCGGTGCCGCTGCGCGCGCGCGGCCGCACGCTGGGCGTCATCACGCTGTTCACCGCGGACCCGCAGCGCACGCTGGTGGCCGCGGACGTGACGATGGCGGAGGAGCTGGCGCTGCGGGTGAGCGTGGCGCTGGAGAACGCGCGCCTGTTCCACGACGCCCAGTCCGCGGTGCGGCTGCGCGACGAGTTCCTCTCCGTGGCGAGCCACGAGCTGAAGACGCCGCTCACCAGCCTCATCCTCCAGCACAACCTCATTGCCCGGGCGCTGGAGGTCGCGGGCACGCAGGGGCCCGTCACCGGGAAGCTCAACACCGCGCAGCGGCAGGTGCACCGGCTGACGGCGCTGGTGGACAACCTGCTGGACGTGAGCCGACTGTCATTGGGCAAGCTGGCGCTGGAGCGCGCGGAGGTGGACCTGGCGCAGCTGACGCGCGACGCGGTGGAGCGGCTGGAGGACGTGTTCACCCAGGCGCGGTGTCCGCTGAGGCTGGAGCTGCCGCGCACGCTGACGGGCCAGTGGGACTCGCTGCGCTTGGACCAGGTGCTGGTGAACCTGCTCACCAACGCGGCGAAGTATGGCGCGGGCCACCCGGTGACGGTGCGCGCGGGCGTGGATGCCAGCGACGAGGCCTGGCTGGAGGTGCGCGACGAGGGCATCGGCATCGAAGCGGACGCGCTGCCGCGCCTCTTCGGCCGCTTCGAGCGCGCCGTGAGCGAGCGGCACTACGGCGGCCTGGGGCTGGGGCTCTACATCAGCCGGCAGATTGTAGAGGCGCTGGGCGGCCGCATCGACGTGGACAGCCAGCCGGGGCAGGGCGCCACCTTCACGCTGCGCCTGCCCCGGAACATGACCTTCAGTGCCGCGGCCCCTTGAGCGGGGGCCCCTCCTGCTCCAGCGCGCGGTACTCGTCGTCGGTGAACAGGCGTGAGCGGATGAGGAAGCGCACGCCTTCGGGGGCCTCGACGGAGAAGCCGCTGCCGCGGCCGGGCACCACGTCCACGGTGAGGTGGGTGTGGCGCCAGAGCTGGAACTGCGGGCCGGACATGTAGAAGGGCGTGCCGACGATTTCACCCAGGTACACGTCCTCCTGTCCCACGCGGAAGTCGCCGCGCGGAAAGCACATGGGCGCGCTGCCGTCGCAGCAGCCGCCGGACTGGTGGAAGAGGAGCGGGCCGTGAAGGCCCTGCATCTTGCGGAGCAGGGCCTCTGCGGCCGGCGTGACCTCGACGCGCGGCACGGGCATGGGCGGCGCGTCCTAGAAGAAGCCCATGGGCTTCGGGTCGTAGCTGACGAGCAGGTTCTTCGTCTGCTGGTAGTGATTGAGCATCATCTTGTGCGTCTCGCGGCCGATGCCGGACTGCTTGTAGCCGCCGAACGCCGCGTGCGCGGGGTACAGGTGGTAGCAGTTCACCCAGACGCGGCCCGCCTGGATGCCGCGGCCCATGCGGTACGCGGTGTTCTGGTCACGCGTCCACACGCCGGCGCCCAGGCCGTAGAGCGTGTCATTGGCCAGCGCGAGCGCGTCCTCGGCGTCCTTGAACCTCGCCACCGCGACGACGGGGCCGAAGATCTCCTCCTGGAACACGCGCATCTTGTTGGAGCCCTCGAAGATGGTGGGCTCCACGTAGTAGCCCTCCGCCAGCGCGCCGGGGAGCGCCTTGCGCCCGCCGCCGGTGAGCACCTTCGCGCCCTCCTTCTTGCCGATGTCCAGGTAGGAGAGGATCTTCTCCAACTGGTCGTTGGAGGCCTGCGCGCCAATCTGCGTGGAGACGTCCAGCGGGTTGCCCTGCACGATGCGCTTCGTGCGCTCCACGGCCCTGGCCATGAACTCGTCGTAGAAGCGCTCGGCGACGAGCGAACGCGAGGGGCAGGTGCAGACCTCGCCCTGGTTGAGGGCGAACATGGCGAAGCCCTCCAGCGCCTTCTGGGCGAAGTCGTCGTCCTTGGAGAAGACGTCCTCGAAGAAGATGTTGGGGGACTTGCCGCCCAGCTCCAGGGTGACGGGGATGATGTTCTCGGAGGCGTACTGCATGATGAGGCGGCCGGTGGTCGTCTCACCCGTGAAGGCAATCTTCGCGATGCGCTTGTTGCTGGCCAGCGGCTTGCCGGCCTCGATGCCGAAGCCGTTCACGATGTTGAGCACGCCGGGGGGCAAGAGGTCGCCCACCAGCTCCGCGAACTTGAGGATGGTGACGGGGGTCTGCTCCGCGGGCTTGAGGACGACGCAGTTGCCGGCGGCGAGCGCGGGGGCCAGCTTCCACGCGGCCATCAGCAGCGGGAAGTTCCACGGGATGATCTGCCCCACGACGCCCAGCGGCTCGGTGAAGTGGTAGGCGACGGTGTTGTCATCCAGCTGGCTGAGTGAGCCCTCCTGCGCGCGGATGCAGCCGGCGAAGTAGCGGAAGTGGTCGATGGCGAGCGGCAGGTCCGCGGCGAGCGTCTCCCGGACGGGCTTGCCGTTGTCCCACGTCTCGGAGACGGCGAGCATCTCCAGGTTCTGCTCCATGCGGTCGGCGATCTTCAGCAGGATGTTGGCGCGCTCGCCGGCGGCCGTCCTGCCCCACGCGTCCTTCGCCTTGTGCGCGGCGTCGAGCGCCTTCTCGATGTCCTCGGCCGTGGAGCGGGGAATCTCGCAGAAGGGGCGGCCGGTGACGGGGCTGATGTTCTCGAAGTACTGGCCCTTCACCGGCGGGACGAACTCACCGCCGATGTAGTTGCCGTAGCGGCTCTTGTACTCGACCTTGCTGCCCTTCTGACCCGGAGCTTCATAGACCTTCGACATGGGGGACTCCCTGCGTTGGTTTTGACGCGCACGTGCGGGGGGTTTGACGCGGAACGGACGATAGACAGGTGATGCTCCGCGTCATGCGCAGGGGGTTGGATGTGAATGTTTGTTAATGGTTGATGCCTGAATCGGGTGCCGAAAAGGCATACACAGCCTGCTTTGGCGGGCGTGCCAGCACCCGGGTGAGCTGCGAGCGAGCGGGCAGTGTGCCCTTGCTGGCGCCCGGCGTGTCCTCCACCTCAAGAAGGTGGGGGCATGGCATGCAAATGTTCAGAGACCGCTTCGACGCCGGCCGTGCGTTGGGGCAGCGGCTCCGCGTCCTGCTCGGTGGAGGCGGAGACCTGGTGGTGCTGGCGCTGCCGCGCGGCGGCGTGCCCGTGGGCTTCGAGGTGGCGCGGATCCTCGGCGTGCCGCTGGACGTGTTCGTGGTGCGCAAGCTGGGCACGCCCGGGCACGAGGAGCTGGCCATGGGGGCCATCGCCACGGGCGGCGTCACGGTCCTCAACGAGGGCATCGTGCGCAGGCTGGGGATTGCCCGGGCGGCCATCGCGGCGGCCGTGCAGCGGGAGGCGCGGGAGCTGGCGCGGCGGGAGCAGCTCTTCCGCGACGGCAGGCCGCCGGCGCGCGTCGAAGGGCGGACGGTGGTCCTGGTGGATGACGGGCTGGCCACGGGCTCCACCATGCGGGCGGCGCTCCAGGCGCTTCGTCAGCACGCGCCCGCGCGCGTCGTGGTGGCCGTCCCGGTGGGCGCGCCGGAGACGTGCGCGGCGCTCCAGGATGAAGCGGACGCGGTCATCTGCATCCACACCCCGGCGCGGTTCTTCGCGGTGGGCCAGTGGTACGAGGACTTCACGCAGACCACCGACGACGAGGTGCGCGAGCTGCTGGCGCGCGCGGCGCACGGTGAGGGGTCTGCACCGGAGGCGCCATGAACGAGCGACGGGTGTCGGAGCACGCGGTGCGGCTGGAGGCGGAGCCCGGCGTGTGGCTGGAGGGAACGCTGAGCGTGCCGGAGGGCATTTCGGGCGTGGTGCTGTTCGCGCACGGCAGCGGCAGCAGCCGCTTCAGCCCGCGCAACCGGTACGTGGCGGAAGTGCTCGAGCAGGCGGGGCTGGCGACCCTGCTCATGGACCTGCTCACGCCGGGAGAGGAGGAGGCCGAGCGGTGGACGCGGCACCTGCGCTTCGACATCGAGCTGCTGGCGCGACGGCTCCAGGGGGCGGCGCGATGGCTGATGCAGGTGCCAGGGCTGGAGCGCCAGCCGCTGGGGTTGATTGGGTCGAGCACCGGCGCGGGGGCCGCGCTGGTGGCCGCGGGGCGTGCGCCCGAGGGCATTCGAGCGGTGGTGTCCCGAGGCGGCCGTCCGGACCTGGCGGGCGCCGTGCTGCCGGCGGTGCGGGCGCCGACGCTGCTCATCGTGGGTGGGGATGACACGCAGGTGATCGCGCTCAACCGTCAGGCATTGGCGGCGCTGCGCACGCACAAGCAATTGGAGATCGTCCCTGGGGCGACCCACCTGTTCGAGGAGCCGGGGACGCTCGAGCAGGCGGCGCTGCTGGCCCGGGACTGGTTCCTCCAGCACCTGGCCACGGCCGCGCGGGAGCGCCCGTCCGCAGAGGTCCCGCCATGAGCCCGGACGTCGTGGTGGTGGGAGGCGTGGCCACGGACTACCTCGTGCGAGGCAGGTCGTTGCCGGAGCCGGGAGGCAGCGCCCAGGGCGACGTCTTCCAGGAAGCGCTCGGAGGAAAGGGAGCCAACGGCGCCGTGGCCGCCGTGAGGTTGGGGGCGCGTGCCGCGCTGGTGGCGCGGGTGGGGATGGATGGGCGCGGCCTGACGCAGGTGGCGTGGCTGACGCAGGAAGGCGTGGCGCTGGAGTCGGTGGTGCCCGCGTCGGAGGAGCCCTCCGGCGCGGTGCTGGTGATGGTGGATGGAGGCGGGAGGAAGCAGACCTTCTCCGCGCCGGGCGCCAATCACAGCCTGTCCATCCGGGACGTGTTGCGGAGCGCGGAGTTGATCGCCACCGCGCGGGTGTTGCTCGTGCAGTTGGAGGTGCCGCTGGACGCGGTCCAGGCGGCGGTCCGTCTGGCGCGTGCCGCGGGTGTCCGGGTGGTGTTGGATCCCGCGCCGGCCGTGCCGCTGCCGGAGGTGTTGCTGGAGGACGTGCACGTCCTCCGGCCCAACGCCTCCGAGGCCCGGACGCTGACGGGCATCCGGGTGCATGACCGCGCTTCCGCGCGGCGCGCCGCCATCAATCTGCTGATGCGAGGCGTGGGGGCGGCCATCATCGCGGCGCCCGGGGGCAGTCTGCTGGTGTCACGGGAGGAGGAGGCGTGGCTGCCGCACCTGCCGGTGGACACGGTGGATACGACCGGAGCGGGGGATGCCTTCTGCGCGGCGCTCTGTGTCGCCCTGGCGGAGTCCCAGCCGCTCCTCACCGCCGCGCGCTTCGCGCACGCCGCCGCGGCCATCGCGACGACACGGCTGGGAGCGCAGGCGGGGCTGCCGTATCGGGATGAAGTGGAAGGCCTGCTCGCGGACGTGAAGCCCGACGTCCAGCCCGCACCGTCGTAGCGAAGAACTCCGGGATACAGGCTCCAGCGGCGGATCCGCGAGGCGAACGGCATCGCCTCGGAACCGCGTCCCCACCGCACGCAGCCGCGTTCCGCCAGCAGCCGTGAAAGTCCCGCCATCCACGCAGGCCGCTTCATCCCAGGCCGATTTGTCGGCGTCCCAACACAGTTGGAGCCGTACGTTCCTCTAGCGCCTCAGCGCCTTCCCGGCACCCGCAGGGAGCCTCGCAATCTCGGCTTTCTTCGAGAGCGAACGACATGTTTTCCAGCGTGGATGTTCATGTCGCTGCGCACTGGAAACCCGCACGACGTGCTGTCATCGTGAAGGGACTGCGCGTCGCGGCAGGCGTGTTGGCGGTAGTGGGCGGAAATCGTCCAAGGTCTTCCGGACCCGACGTATTGGGATGTGCAGGGCGGAAAACGTTTCCGTCTCGGGGCTGTAAAAACTCCCCGGAACCGAGGGGTGTCTGCTGATGAGCTGGGACCCAGGCCGCATCCGAGTGTCGCAAAAGCGAAGCGGATCAACCGGTTGGCGTGGCCGGCCGCGCGAGCCGGAAAATCCCGGCTCCTGGCACAGGGCTCGCATCGGCCGCTGACGCTGTTCCACCCCCGCATCGCCTTCCCCAGGTCCCGGTCCTCGTGCTCGCCCAGTCGCCTCTCCTCTGCTCCTGCGGTCAGCTCCACTCGAACGCGGAGGCGTGTCCCACGCTGATGCGCGGGCTCGACCTCAACGGCGGGACGATGCTCTACGCCGGCACGCCGCCGCCGGGGCCGGCCTCCGCGCTGCAGCCCGCCACGCCCTCGCCCATGTCGTCTCCCACGCCCGTGGTGCCTTCCCTCGTGGGCCAGGAGTTCGGCCGCTTCCGCGTCGTGCGCGAGCTGGGGCGCGGCGGCATGGGCACCGTGTTCCTCGCGGAGCACACGCTCATCCAGAAGCGCGTGGCCATCAAGGTGCTCCACGCGCACCTGGCCCAGGCCCCGGAGCTCGTCGCGCGCTTCCTCTCCGAGGCCCGCACGCTCACGCTGGTGCAGCACGAGAACGTCGTCACCCTCTACGACCTGGACTCGCGCGACGGGCGCCCGTACCTCGTCATGGAGTACCTGGAGGGGGACAGCCTGGCCAGCTTCGCCCGCGGCCCCATGGCCCCGGCGCTGGTGGTGGACCTGATGACGCAGGTGTGTGACGCCCTGGGCGCCGCGCACGCGCACGGCATCGTCCACCGCGACCTGAAGCCCGCCAACGTCTTCCTCGTCCCCAGCCCCAGCGGCAAGCAGCGCGTGAAGCTGCTCGACTTCGGCATCGCCAAGCTGCTGTCCCGCCCCGCCGGGGAGATGACCACGGAGGTCGGCGTCCTCCTGGGCACGCCGGAGTTCATGGCCCCCGAGCAGTGCGGCGACGGACTCGTGGACGCGCGCAGCGACCTCTACGCGGCCGGCGTGCTCGCGTACCTGCTGCTCACCGGCCAGGTGCCCTTCTACGGCCGCACCGCCGCCGAAATCCTGGTGGGCCACCTGCAGAAGGAGCCCGTCCCGCCGCACGAGCTGAACCCCGCCGTGCCGGAGGCCCTGTCGCGCGTCCTGCTGCGCGCGCTGGCCAAGCGGCCTGAACACCGCTTCGCCTCCGCCGCGGAGCTGAGAGCGGCCCTGGAGGCGTCGCTCGCGCCGCCCCCCGCGCCCAGCGCGCCGCCGCTCACCGCGCTCCTGCGCGGCAAGGGCACCCAGGCGGCCATGGAGCTCAAGGGCGAGTGGGTGGGCCGCTCCGGCCTCTTCTTCCAGCTGGCCACGCCCCCTCCCGCGCTCCTGTCGGACGTGGCGCTGGTGCTGCGGCTGCCCGGCGGCGAGCTGCCCTGCACCGCGCAGGTGGTGCGCCACGTCACCGCCGAGCAGGCCCAGGCGTGGAACATGCCCCCGGGCTTCGGCGTGCAGCTGCGCGACTCCAGCCCCGCCTTCCAGGCCCAGCTGGCCCAGCTTCGCAACGGCGCGCGCGCGACGCCCGCGGCCGCCACCGCCGCCATCCCCACGCCCGAGGACGCGCAGGCGGAAGGAGTCCTCCAGGGCTTCCGCCGGCGGCTCGCCGGGGACCCGTACGCCGTGCTGGAGCTGCCGCGCGACGCCACGCTGGAGGCCGTGCGCACCGCCGCCCAGCGCGCTCGCGGGGCGCTGGAGCTGCTCAAGGCCCGGCCGCTGTCGGAAGGCCAGCGGGCCCAGGTGGACCGCGCGCTGGAGCGCGTGGCCGGGGCGCTCCACACGCTGGGCAACGTGGAGCGGCGCGTGGAGTACGACGCCACGCTGGGCAACGTGGAGGGCATCGAGCGGTGCCTGGCCGCGGGCCTCACCGCCACCATGCTGGAGCAGTGCCGCCGCCGCTTCCTCGCGGGCAACACCGGCCGCGAGGGCCGCGCCGCCGTGCACCGGCTGTCCGGAGACGCCCTGGCGTCCGTGGGCCGACTGGAGGAGGCGCTCGCCGCCTACGAGCTGGCGGTCCGCGCGGACCCGCTGGACCTGGAGGGGCTCAAGCGCTGGCGCTTCCTCCGGGCCCGGGTGCGGGGCTCGGCCGCCCCCCGGTAGGGGAGCCGGGTTCGCATCCATCCGGGGGTCGTCTTGCGTATGGGAGAGCAGTCCCCGTTAACTCCTCCTCTCCCATGGCTTCCGAACCCGACGACAAGCTGCCGCCCCAGGGGCGCTTCAACCGCCTGCGCAAGCTGGCGGGCCTCTCCATGCACGTGGGCACGGAGGTGCTCAAGGCGGGCGCCAAACAGCTCTCCGGCAGCAGCCCCACGGACCTGCTCAGCCTGGGCACCGCGGAGAAGCTGGTGGCCACGCTGGGGGAGATGAAGGGCGCGGCCATGAAGCTGGGCCAGGCGCTCTCCATGGACCCGGACCTGCTCACGCCGGAGGTGCGGCAGATGCTGGCCCGGCTGCAGAACCAGGCCCCGGCCATGTCCTACGCGCAGGTGTCGCGCGTGATTCAGCAGGAGCTGGGCGCGCCGCCGGAGGCGCTGTTCCAGGAGTTCTCCCCGGACGCGCTCGCCGCCGCGTCCCTGGGCCAGGTGCACCGCGCGGTGCTGCACGACGGCCGCAAGGTCGCGGTGAAGGTGCAGTACCCCGGCATCGACGCGTCCATGGGCCACGACATGGACAACCTGGGCCTCGTCGTGAAGACGGTGTCCAAGACGTCGCGGATGATGGACGGCACCGCCTACTTCCAGGAGTTCCGCGACGAGCTGATGCTGGAACTGGACTACCGCCGCGAGGCGAAGCTGGCCCAGGGCTTCGCGAAGAGCGTGGCGCGGCTGCCGGACCTGTACGTGCCCCAGGTCATCGAGGAGCGCAGCGCCCACCGCGTGCTCACGCTGGAGCTTCTGGAAGGCCAGACGCTCAAGGACTGGGTGCTGACGTCGCCGGACAACGACGCGCGCTTCCGCGTCGCGCGCCAGCTCATCCGCGCCACCTACGGGCCGTTCCTGGACGCGGGTGAAATCCACGCGGATCCGCACCCCGGCAACTTCATGGTGATGCCGGACGGGCGCATGGGGCTGTTGGACTTCGGCTCCATCAAGCGCTTCAGCCCGGGCTTCGTCGCGGCCAACCGGCGCATGTTCCAGCAGGCGCTGCGGCTGGAGACGCTGGACGTGCTGGGGCTGTGCCGCGAGGTGGGCTTCTCCGTGGAGCTGCCGGAGCCGGAGGCGGAGGTGCTCTTGCGCGAGGTGCTGCACATCGCCGGGCGGCCCATGCGCGGTGCTCCGTATGACTACGGCACCTGCGACATCAACCGCGACATGCGCAACCACTTCACGAAGAACGCCGCGCGCATGATGCGCATCCGGCCGCCCCCGGAGGCGATGATGTTCTTTCGCGCCACCGGCGGGCTGGCGCAGAACCTGCGGCTCGTGGGCGCCGCTGGCGACTTCCGCCAGGTGTTCCTGGAGGTCGGCGCGCTCGTGGGCGAGTGAGCCCACGAGGCGCGGGCGGGGCAGGGCGGCGCTACGTGCCCGCGGCGACGCGCGGGCGCTTGTGCAGCCGCTCCAGCTTGCGCGCCAGGTCCGCGCCCTGCGTGCTCTTGGACAGGTAGCCGTCCGCGCCCGCCGCCAGCGCCAGCGCGCGCAGCTTCGACTCGTCGGAGGCGGAGTAGAGGACGAAGCGCGTGTGCTCCGGGGCCTGCTGCCGCGCCAGCGCCAGCACCTTGTCTCCGCTCAGCGCGGGGATGTTCACGTCCAGGAGCACCAGGTCCGGCGCCGTGGTGCGCACCAGGTTGGAGACCCCCAGGGACGAGCGGTGGGTGCGCACCTCGAAGTTGTACGAGGTCAACGAGCGCTCCGTCAGCGCGAGCTGGTCCGGGTCATCGTCCACGATGAGGACGCGAATCTTGAGCTCCGACATGGTGGCTCCCCCTGGAACCGACAGTTGGGTGCCCCGGCCGGCAAGATGCCGCCCCAAGGATGACAGTGACCCGGGCACTTCCCGAGTATGACCCACCCCCTCCCTGCTGGCCAGCGTCCCTGGAATTTTCTGGAAACTTCCGATTGAAACCACATGCCTCACCCTGCCGGGTGGGCAGCCCGGTCCGCGCCTCGAGGATCATCCCCGCCCGGCGGGCGCGGCCTTGAGGGCGGGGAAGGTGAGCGTGAACACCGCGCCCCCTTCCGGGCGGTTGGCGGCGGTGAGCGTTCCGCCGGCCTGCGTCACCACGCCGTGGGCCATGGACAGCCCCAGGCCGGTGCCCTTGTCGCCCTTGGTGGTGAAGAAGGGCTTGAAGAGGTTCGGCAGGTGCGCTTCGGGGATGCCGGTGCCCTCGTCCTCCACGGTGAGCCGCACGGCCCTGCCCGTCTTGAGCGCGCGCACGCGGATGGTGCCGCCCCGGGGCATGGCGTCGCGCGCGTTGATGAGGAGGTTGATGATGACGTAACGCAGCTCCATGGCCGAGCCCGTCACCTGGGGCAGCCCTGCCGGCAGCTCCAATTCCAGACGCAGGGGATGATGGCCGCCCTGCCGCGCCTGGTGCTCGATGCCGCCCCGGATGATGTCCGCCGCGTCGCGCACCACGT
The DNA here is from genome assembly GCF_036245865.1 of Corallococcus caeni. Lineage (NCBI taxonomy): Bacteria > Pseudomonadati > Myxococcota > Myxococcia > Myxococcales > Myxococcaceae > Corallococcus > Corallococcus caeni. The sequence continues at coordinate 554,003 of NZ_BTTW01000005.1, read as the reverse complement.
CCGCCAGCTGGACGCGCTCCAGGACGGTGCCGGGCTTGCGGCGGGAGAAGTCCTGGAGCCGGCCCACGCGCGCGTTCGCGTCCGCCAGGATGCGCGTGAGCGCGTCCAGGTGCTGCTGGCCCTGCCCGGTGGAGCCCAGGTCGCGCTGGAGCAGCTCCAGCCGCAGCCGCATGGCGTCGAGCGTGGCGCGCAGGTCGTGCGCGATGCCCGCCGCCAGGTCCCTCAGGGCGAGCACCTTCTCGCGCTCCAGCAGCGTGGCGCGCGCGTTCGCCAGCTCCTCCTCGTCGCGCGCCTGGGCGGTGATGTCTCGCGCGAGCACCAGCACCCGCCCCCGCATGCGGCCGGCGACGCGCTCGGCGCGCAGCTCCAGCACCCGGGGATGGGCCTCGCACGTCTGCCGGTAGCGGGTGACGCGCGGCCCCTCTTCCAACCGGGCCAGCACCGCCGCGGCCTCCGCCTGGGCCGCGTCGGGCAGGGACCTCCACTCCGAGCCGTCCTCTTCACGCCGCCAGGGCCCGGGCAGTTGTTCCAGCGCGTGCCAGCGGCTGTTGGCCACCATCACGCCGTCCGCGTTCAGCATCGCGAGCGCGCTGTCGCTCGTCTCCAGCGCTTGGTGCGACAGCTCGAAGGTGAGGACCTGCTGGCGGGTGTGGTCCCTCAGCTTGCGCACCAGGCGGCGGAGGTCGAGGTTCCGGACCGGTCTCAGCGCTTCCAGGATGGCTTCGAGCTCGCTGTCTCGCGGAGGCTGTGTGGCCATGCAGAGGAAGTAGCCCAGCGGTCCCAACCGGGCAAGACCCGCATTCCCCTCTCGTAGGAGCATCCCGGGCGCACTCCTTGTCTGGGTTCACCGCGATGAAACGTTCGCTGTGTTTCTCCATGGGACGGAAGGGGCAGGGAGTCGTTTCGCGGCGGACGTCCGGATGGCATAGCGTGGATGTCCCTTCCCAGGGGGTGATGACCAATGATGGGAAGACAAGGGTGTCATCCATGGAGCTGAACGCAACGGGCCGGGAGATCCGCGTGGCGCTGCTGGAGGATCAGCAGGTGTTCCGCGAGAGCCTGGTGGCCCTGCTCGAAGGCGCGGGGATGAAGGTGGTGGCCCGGTGCGCGGAGACGGGCACGTTCCTGTCCAACGTGCGCGCGGCCGCGCCCGACGTGGCCGTGGTGGACCTGCGGCTGGAGCACGTGGGCCGCGAGGGCACGGAGGATGGCTTGAGCGCGCTGAAGTACCTGCATGACTTCCATCCGCGGGTGCGCGCGCTGGTGCTGTCCGGCTACCAGGCGCCGGACATGGTGGAGCGCTGCTTCCAGGCGGGCGCGGCGGGCTACCTGTGCAAGCTGAACGTGGGGTGTGACGACGTGGTGCGCGCCGTGGAGCGCGTGGCCCGGGGCGAGCGGCTCCTGCCCGTGGACATGCTCCAGGCCAATGCCATCCCATTGGACAACCTCCACGTGCCGGCCTCCGCGCTGTCGCGGCTCACCCTGCGCGAGCGCGAGGTGCTGGGCTACGTGGCGGCGGGCGCGGACAACCTGAAGATCGCCGCGCACCTCGGCATCACCGAGCGCACGGTGAAGGCGCACCTGACGAGCATCTACCGCAAGCTGGGGCCGGAGAACCGCGCCCAGCTCGCGGTGCTGGCGTGCGAGCTGGGCGTCACCCGCCCCGTGCTGGCCTGAGGCCTTGAGTCAGGGCGCCGCGCTCTCCTCCGCGGCGTCCCGGGGGCCGCCCAGGTGCTGGAGGAACCACTCCCCGGCGAGCTCCGCCACCTGCTCCAGCTCCGAGTCCTCCTGGAAGTGGTGCGTGGCGCCCGGGATGATGTCCATGCGCTTGTCGGTGCGGAGCGCTTCGTAGGCCCGGCGGTTGATGTCCAGGCCCAGCGTGTCCGCGCCGCCCACCAGCAGCAGCGTGGGGGCCCGCACCTTGGGCAGCACCGCGCCCGCGAGGTCCGGACGGCCGCCGCGCGACACGACGGCCTCCACCTGGTCGGGCCGGAAGGCCGCGGCGGACAGCGCCGCGCCCGCGCCGGTGTGCGCGCCGAAGTAGCCCACGCGCAGCCCCTGGGCGGGGCCTTCGCGCTGGAGCCACCGGGACGCGCCCGCCATGCGCATGCCCAGGAGGCCCACGTTGAAGCGCAGTTGCCGCGTGCGGCGCTCCTCCATCTCCTCGCTGGTCAGCAGGTCCATCAGCAGGGTGCCCAGCCCCATCGCCTGGAACAGGCGCGAGGTCTGCGCGAGCCGTGGACTCTGGAGGCTGCTGTCGCTGCCGCGCGCCAGCACCACCACGCCCCGGGCCCCCGCGGGCACCGCCAGCCGCCCCCGGACGAGGACGGCGTCATCGACGGGCACCATCACCTCGCGCTCCAGGTGCTTTCGCGTCGCCGAGCCACCACCACGCCGCGCTTGGGACTCCCGCGCTTCGTCCCACCCGTGGTCCTGCCCTACCGCCTTCAACCCCGTTCGTGACCGGGGACCTGTCATACAGGCTCCTCCCGTCTGCGTTTGGCTGGTTACAGCGTCTGGCTGAGACCCAAGTTGAGCACTGTGCCCGCCGCTGTGACCTGCCGGAAGGTACAGGGTGTCCAGCGTAGGACAGGGCCGCCGGTGCGGGGGAGGACGCCCTGGGGAGGGTGCCCGGAGCAGGACGTCAGGGCTTCGTGGCCACCACCAGCTCGAAGGGACCGGGGAGCACCCGCGCGTGCGTGAAGCCCGACGCGGTGAGCGCCTCCAGGTAGAACTCCACCTCGCGCAGCCGGCTCACGCACGTGTCCACGCCGATGAGGAAGTAGGACCAGAAGAACTGGGCCGCCAGCCGCTCCGGGGTGCGGAACTCCTCGCAGATGAGCACGCGCCCGCCGGAGGGCAGGGCGGTGAAGGCGGCCTGCATGAGCGACCGCGCCACCTCCGCGGGCCAGTCATGGAGCACGCGCACGAACGACAGCGCGTCGTAGCCCGTGGGCAGGGGCTCCTTCAGGAAGTCGCCGCCCACGAACCCCATCCGCTGGGCGGACAGGCCCGCGCGCTCGCGGGTGCGCGCGACGAGCGCTTCGGTCGCGGGCAGGTTGTAGACGTCCACGGCGAGCGCCGGGTGCTGGCGCAGCAGGTGCTCCGCGAGCGTGCCGTCCCCGCCGCCCACGTCGAGCAGCCGCGCCCCGGCGGGCCACAGCGCGCCCGCGTGCGTGCGGAACGTCTCCAGGATGGGGCCCAGGCCCGCGGCCATGCTGGCCTCGAAGCCCTCCACCTGCTCGGGCGTGCGCGGGGGCCAGTCGAACGACGTGGCGGACATGGAGTGCTGGCCGCGCAGCGTCTCCGGCATCCGGCCGTGCAGGGCCTTCCAGTCGTACTTCTCGCGGTCGCGCTCGAGCGAGTTGGCGCCCAGCACGGCCTCCGCCGCCGCGCGCAGGCCGGGCACGCCGCGGTAGCGCGCCGCCTCCAGCGCGTCGCTGGTCTGCTCGCGCTGCACCAGCCCCAGGCTCTCCAGGCAGTCGAGGAACTTGTAGAGCCGCTTGGGCACCAGGCCGTGCTTCGCAGACAGCTCGCCCAGCGTCACGGGCCCGGGCTCCAGCGCGTCCAGCAGCCCCAGGTTCAGGGCCGTCTCCACGACGTCCAGCGCGCGGGCGCCGTTGAACAGCAGGTGCAGCAGGGCGCGGGGCGAGGGCGCCTCGCGGGTGAAGGGGGCCGTGCTCATGCGGACTCCTTGCGCTGCTCTTCGAGGAGCGCGTCCATGAAGGCGTCCACCTCCTCGGGCGTGTTGTAGAAGTGCGGCGCCGCGCGCAGGAAGCCCCGGTGGCTGCAGATGAAGCCGCGCGCCACCAGCCGCTGCGTCACCTGGGCGTCGCCCTGGAAGCGCAGCGCCACCACGCCGCCGCGCCGGTGCGGCTCGCGCGGCGTCACCACGTGCAGGCCCGCTTCGTCCGCGCGGGCCATCAGCCGGTCCGTGAGCTTCAGCGAGTGCGCGCGCACCGCTTCCATGCCCACGCCCTTGAGCAGCTCCAGGCCCGGACGGGACAGCAGCACCATCAGCGGCGCGGGCGTGCCGCCCATCATCCGCCGCGCGTCCGGCGCGTAGTCCGCCGTCTCCTGGAAGGCCAGCGGCGAGGCTCCGGCCAGCCACCCGGTGGCCGCGGGCCTCAGCGTGGGCAGGAGGCCCGGGCGCACGTACATGAAGGCGGCCTCGGATCCGCCCAGCCACTTGTGCGCGCCGCCCATGAGGAAGTCCACGTCCAGGTGGCGCACGTCCACGGGGACGGCGCCCACCGTCTGGTACGCGTCCGTGGCGATGAGGGCCCCGGCCGCGTGCGCCGCCTTCGCGATGCGCGCGACGTCCAGCACCGCGCCGGTCGCGAAGGCGCCGTGCGAAACACAGACGATGCGCGTGCGCGCGTCGATGGCCGCCTCCAGCGCGGCATCATCCACGCGGCCGTCCTTGGACGGCACGACGACCAGCTCCGCCCCGTAGCGCGCGAAGCCCTTCCAGATGAAGGGCACCGTGGGGAACTCCAGGTCGGTGACGACGACGCGGCGGCGCTCTCCGGTGAACTCCAGGCACGAGGCCAGGCGCGACAGGTGCGCGCTCAGGTTCGTGTCCAGCGCCACGGAGCCGGCGGGCGCGCCGATGAGGCCCGCCACGCCGTCCGCGTACGCCTGCATCTGGGACAGCCACGTGTCCCAGGTGTCATCGCGCCACGCGCGCATCGTGTTCCAGTACTGCGCCAGCACGCCCTCCGCCGCCCGGGGCAGCGCCCCGGTGGAGTTGCTGTTGAGGTACGTGCAGGTCTGGAGCAGCGGGTACTCCGCGCGAAGGGCTCCCGGGAGTGCCGCCACGGTCACGGCAGTCTCCGCAGCTCCTGGGCGTGGGCGTACGCCGACGCATGCGCGGCGTGAGAATGCGCGTGCGGGCCATGCGGCGTCGGAGCGTGGGCCACCGGAGCGTGCGGACCGTGAGCCACCGGAGCGTGCGGACCGTGAGCCACCGGGGCATGCGGCCCGTGAGCCACCGGGGCGTGCGGCTGAGCGTGCGCCACCGGAGCATGCGGCCCGTGGGCCACCGGAGCGTGAGGCCCGTGAGCCACCGGAGCGTGAGGCTGAGCGTGAGCCACCGGAGCGTGCGGCACCGGAGTGTGAGGAGCATGGGCCGCTACGTGGGCCGGAGCAGGCTGGGCGTGGGCCGCCATGACGTGCGCCGGAGCAGGCTGGGCGTGGGCCGCGGAAGCGTGCGCCACCGGCGTGTGCTGAGCGTGCATCGGGCAGCCGCCGCCAACGCGCGGCTCATGTGCATGCGCGGTGGTGGGGTGCTGCGCGTGGGCCATCGGGGCGTGGTGCAGGTGCGGCGCGGGGCCCCCCGCGGACTGCGCCTGGGCCACCGGCGCGTGCATCGCCGAGTCATTCATCGCGTTGATCGCGGCCATCGGGCAGCCGCCACCGGTGCGCGCCTCACCCGGCGCGTAGCCACCCTCGCGCTTCCAGCCCGCGGTCAGCTCCACGCGCACGTCCCACAGCGCGCGGAACAGCGGCAGCGTCATCCGCGCCTGCAGCACCTGCGAAGGCAGCCCGTCCAGCGCCTTCACCGTGCGGTCGATGCCAATCGTCCGGCGCACCAGCTGGTAGTGCGCGTACAGCCATCCCTGGAAGCTCTCATCCACCGTCACCAGCTGCTCGCAGACGTGCTGCAGGTCCTTCGGCCCCCCAGCCGAATAGACCTGGAACAGCGTCAGCCCGCGACGCGCCAGCATGCGCTCCATGGCGGACTCCAGCCCGTCCGCCGCGTGGCGCAAGGTGTTGTAGCCCGGCGACTCCTGCCCGCTGCCGTTGCCCAGGCTGCGGCGGATGACCTGGTACTCCGACGGCGTCATCGTCTCCAGGATCGCCATCTCCGCGCTGATGCCGGCGATGATCTTCTGCACGCGCGCCAGCCGGGCCACCACCGCCCACAGCGCGTCGCGGTCCATCTCCGCCACCACCTCCACCATCTCCCGCGACGCCAGCTTCAGGTACAGCTCCTGCGACTGGTGGACGATCTGGAACATCAGCTCGTCGTGGGAGACCAGCTCGCCTTCCGGGGACTGCAGCGCCAGCAAGGTGTCCGTGTGCAGGTAGCGCTCGTAGTCCAGCTCGCCCTTGCCCACCCACTTCTTCAACATGACGTTGAACATGGGCTGAGTCAGCTCATACTTCAGCTTTTCGGCATGGCTGTAATCGGTCGACGTGTGCAAGGTGCCTCCGGGGGGACGCAGGCAGTTCGTGGTGGGTGAGGCGCGCCCCAGCAGGGAAGAACAGTGAGCGCGTAAATCTCTAGAAGCGACTACCTTACAGCCCTTTTGGTGAACTTCAAGTCATACCGGGCTTGCGGGTTATCGATTTTTGAGATTCCCATCGTTCCGGAGGGAGGGGTAGCCCGAGGGGTCGGGCTTACCCAGGGGGTGAGTCAGCTCTCAACCGGTGAGGGATTCCGGTTGGAGGACGCCGGCCGCGGCTTCAGGCGCATGGCGTTGAGCTTCTGGGCCAGGTCGGCGCCCTGGACACTCTTGGAGATGTAGCCGTCCGCGCCGGACGCGATGGCCAGCGAGCGCAGCTTGGCCTCGTCGGAGGCGGAGTAGAGGATGAAGCGGGTGCCCGGGGGGGCGTACTGGCGCGCCAGCCCCACCACCTTGTCCCCCTTGAGGGCGGGGAAATTCACGTCGATGAGCACGAAGTCCGGCTCGGAGGCGCGCACGATGTTGGACACGCCCAGGGCGGACGTGTGGGTCTGCACATCGAACCCGTACGCGCTCAACGAGCGCTGCACGAGGTCGAGCAGGTCCGGATCGTCGTCCACGACAAGGACGCGCGGTTTTGCTTCAGCCATGGCTTCTCCCTAGGTACTGACGAATCGTCTCGATGAGCTGGTCGCGGTCCAGGGGCTTGGTCATGTAGGCCGTGCAACCGGCCGCCTGTGCCTTGTCCTGGTATTCGCGACCCGCGTGCGCCGTGACGGCGATGACGGGCACATTCTGCCCATCCGGCAACGCGCGGAGCCTGCGGGTGACTTCCCAACCGTCGAGTCTCGGCAGGGACAGGTCCATGAGGATGAGGTCCGGCGCGTCGTTGCGGGCCCGCTCCAGCCCCTGCTCGCCGTCCTCCGCCTCGATGAGGTCATACAGCCCGCCCAGGTAGCGGCGGACGATGTCGCGGTTCTGCTCGCTGTCCTCCACGTACAGCACGCGGGGCAGCTTCCCCGCGGTGGCCGCTCGCTGGGACACCAGGAGCCCCTTGGCCTGCGCGATGACGTCCTCCAGCGCGTGGCCACCCTTGCGCACGAAGCCGGCGAAGCCGTCGCGTAGGAGCGTCTCCTCCTCCTGGGAGAGCGTCTTGCCGGTGAGCACCACCACCGGGACGGACAGCTTCTCCGCGCGCAGCCGGCGCAGCACCTCGAAGCCGTCCAGGTTGGGCATCATCAGGTCCAGCACCACCAGCGACGGCGGCGACACGCGCGCCTTGAGCAGCGCGTCCTCGCCGTTGCGCGCCTCGTTGGTGGAGAAGCCCGCGCGGCGCAGGTTGCGGCTGACCAGCTCGCGCGTGGCCGCGTCGTCGTCCACCACCAGCACGTCGCCGGCGGCGGCCGTGGCGCCCGCGGAGGCCAGGCTCTTCTGCACCACCTCCACCAGCCGCTCCGGCTCCACCGGCTTCACCAGGTACTCGCACGCGCCCAGGCTGAAGCCGCGCGCGCGCTGCTCCTCCACGGACACCAGGATGACCGGGATGGCCGCCAGCGTCGGGTCGCTCTTGAGCTGGCTCAGCACGGACCAGCCGTCCATGCGCGGCAGGTGGATGTCCAGCAGGATGGCCTGCGGCTTCACCTCCCGGGCCAGCTTCATCGCGGCGAGGCCGTCGTTCGCCGTCACCACCTTGAAGCCCGCGGGCTCCAACTGGCCGGTGACGAGCTGCTGGATGAGCACGTCGTCGTCCACCACCAGCACCGTGCTGCCCGGCCGCGCCATGGGCGCGAGCTTCTGGGCCACGTCGTGCACGGGCACCAGGCGCTCCGTGGCGTGCGGGCTGTCCGCGCCCACCGTCGTCGCCAGCACGTCCGGCAGCCGCACCGTGAAGGTGGAGCCGCGGCCCAGCGTGCTCTTCACGTCCACCGTGCCGCCCAGCACGCGGGTGAGCTCGCGCACGATGGCCAGGCCCAGGCCCGTGCCGCCCACCTTGCGCGTGGTGGTGCCGTCCACCTGACGGAACTTCTCGAAGATGAAGGCGAGCTGATCCGCCGGGATGCCCACGCCGGTGTCCTCCACCGTCATCAGCAGCTCGCCCCCGCCCGCGGGCACCACCGTGAGCGCGACCTCGCCCGTGTCGGTGAACTTGGCCGCGTTGCTCAGCAGGTTGAGCATGATCTGCCGCAGCTTCAGCGCGTCGGTGCGGATCTCCTTCGCTTCGGGGTCCACGTTCACGGTGAGGGCCACGTCCTTGCCCTTCAGGTACTCCTTCACCGTGGCCATGCACTCGTCGGCCAGCTCCTCGACGTCCACCGGCTCGGTGACGACCTCCACGCGGCCCGCTTCGATCTTGGACAGGTCCAGGATGTCGTTGATGAGCGCCAGCAGCGTCTTGGCGTTCGTCTTCACCACGTTGAGGTCGCGCCGGCCGTGCGGCGTCAGGCGGCTGCCCTCCTCGCGCATGAGCAGGTCGCAGTAGCCGATGATGCCGTTGAGCGGCGTGCGGATCTCATGGCTGAAGTTCGCCAGGAACTCGCTCTTGAGGCGCACGGCGCCCTCCGCCTCGCGGGCGCGCTCCTCCTCGTTGCGCTTGGCGACGGAGAGCTCCTGGGCCAGCCGGTCCAGGTCCTCGTTCTGCTGACGGATGATCTCCATCTGCAGCGCGCGCTGCTGGTAGCTCGCCAGGGAGCGGGCGGACACCGCGCGCGTCTTCTTGATCTCCTCCAGGCTGGCGGCCAGCTGCTTGTTGGCGGCCTCCAGCTCGTCCTTGGAGGCGCGCAGGGCCTCTTCGTTCTGCTTGCGCTCGGTGATGTCTTCCGTGACGCCCAGCACGAAGCGCGCGACGCCCTGGTCGTCCAGCAGCGGAATCTTGCGCGTGGCGAAGATGCGGTCCACGCCGTCCGCGCGGGCCACCTCCTCGAACGTCTTCATCCGGCGCGTCTCGAGGATCTCCGTGTCGATGGCGATGAACGACTCCGCCTGCTCCGCCGGGAAGTAGTCGTGGTCCAGCTTCCCCAGCAACCACTCCTTGGTGACCTTGAAGGCGTCCGCGAACGTCTTGTTCGCCACCACCAGCCGGCGCGTCTCCGCGTCCTTCACGAACAGCACGAAGGGCAGCGCGTCGATGATGTTGCTGAGCAGGTAGTTGGTGCGCTTGAGCTCCACGCCCGTCATCTGGTGCTGGGCGCGCTCGGCGTGCAGGCGCAGCTCGCGCGCCACCACGAAGGGCAGGTGGCCGTAGCGGTCCTCGGTGACGTAGTCGCGCGCGCCGGCGCGCATGACCGCGGACAGCGTGTCCGCGCTCCAGGTGGGAGAGCTCACCACGAAGGCCGTCTCCCGGCCGCGCTTCACCCACGCCGCCTGGACGTCCTCCCAGGTCATGCCCGGGACTTCGGCCCCCACCAGCACCAGGGCCCAGGGGCGCTCCAGCGCCTGCTCCAGGGACTCCCGCGTGCTGACGGGCTCCAGCGTGAGCATGGAGAGGATGTCCTCCTTCTCCAACGCGTCGCGCATGGCGCGCGTCTCACGCTCGCTGCCCACCAGGAGCAGGGACAGGGTGTAACCGAGGGGCGCTTCCGCGTGGGCCACGTCGAACGGGTGGTGGGCCATGGTCTTTTAGTTGGAACCGAACGCCAGCACGGTCAGCGTGGTGTTGATGTGGAACCCTGAGTAGATCTCGAACTGCACGTTCATCCCAGCCGCCGACGGTGCGAGCTTCATGGCCTCGGAGAGGCTCGGCACCGTACCCGTGGCGCCCGCGTACCACATGCGTCCGCTGCAGTGGAACAGGAGGGCCGCCTGGGGGTTCTGTACCCGCCTGGGCAGCTCCTCCTGGAAGAAGTCCCGCGTCATGCCCGCCAGGTCGCCGGCCTTCATCAGGTCCAGCTCGCTGCCCTCCTCCAGGAGGTTGGCGAACAGGATGGAGCCGTCCTCCAGGGGACGCCACGCGGCGCGGATGAAGTACTCGCGGCCCACCTTCAGCGCGGTGGGGCGCGACGCGAAGCCGCCCGGCCGGCCGAACTCCAGGTCCGCGATGTTCTCCACGCCCAGGATGTCCGCGTAGCGCCGCGCGGCGGGCTTGCCGTCGATCTCCAGGGCGCGCGTGTGCGTCTCATCCACCTTGGTGATGGTGAGCCGCTCGCCGGTGGGCACGTACCAGTGCGAGCGCAGCGCGGCCCAGGGGGCGTTCGTCTTGAACAGCGCCACCAGCACGCCGTCGCCGGCCACTTCACCATCCACGTGGATGAGGGCGGACTGGCGCGCGGGGTCCGTCTCTGAATCGCTGGCGCCGCCGCCCACGAGCACCAGGGTCTGGTTCTTCTCCAGGATGCCCAGCAGCAGCTCTTCCTTCTTGTAACGGAAGCCGTCGTCAATCACGAGGCCCACGTACCGGCGCGCGTCCAGGTCCTGCTGGCGCACGCCCAATTCCTCGCACGCGCGCTTGATGGCCATGGCGCCCGCGGCGATGGCGTCCCCGGTGAGGCCTGAGCCCAGGCCCAGGCCCACCTCGAAGTCGCCGGAGAGCGCGCCCAGCACCACGCTGTTCTCGTGGATGCCGTTGTTGTCCAGCTCGCCGGCGGTGGTGGCGCCCACCAGCCGGGTGTCCTTGGGCAGCCGCTCGCGCACCGCGCGGTTGAGCGCGCGCTGGTCCCGCTGACGGGACGCGAACAGCGTCACCAGCTTCGGCGGGGGGCCGTGTAACTGGCGCAGGAGGTCCTCAGCGACGGCGACTGGATCCGTGAGGGTGGAACGAGCCGTCTGCATCTTCACGTGCGCCATGGAGGACCTCCGTGCGAACCGGCGGCGGCTAGAAGCCGGCGCCGGGGTGTGTCTTGTGACAACTGCCGGTGCACTGCTGGAACGACTCGCGGCCCCCGCCGACGTAAATGCTCTCGATGGGGCCGAACTTCTCCACGTGGCTGTCCGGGTAGCTCTTGTGGCACGACAGGCACGCGGCCTTGCTGGTGCGCTGCGTGGTCTCCTGCTTCAGGTGGCAGGACGAGCACTTCTCCAGGGGCGCGTCGAAGCGGTTGGAGCGCGAGTGGATGAAGTGCGTGCGCACGAAGATGGGCCCCTCCAGTTCGAAGCCCAGCGGAGCATGGCACGACGCGCACGCGGCGCGGTTGTCGTTCGCATGCAGCACTTCGCCCAGCTCGCCGCCCTTGCTGTGGCAGGTGTTGCACGGACCCGTGGTCAGGACTGCTTCCGTGTGCGTCTTCGTCCCCACCTGGATTTCGATGGTGCGCGACGCCGGCCGGTCCTCGCCCAGGTACACGCGGCGCGCCTTGGCGGTCACCAGGTAGGTGCCGGGCTTCGCGTCCGCGGGCAGGTGGTAGGTCCAGGTGTCGCTCACGGGCGCGTCCCAGCGGCCCTCGTTGGGGAAGAAGGCGCCGCCGAAGAGCTTGTTCGCCGGGGGGAAGGTCATGAACTGCGCATAGACGCCGTCGCGCGCGGGGGTGGCGATGGTCTGCACGTCCTGCGAGTCATCCAGGAAGGCCTCCAGGTCGACGATGCTCCGGATGGGCTGGATGTCCTGCGCCGGCCCGATGAGCTGCGTCATCATCATCCGTTCCTGGTGCTTGCGGCGATAGTAGGTCGTCGTGGGGTTGAAGAAGGCCTGATAGTACTGGATCCCCGCCGGATTGCCGGGAGCGCCCGGAGGTGCGACCTCATTGTAGGTTGGAAGGCTCCCGGCCGGGTGCAGCCGCTTGCCCTGGCCGTCCTTCAGGGTCATCTGGAAGGTGACGTCCGACCCGGGGGCGTACGTGCCGTCCTTGCGGGGCGCCGTCAGGGGCTTGATGTCGATGCCGAACCCGTAGCTGTACGCCGGCTTGGAGACCTGCGTGACGGGGATGAAGTAGGGGGCGAACGGGCGCAGGCTCCAGCGCAGGCGCAGGCCCACCGTGCGGGACGTGAAGGTGAGCGTCTGCTTCTTCGCGTGGTCGTACGCGTTGCGCAGCTCCACCAGGGCCTCTTCCTCGTAGGCCTTGGCGCCCGTGCAGTCCGTGGACGAGCGGCAGTCGCGCGTCCACTGGATGGCGCGCATGCGGCGGATGAAGAAGTCGTCACGCTCCGTGCGGCGGGTGTCGTCGCTGCCGATGTTCAGCAGCACCGGCGCGCCCGTCAGCACGCCGCGCGCGTCCACCGGCTCCACCGTGAAGAGGCTGGTCGCCTTCATCCACGCCGCGTCCCGGTAGAAGCGGCGGCGGGTGTAGGTGCCGTCCGCGTTCGACAGGCCCACGAACTCCTGGTCCGCCAGACGCACACCGCCCCACCCCACGGCGAGGAAATCGCTGTTCTGGCGCAGGCCGTCCACGCCCTCGTCCTTCGTGGCGAAGATGGAGGCGCGCAGGTCAATCTGGTTCACCCAGAACGTCTGGCCGGCCTTCACCTTCAGGGGGACGCCCTCGCCGTTGTCCACCTCCAGCGCCAGGCCCACGGGCGCGGAAGCGCCGCTGCCGCCACCCTTGAGGGCGGCATCGTCGGAGAGCGCCTGACCCTGGGCCGCGAGCTCCGGCTCCAGGCCGGCGGAGGACTCCTGCTCCGTGGACTCAGGACCGCCGCAGGCCACCGTCAGGCTGGCCAGCGCGGCCAGCAGGCCAGCGCGGCCCGCCGTGAACAGGCGGGGGGAAGTGCGAGTACACCGCTCCTGAATCTTGTCAGCTCCACCCATGAGGGGACTCCTCCGAACGCGTATGTGCGGACGGCTGCCGGAGCAGCGTCGCGGCCAGTGGACCCGGGTGCCCTTGCGTCGGGGGGACGCTGGCGGAGGGTCGCGCTCAAATCCGGCTTTTGCCGGAAACGAGCAGTTCTAGCCGCACGGAGAATATCCACAATCAACAGACGGGTTCAACTTCTGAGAATAATTCTACTCAGAGGCGAACTCGGAATGTTCGTGACTGGATGGGAAGGGGTGCTGGGGCGCAACCCACCCGGGAGGGTCATGCTCGAATCGAGGAAACGCTTGCTGCCGGGGTTTCCGGGGTGAAAGGGAGTTCGACGGTGAACTCCGAGCCCTCTCCCAGCCTCGAGTGGACGCGGATGGTGCCGCCGTGGGCTTCGACGAGCTGGCGGACGATGTAGAGGCCCAGGCCGAAGCCCGGCGCGCGGCTGTCCGTTGTGACCCGCTCGAAGCGGGTGAACAGGCGCTGCTGGGCTTCCGAGGAGATGCCGGCGCCGTGGTCGCGCACCGACATGCGGATCCGGTGTGTGACCTCATCCACGTCCACATGCACCTCCACGGGCTGACCCCGGCCGAATTTGAGGGCGTTGCTGACCAGGTTGGTGAGGACGCGGTCCAGGCGCTGGCGGTCCCAGCGGCCGCGGGCGCCGTCGCGGGCGTGGACGGTGAGGGCGCAGCCGGCGGCGGCGGCCTGGTCCTCGTGGCGGGCGGCCACCTCGTGCGCCAGCTCCGCCAGGTCCATGGGCTGGGCCTCCAGCACCAGCCGGCCGCCGGACAGGCGCGACAGGTCCAGCAGGTTGTGCACCAGCCGCCCCAGCCGCTTCGTCTCCTCCTCGGCCAGCAGCAGCCCCTCGCGCAGGCGCGAGTCCTCGCCGTGGGCGGGCGCGCACTGCAGGCGCACGCGGCGCAGGCGCAGCTGCAGCGAGCTCAGCGGGGTGCCCAGGTCGTGCGCGGCCACGCCAATGAGCTCCAGCGCGTTCTGCGTCGCCGCCATCAGGCGGGCGTTGTCCAGCGCCAGCGCGGCCCGGGCGGACAGCTCCTCCAGGAAGGCCTGGTCCACCGCGCCGTAGTGGCGGTGCGGCCGGGTGGACAGCAGGCACAGCGCGCCCAGCACGCGGTTGTCCACGATGAGCGGCACGCTCAGCGCGGAGCGCACGCCCAGCGCGCGCCACAGCTCCGCGGAGGCGCTGTCGCTGACGGAGGGCGGCAGCCGGTCCGGATCCACCTCCGCGAAGCGCTCGGCGCGGCCGGTGTGGACGACGCGCGCGGGGCCGGGCTCATCCAGTGATGGCCGGCGCATCAGGGGCTCCCACAGCCGCGTCTGGGTGGCCGCGTCCGCGCACGCCACCGCGCCGGGGCGCACGTCGCCGTTGCCGTCCGGCAGGTAGAGCACGCACGCGTCCGCCACCTCCGGCACGCACAGGCGGGTGAGGGCGTTTCCCAGCTCCTTGGCCCCGGCCTGGGGCTGGAGCACGCGGCCGGCCTCCGCGAGCAGCGCCTGCATGCGCTCGGTGCGCTTGCGCTCGGTGATGTCGCGCGTCACCTCCGCGAAGCCCTGCAGCGTGCCGCCTTCGGCGTACAGTGCGGTGAGCAGCGTCTCCGCCCAGAAGCGCGAGCCGTCCTTGCGCACCCGCCAGCCCTCCGACTGCAGGCGCCGCTCGCGCGCGGCCCGCTCGCGGTGGGACGCGGGCAGGCCGTGCGCCACCGCGTCCGGCACGTGCAGCACCTCCGCGCGCTGGCCCACGATGTCCGACGACGTCCAGCCGGTGAGCCGCTCCGCGCCCGTGCTCCAGCAGGACACCTGCCCGTCCGGCTCCAGGAAGCACAGCGCGTAGTCGCTCACGCCATCCATGAACAGGTGCAACCGCTGTTCACTTTGCAGCCGCTCCTCGTGCATGGGGCCCAGCGCGTTGCGCAGCACCATGACCAGCGCGAGGAGGGCGCCCAGGCCCAGCAGGCCGGTGAGGATGTCGGAGACGTGATGGAGGAAGGCCCCATCGTCCACCGCCAGCGTGTGGGTCGCGGACACCAAGGCGGCAAGCAGGATGAGTCCGGCCAGAAGGCACGCGGACAGACCCGCACCCACCCTCTGCGCGAAGGTCCAACGTCGCAGCATGTGGCACTCCCCCCCGACGGCACCGAGCGCTTCTGTGCAGAAGGACCCTCAACATCACCGAAAAGGTGGGGTGAGCGACATCGCACTGCCGGGCAGGGTATCCTATAACTCGGTTTTTACCTGTTTGTCATGAAGTCATGGAGCCTACCTGACAGGACGGGAAGTTTTCGGCCGGCAGGACGCGGCGGGGCTGTCCGGCGGTGGACAGGGGCCTGGGGCCGCCGGGAACTCGGGCCTGGAATCAAGGGGTTGGAAGGGGTGGAGGTGCCTGTGAAATGGCCTTCCGGGCGCCGGGACGTTATGCAGCGCCCCCCTCCTCGCTTCCGGGTGTTGCACGGCATATGGCGTCTCTCGTCGAAGGTCTGAAGGTCCGCTACCTCCCGCAGCCCGAATGGGGCGTGGGGCATCTGGTGTCGCTGCAGGAGCAGGGGGCCAAGGCCCTCATCGCCTTCCCGTCCCGCGAGGATGCGCCGGTGCTGGTGTCCACGCGCGGCGGCGCGCTGGTGCCGTACCAGCTGCCGAAGGGCGAACCCATCCAGACGCCGAAGGGGCGCAAGGCCACCATCCTGGGCGAGGAGCCGGGCGCGCGCGGCCTGCGCCGCTACGTGGTGCGCTTCGAGGACACGGGCGAGGAGGACGAGCTGCCGGAGTCCGAGGTCCGCGCGCTGGCGCCGCGCTCCGACCTGCTGTCCACGCTGCGCGACGGGCGGGTGGGGGACGCGAAGGCGTTCATGCTGCGCAAGCAGGCGCTGGTGCTGGACGACGAGCGCCGGGGTGACGCGCTGGGCGCGCTGCTGGCCAGCCGGGTGATGGTGAAGCCGCACCAGGTGGGCGTGGTTCAGCGCGTGCTGTCCGCGCGCCGGCCGCGCTTCGTGCTGGCGGATGAAGTGGGCCTGGGCAAGACGATTGAAGCGGGCATGGTGTTCAGCGCGCTGCGGCTGGTGGGCCTGGCGCGCAGGTGCCTGGTGGTGGCGCCCAGCCACCTCACCGTGCAGTGGCTGGTGGAGCTGTTCCACAAGTTCAACCAGCTCTTCACGCTGATGGACTCGGACCGCTACGAGCAGTCGCTGAAGGAGGCGCCGGACGTCTCCCCGTGGGCGCGCTTCCCGCTGGTGGTGACCAGCCTGGAGCTGCTCAGCCGCACCCGCGAGCACCGCGAGGAGGTGGCGGCCGAGGACGCCTTCTGGGACCTGGTCATCATCGACGAGGCGCATCACCTGAAGGGCGAGAAGGCCTTCGCCGCCGCGAAGGGGCTGGCCGCGAACTCGTGGGGCCTGCTGCTGCTCACCGCCACGCCCATGCAGCTGGACCCGGCGGAGTACCACGGGCTGCTCACCCTCATCGACGCGGCGACCGCGCCGTCCGTGAAGGGCTTCGAGGCGCGGCTGCAGCGCCAGGAGGAGCTGTCCACCGCGGTGCGCGCGCTCATGGCGGGCAAGGACGCGAAGGCGGCCGTGGCCTCGCTGGCGAAGCGCTTCCCGGAGGACGCGCGGCTCCAGACGCTGAAGGAGAAGGAGGCGCTGCTCGCGCACCTGGCGGAGACGTACAGCCTGTCGGACCGGCTGGTGCGCAACCGGCGCGCGGTGGTGGGCGGCTTCTCCACGCGCAGGCTCCACCGGCACCCGGTGCAGCTCACGGCGGAGGAGCTGAAGGCGCGTGATACGGCGCTCGCCACGCTGGCGACGGGCACGCTCCGCGGCGCGCCGCTGGCCAACGTGCTCAGGCGCCTGGAGTCCAGCCCCGCGGCGTTCATGGGCGCGGTGAGGTCCAACCCGGCGCTGAAGGGCGCGGACCTCAAGCTGACCGGCCGCGACGCGAAGCTCGTCGCGTTCGTGGGCGTGCTGCGCGGCATCTGGAAGGCGGAGCCGCGCGCGAAGGTGCTCGTGTTCACGGAGAGCCGCGACACGCTGGAGTCGCTCCAGTCGGAGCTGTCGCGCGAGGGCGTGGAGGCGCTGGGCTACCACGGCGACCTGCCGCTCGTGGAGCGCGACCGGCAGGTGGCGCGCTTCCGCGACCCGGAAGGCCCCAAGGTGCTGCTGTGCACGGAGGTGGGCGGCGAGGGCCGCAACTTCCAGTTCGCGCACCACCTGGTCCACTACGACCTGCCGTGGAGCCCCTCCACCGTGGAGCAGAGAATCGGCCGCCTGGACCGCATCGGGCAGACGCACCCGGTGGAGATCCACGTCTTCGACCCCGCGGGCACGCTCGCGTCGGACGTGCTGATGCTGCTGGCGGATGCCGTGGGCGTCTTCGGTGAGACGGTGGGCGGCCTGGACGCGGTGCTGGAGGAGGTGGAGGACCGCATCGCGGACCTGGCCCTGCTGCCCCGCGAGGCGCGCGTCGAATACGCCGCGGAGTTGAAGGCCCGCGTGGAGGCGGCGCGCGAGCAGGTGAAGCGCGCGTACGACCCGCTCTTGGACGTGCGCAGCTTCGACAAGCCCGCCGTGGCCCGGCTGGTGGCGCGCGCGCAGGAGCGCATGGGCGAGGAGCCCCCGGAGCCCCCAGAGCTCGGAGACGAGGACTCCGACGAGGAGGCGCCGCCGCTGGAGGACGGGCTGTGGAGCGTGGCGCGCGACCTGGACGAGCGCCTGGAGGAGACGGTCACGGAGCTGGCGCGCCGCGTGGGCATCGGCGTGGACACCGACGAGCAGGTGGAGGCCTTCCAGGTGGCCTTCCAGTTCGGCCACGCGCTCAACGTCGAGGGCCTGCCCGGCATCGACGTGATGCAGGACCGCACCGTGCTGGGCACCTTCTGGCGCGACACCGCCGTGGAGGCGGAGGAGCTGGAGTACTTCGCCACCGGCCACCCGCTGGTGGAGGCGCTGTTCGGCTTCCTCAAGGACGGCCCCTACGGCCGCAGCGGCTTCCGCCACATCGAGAAGCGCGGCGTGAAGAAGCCCGCGCGCGGCCTGGAGCTGCTCTTCCACGTCCAGCTCCCGGAGCCCCAGGACACGACCCCCGGCGCCCGCGTGCCCAGCCGCCAGCTGGCGCGCTTCCTGGCGCGCACGCTGCTGCCCGTCGCCGTGGTGGACGGCCCCCAGGGCCCCGTGGCCGACCCCGCCGTGCTCCCCGCCCTGGAGGCGGACGGCAAGGCCCTGAAGGGGGACGAGGTCCACCAGGCCTTCCCCGGCTTCGGCGCCTTCGTGGACGCCGCGCTGCCCGTGGCCCAGGCCGCCGCCGAGGCGGAGCTGGCCCGGTCCGCGAAGAAGGCCCGGGCCGCCATCGAGGCGGAGCGCGACGCCGCCGCCAGCCGCCTGCGCCTCTCCCTCTCCCACCAGGGCCTGCCCCCGGAAGAGGTGGAGGCCCAGGTTGACGCGGAGCGCCATCACTATGAGCGCCTGCTGGGGGCGCTCACGGGGGCGAAGGTGGTGCTGGACGCCGCCTGCGGGTTCACCCTCAACAAGTGAGCCAAACAGTTGTGTCATAATGGAATCGGCCTTGTCGGCGTTCCGGCCATTTGACCGATTCCCCAATCATCGAGAATCTAGGAGGAAGGCAGCCTCCCCCCTATGGCCTTCCCCCGCCCCCAGCGTCGGCAGCACGAGTCCGGTCAGGCCGCCGTGGAAGCGGCGTTGTGCATGCCGCTGGTGGTGTTCATGGTGCTGGGCTCGCTGCAGCTCTTCATGCTGCTGCAGGGCCGCATCCTGGCGCAGGTGGCGGTGTACCGCGCGGTGCGCGCGGGCAGCCTCAACCACGGCAGCTGCGAGGCGATGACGCACGCGGCGCTGGTGACGATGCTGCCCACGGTGGAGCACACCCGGACGCCCGCGCAGCTGGCCGCCGCCTTTGAAGACCGCAAGCGCAACTACCTGCGTGTGCGCGGCTCCAAGGGCACGCTCTTCACCGAAGGGCCCATGGTCGAGATCGTCCGCGAGTCGCCGGACGTGGGCTGGGTGCGCAGCCTCGCGGGCGATGAAGATTTGATGTTCGACGCGCCCACGGACTCGGCGGCGGAGATGCAGCGGCGCACGCTCGAGATCCGCATGGTGGCCTGGTACTACATGCGCATCCCGTTCGCGGACTGGGTGATGAGCCGCATGTTCCTGGCCCAGTTCCACCTGAAGAACTACACGAACGCGAACCCGCTCAACCCGGCGCAGAAGGAGTCCGACTGGTGGGCGGACACCGACGTGGAGCTGGGGCCGGATGACTGGCCCGGTGGGGACCTGGGGGACCGGATGCTGCGCTGGAACGCGCAGGGCCACTACCTGTTCCCCATCCAGGTCCACGCGGCCATGCGGATGATGACCCCGGTGAAGGCGTCGAACTTCCAGGGAGGTGCCGGATGCAGCCTGCACGGCTTCTGAAGTCCGGCGCGCGCGGCCAGGCGCTGGTGCTGTTCTCGCTGACGTTCCTCCTGCTGACGTTGATGGTGCTGCTCACGCTGGGCTTCGGCATGCGCGCCAAGGAGCGCGTCGAAATCCAGATGGCCGCGGACGCGGCGGCCTACAGCCAGGCGGTGTCCACGGCGCGCACGTTCAACGCCATCGCGGTGATGAACCGCGCCCAGATTGCCCACATGGTGGCCATGGCGGGCACGCAGTCGATGATCAGCTACGGCAGCCAGATGTACGCCGCGCGGCAGACGTCCGCGTGCCCCATGCCCGCGCCCGCGTGGTCCGGCCTGGACGAGGCGGCGGCCATGCAGACGCTGTCGCTGCAGGGGCGCGCGGGGTCCATGTTCCGCGCGGAGCTGGCCATGTACAACCGGCTCATCGGCACGCACCTGGCGAACCAGGGCCTGACGAACCTCATCGCCAAGGAGGTCAACCCGGAGCTCTTCGCTCCGCCCGAGGGCGCCAACAAGTCGCTGGCGGAGGTGTCCGGCGGCGCGTCCGCCGGCTCCAGCTACGACGACCTGATGCAGCAGGAGAAGACCGGCACGGTGCCGGAGACCTCCGGCGCGGTGATGCCCACCGGCGGAGGCCAGGGCAACGCCACCCGCAACGCCACCATGGGCAGCCTGGGCTGGACCTGGGTGCACAACCGCCCGAGCGGCAGCGCGGGCTTCGGCTCTGGCGCGGCCGCGCACAACCCGGGCTTCCAGCACTACGCCAACGCGGGGGCGATGGACTCCTCCACCTACCAGACCATCTCCGGCCGCAACTCGTGGGCGCACGACCACGGCCGCGCCATCACGGAGACCTGCCCGGACGGCACCCCCATCACCGCCGCGGCGACGGACGCGTGGGTGATGTCCGACGAGAGGCAGTCCAACGAGGACCAGCACGTCTACGGCGCGAACAAGCCGCCCCCCGGCCAGGGCGCGGAGAACAACACCACCGTGGACGAGCGCCACACGCTGGGCGCCTGCGTGGTGTGCCCCGGCATCTGGCCCTACTCGGTGGGCTTCAACGCGGCGCTCCTGCACGGCAACGCGGACGAGAACGACTACGGCCAGCCCAAGCTGTACGCGATGCTCCTGCGCGACTACGCCAGCGACTCGCGCCGCGCGAGGCCGGATCCGTGGAACCTGCTGTTCACGTTCAAGTTCGCGAACCAGGAGACGGAGTTCGACAACGCCGCGCCGCTGGGCCGCATCCAGCCCACGGGCCGCGAGGACGTGCAGCGCAACCAGGTGGCGCTGGCCGCGGGGCTCGCCTACTACCACCGGCCCCGGCCGGCGGCGGCGGGCGGAGGCTGGGAGGAGCCGCCCAACTTCCTCAACCCCTTCTGGCGCGCGACGCTGGTGAGCACCGAGGGCGCCCGCGACGACAAGCCCGCGCGCAGCCTGGAGCAGGCGGGCTTCTCCGAGCACGCGGACGCGCTGCGCCGGCTGGACAGCGCCGGCTACCGGGGCGGCAGCAGCACGGGCGGGAGGTACTGATGCGCGCGCGCGCTTCCAGGTCACGCCGGGGACAGGCGCTCGTCGAGACGGCGCTGGGGTCCATGGTGTTCGTCACCATCCTCATGTTCGGCATCTACTTCGCGGAGGTGGGCGCGCTGACGCTCAAGGTGCAGGAGGCCGCCAACTTCGCGCTGTGGGAGTCCACCGGGCACGTGATGCACAACCCGGAGAACGGCATCTTCCAGCGCTCGAACGCGGAGGCGCTGGCGTCCTCGGAGGCGTCCGGGCGCTACCAGGACTTCGACGGCCGGGCCAGCCAGACGAGCGGCAGGATGACCTTCCAGCTGGCCATCGCGCGCGCCACGCGGGTGCAGGTGGACTGCGAGCCCACGCGGCCCGCGGGCAGCCCCGTGGACATCCTGGGCACCCGCCCGGTGGACGCGGATCCGGGCTCGGCGGCGCTGGGGCTGGCCATGAACACCCAGTCCGACGGCATCTCCTGCAATGCGTTCACCTCCCTGCGCGCGGAGCGGCTGGGCACGTTCATGGAGCCGGAGTTCTTCAAGGTGTCGCACCGGCTGGCCAGCGACCAGTTCCGCGTGTGCGCCGCCGGGCGCGCGTCCGGCGGGC
This sequence comes from Corallococcus caeni, assembly GCF_036245865.1. Lineage (NCBI taxonomy): Bacteria > Pseudomonadati > Myxococcota > Myxococcia > Myxococcales > Myxococcaceae > Corallococcus > Corallococcus caeni. The sequence goes on along the minus strand of NZ_BTTW01000005.1, from coordinate 532,596 downwards.
GCTGCACCCGGCGCTTCTTCATGCTGCTGGACGACTGGGGCCTGTCGGGCGTGGCGGAAGGGCGCGAGTGCCCGCTCAGCACCAACACCGGCGGGCCGTGCGCGAACGTGGACTACTACGGCTGGGCCGAAAGCGTGTACCGCGAGAACGGCGGCGGCGGGAGCGCCGGCAGCGCGCTGATGGCGGGCGTGGGCGCGACGGGCGGCGTGAACGAGGACCAGTTCTTCATGAGCTTCCGCGGCGCGGAGAGCAACTACGAGCAGAGCATCGGCGCGTCGCACGCGGGCAACCAGACCGTCTGGGAGACGACCCCCTTCGTGGCGCCCAACGTCTCCCCCAACTACCGGAGCGACGGCCGGCGCAACAAGTGGCTGGGAGGCGTGCCGCATTGAGCGGGGCGGGGGGCCGCGGGCGCGTGGCGGCCGGAGCGCTGGCGCTGATGCTGTCGCTGTCCGCCTGGGCCCAGGCCCCGGATGCGGGCGTGCCGGACGCGGGCGCGCAAGCGGCGCCGCGCTTCGCGTGGCCCCAGCTCCAGGTCATCGCGCACGTGGAGTCCAGCGACATCGTGGAGGCGGGCGGCATCCCCGTGGCGCTGCGCGCGGTGCACGTGAAGGAGAACATCCGCGAACTGGTGCAGCGCTTCGCGGATGCGTTCCGCGACGGCGGGCTCTACGTGCCGCCCGGCAAGGAGCAGGCGCAGTACGCGAACAACGCGGCCATGCTCACCGCGTTGGATCCAAAGCGCCGCATCACCTACACCGTGGTGATGATGCCGCAGCCGGACGGCACCACCACGCTTTACCTGGGGGAGGCCAACCACGCGCTGGCGCGTCCGCCGGAAGCGGCGGGGGACTTCGCGCCGCTGCCGCCGCGGGCCAACGGCGTGCTGCGCGTCAACGCGGAAGGCTCGCGCACGCTCACCTTCGAGGTGCCTCTCACGGGCCAGGAGGTCCAGGCCTTCTACGATGACGCGCTGGCGAAGGCCGGTTGGAAGCGCGGCGACGAGGCCGGCCTGTACTCGCGGCCCGGCGCGGAGCTGCGGCTCACGCACCAGCCCGGCAAGGGCGGGCAGCGCGGCGTGGTGCTCATCTATCAGCAGCGCGCGCGCTGAGTTGCTCAAGCGCGCGGGGCAGCAGCGCGCACGTTGATCAGGCGCGCGGGGCAGCAGCGCGCTGAGTTGATCAGGCGCGCAGCTTCTCGCGCAGCGCCTTGGCGCGGCCCTGCATGTCGGGGTCCAGGCCGGTGAGCTCGATGGACTTCAGCCGCTGGTCCAGGCTCTTGGGCAGCTTCTTCTGGAGCGTGCCCGCCTCCTGGAGCGACTCCAGCTTCGCCAGCGCCTTGTCCACGATGCGCTCGCGCGGGTGGTCCAGCAGGCTGTCGAGGAAGTACGCGTCCTCGGGCAGGTCCGGATACTTCTCCAGGTAGTCCACCACGCCCTTCACCCAGTCCGCGCGCGTCTCCGACTCCTGCACCTTTCGCAGCGCGTCCTTCTGGGCCTTGCGCTTGCCCTCGGGGTCGAAGGTCTTCGCCAGGCCCTCGGGCAGCTCGCCGCCGGTGAAGAGGGCGTCCGCGGCCGTCTTGTATTTCTGGTAGCTGGCGCTGCGCTCCAGCTTCTGCTGCGCCGGGTCGTCCTGGCGCGAGTGGTACTTGCTCTTGCCGCGCTGCGCGTCCAGCTCGCGGTAGGACTTGTTGCGCTTGCCGGTGAAGCCACCACCGTCGTTGTCGTCTCGGGCCATCTTCATCTCCCCTTGCGGGCGCGCCACAGCGCCGCCAGTCCCCGCCGGACGAGGGTGCGCACCTGCGCCAGCTCCTCGGGGGCGAGGGGGTGCTCCTCGTCCTGCTCCGCCTCGAACAGCGCTTCCGTCACGTAGTCCTGGAGGGTGTCCGGCGCGGGCGGCGCATCCGGTTCCCTGTCCAGGGCCCTGGCCTCCACGGCCGTAAGCCCCGGCGGCCAGCCCAGCTCCAGCATGGCGTGCAGCTCGAAGAGCAGGTGGCGGGCGACCCCATAACCTTCGTCCGTGAGGCCAGCGGCGTCAAGCGCACCCAGCAAGCTGTCCTGACGGTTCTCGTAGGCGTGCATCAGCCGCGTGCGCGCCTTGTCGTCGTCCTCCAGGTAACGCCAGGCGGCCTCCACGAATTCGCTGGAGGGCTCACCGGGGTGGAAGGGCGCGGGCGGCTGCAGCCGCTCCTTCTTCGGGCGCGGCGGGCGGGGGCCGTCGTCCAGCCGCACCTCCTTGCCCTCCAGCACCAGGTCCCAGAGGCCCAGCAGGTTCTGGTACAGGCGGCGCGCCAGCTCCGCGTCCCGGAAGCGGGGCTCCCCCGCGAAGAGGGTGGGAATCACCTCGCTGGAGTCGGCGCCGTCGGCACGCGCCTCGCGCATGCGCTCGAGCACGTCGGCGGTGTCGCAGGGACTGCCGGCCAGCTCCAGCAGTCCGTCGAGCGTCTGTGCACCCTCGAACTGGCGGACGAAGTCGGGGGCTCGGTTCTTGGAGCGGCTCATCGTGAGGTGGACGGTAGGCACAAGGCGGGCATCCGCGCACGGGGCATTCACGCCTGGACGGCGCGGCTTCCGTTTCGGGCGCCGCGCCCCTACTCTGCGGCAGTCATGGCCGTGGAACCTTCGTCCGACCCCTTGAAGTCCGCGATGCAGGAACTCTATCGCGCGCGCGCGGTGGAGGGTCCCCTGGGGGAGAACGGCCTGCGCACCGTCTGGCACCTGTCTCCCCAGGGCGCGGAGTTGATGTCGCTGGTGGACGAGGACGGCCGGGTGCGCCGCCAGGAGCTCACGCTGCTGGACGAGCACTGCATCTGGGCCAGCGGCCAGGGCGTGCGCACGGGCCGCGTGGAGTCAGGCGAGGCGCGCCCCGTGTCCACGGAGGTGCGCGCGGACCCGGAGCTGGTGCCGCAGCGGCTGGTGCGTGCCGCGCAGGCGCTCGCCACCTACGAGGGGCAGGACCGTTACATCCTGCACATGCAGCGCGTGCTGGCGCTGGCGCGCGAGGGGCTGGAGATGTCCAGCGTCATGTCGCCGGAGCTGATGGGCCGGGGCCCTGGCGCGACGCGGGACACCGGGCCCACGCGGACCGTGACCTTCACGCCGGTGGCGCCGCCGCCGCGGGAAGTGATTCCCGCCGCCGCGCCGGAGGAGCCCGTGCCGGAAGCGGCGCCCGAGCCGGAGCACGTGCTGCCGCGGCACGGCCAGCCGCTGCCCAACGAGGTCCTGCCTCCCGTGGTGCGCCGCTCGGAGGGGCTGGTGATGGTGGCCGTCTTCGGCTTCGCCTTCGTGGTGGGGCTCATCATGCTGTACGTGCTGACGCGGGGAAGCTGAGGCGCACGGGCGAGTGCTCGCCCATCAGGTGCGTCACGTCCGCGTCGGTGGGGACGCGGCCGGACGTGCGGCGCCCGGCGGTGACGCGCTCCGGGCCCAGCGTCGTGTGCAGCGGATGCGCGTCCAGCACCAGCAGGACGGCCACCGCGGCGCTGAGCACCAGGCCGCCCACCCACTCCAGCGCGCGCGCGCGCCGGGCCTCCCGCGCGCGGTACGTCATCAGCCAGGTGAAGCCCAGCACCAGCAGGCAGGAGAAGCAGCTCCAGCGCACCGTGCGCAGCCGCGCCGCCTGCGCCATGCCCTCCGCCATCAGGTCCGGGCGCAGCGCGCCGGGGGCCCGCGACAGCCGCGACAGCAGCGTGAAGAGCTGGTGCGCCTCCAGCGTGCCCACCACCGCCATGCCCGCCAGCGCCGCTGACACCAGGCTGCCCAGCAGCAGGCTGCGGCGCGTGCTGGCGTCCTGACCCGCGCTCGCGCGGCTGAAGCGGGCCACGCCCAGCGCCACCGACAGCGCGCTCAGCAGCACCGCGCTCGTCCAGGCGCCGAGCAGCCGGGGCGCCATCGCCTTGCCCATCCCCGCCGTGAGCGCGACGCCCGCGTCGGTGGCGGACACCAGCGGCAGCGCCGCCTGCATCCGCTCCAGCAGCACCTCCGTGCCCAGCAGGCCCAGCGTCCAGGGCACCGTCGCCATGCCCACCATGACCGCCAGCGGCACCATCCGGCCCAGCAGCGTGGAGCCCGCCGCGAAGGTGAGCAGCGGCACCTCCACCAGCAGCGTCAGCCCGAGCAGCACCGCGAAGGGCCCCGCGGAGGCCACCACGCTCAACAGGCCGGAGGGACTGCCCAGCAGCGCTGGCAACGTGCCCCCCAACACGCACACCGTGGCGGGAACGGCCAGCGCCACGACGAACAGTCCGGGCGCGACGTGGGGTCTCACTGGAACAAGCATTTCCAGTAAGAATAGGGTGTCGTCGATTCCTGGTAATTCAGACGGGGGGACGACCCACGAGCCAGTACACGACAGAGCAGACGGCGCCGGCCACGGGAGCCAGCACGATTCCCCAGAGGAGTGTCTGGCCGCAGTCAGGACCCTCGCAGCCGATGCGGCCGTAGGCGAGCACGCCGCCCGCGAGCATGGGCACGTGCATGCCGGCGATGAAGAGGCCCAGGCCGCGCAGCACGAGCCCCCGGTACCAGGGCCGCGTCCACAGCCGGAAGACGAGCGGCACGAGGACGAGGGTGCCGGTGAAGGCCGCGGCCAGCGCGAAGTGACGGGCGGCCACCGCGACGCAGGCGCCCGCGGCCAGCAGCAGGGCGGGCGCCAGCAGCAGCGCGTTGAGGGACAGCGGCTCTCGTTCGCGGGGCGGCGGCGTCGGAGGCATGGGCCAGGGCGGAAGGCTCGCAGGGCGTGCTCGGCCGCGCAAGGCCAGGCTTGGGATGCGCCCGGTCGGCGGACACCGGCCCCGGGTCGGAGTGCATGGCCCTCCCGGGCCGGCCCCTCGCGCCCGACGGGTTCAGGCGGCGACGGCGCCTTCGCCCAGCAGCCGCGCGTAGCGGCCGCGCAGCGCGAGCAGCTGTTCGTGCGTGCCGGCCTCCACCACCTGGCCTCCCTCCACCACGGCGATGAGGTCCGCGTCGCGCACGGTGCTGAGCCGGTGCGCGATGACCAGCACCGTGCGGCCCTTCATCAGCGCCGCGAGCCCCGCGCCCACCGCCGCTTCACTGGTGGCGTCCAGGGCGCTCGTGGGCTCATCCAGCAGCAGCAGGGAGGGGCGGCACAGGAAGGCGCGCGCCAGGGCCAGCCGCTGCCGTTGTCCGCCGGACAGGCGGCTGCCCCGCTCGCCCACGGGTTCATCCAGGCCGCCGGGCAGCGCGCGCACGAAGTCCTCCGCGTGCGCCAGCCGCAGCGCTTCCCACAGCGCGTCATCCGGTGCGTCCGGCTGCCCCAGGCGCAGGTTGTGGCGCACGGTGCCGGAGAAGAGCACCGGCTCCTGCGGCACCCACGCCACCTGGCCGCGCACGCTGGAGGCCTTCAGCGACGACAGCGGCAGGCCGTCCCACCTCACCTCGCCGCCGCTCGGGGGCAGGAAGCCCAGGAGCACGGAGAACAGCGTCGTCTTGCCCGCGCCGGACGGGCCCACCAGCGCCACGCGCGAGCCCGCGGGAATCGTCAGGTCCACGCTCTTGAGCGCTTCGCGTCCGTCCGCGTAGGTGGCGCGCACGCCGGACAGCTCCAGGGCGCGCGACAGGGGCGGAGCCTCCGCGCCCACGTCCGGCGGCACCGGCGCGTCCGCGAGCGCGAAGAGCCGCTCCGCCGCCGCCAGCCCCGTGAGCACCTGGGACAGCGTGCCGCTCAGCGACTTCACCGGCTGGTAGAGCAGCAGCGCCGCCGCCATGAAGGACAGGAGCCGCCCGGCGAGCGACGGATCCATGGAGACCGCGCGGGCGCCCCACGCCACCGCCGCCGCCACGCCCACGATGCCCAGCAGCTCCACCGTCGGGCTGAACGCGCCGCGGATGAAGAGCGAGCGGCGCATCTCGTTCAGGTACGCCTCCGCCTCCTGGTCGAAGGACTCCAGCGCGCGCGGCACCGTCCCGTACGCCTGCACCACGGGGAGGTTCTGGAGCTGCTCGGCGGTGATGGCGCTGAGCGCGCCCAGGTTCGCCTGCGAGCGGGTCGCCACCTTCTTGAGCGAGCGCGCGAAGCGGTTGACCGGCAGCACGGTCACGGGCACGACGACGAAGGTGAAGAGAAAAAGCTTCGCGTCGATGAGGAAGCAGGTCGCCAGCAATGAGCAGATCTGCAGCCCATCCCTTACGTACGATGACAGCGCCTGGGTGACGGAGAACTCCACCAGGGGTACGTCCGAGGTGAACCGGGAGACAAGTTCTCCCGAGTGCCGCTGCTCGAAGAAAGAAGGCGGCTGGGCGAGCAGGCGGCCGTAGAGAAAGCCTCTCAGGTCGGCCATCACGCGCTGGCCCAACCGCTGCATCAGGCCCCCCTGGAGGAACTGGGCGGTGGCCTTCACCACCGCCACCGCGACGACCAGCAGGGGCAGCCGGGACAGCAGGGCCTCCGGCGACAGGGTCATCCCCGCGACGGTGACGGGGGCGCCGGTGAGGACGGCGCGCAGCAGGGGCCCGACGATCCAGGCGTACGCGGCGGTAGCGGCGGCGCCAGCGAGCGAGGCCAGCGTGCCCGCCAGCAGCAACCGGCGATACGGGCTCAGGTAGCCCAGGAGCCGGCGATAGACGTGCGCGGAGGGACGGGGTGCCACGGAGGGGGCGCACTCTGTCACCGAGGCGACGGTGGCGTCCAAGCCAAAGGGACGTGGGTCGTAGGCGTGCATGGCCGCCTGCCCCACGGCCGGTCAGGGAGCGCTCGCGCCCGCCTGCGTTGCCGCATCCCACACATGCGGACAGCTTGAGAGGCGCCATGGAAACCAACTCCGAGAAAGAAGTCCTGTTCAATCCCGGCTGCGAGTCGGTCGTGGATGACGAAGAGCGCCGCCGTCTGCTCTGGCTGATGGCCGAGTATTTCCGCACCATCGGTTACTCGGACATCAAAGCCCGGCTCCCTGGCTTCATGCCGCCGCCCGTACTCTCCGGCACCATCGAGGATCACCGGCCGGACTTCACCTGTCGTCAGTCCGACTCCGCCCGGACGCCCATCATCCTGGAGATCGTCACCCCGGGCATGGTGGATGATCCCACCGCGGAGAACCGCTGGAGCCTGCTGGCGAGCGCCGCGAAGCTCTACAACGCGGAGCTGCACTTCGTGGTCCCCAAGTGGTCCATCAACGGCCCCGTGGACCCGGCCCTCAAGCGCCGGCTCGCCCGCATGGAGCTGACCGTGAACCGCGTCTGGACCGTGTAGCCCCGAAGCGCTCCCGTCACATGGGTTGGACCGGCCTGGATTGCTGGTGGGTTTCGCTGCGTTATAGTGACTCCGATTCTCTACGCAGCTTGAAAACGCCAGCAAATTCCAGGGGTTCGATTCAATGGCAGGGGCCGCAGGGCAGAAGCGCGACTACTACGAGGTCCTGGGCGTCCAGAAGAATGTCTCGGCGCAGGACCTGAAGAGCGCGTTCCGGAAGGTCGCGTTGCAGTACCACCCGGACCGCAACCCCGGGAACCACGAGGCCGAGGAGAAGTTCAAGGAGGCCTCGGAGGCCTACGAGGTCCTGAGTGATCCGGACCGGCGCACGAAGTACGACCGCTTCGGACACGCGGGCAATCCCTTCGGGGACGCGGGCGGCGGCTTCCAGGGCGTCAACATCAACGACATCTTCGGGGAGATCTTCGGAGACATCTTCGGGGGTGGCGGCGGGCGTGGCCGGCAGCGCAACAGCCGGGGCGCGGACCTGCGCTACAACCTGGAGATCTCCTTCGAGGAGGCCGCGTTCGGCTGCCGTCCGAAGGTGACCATCCCCCGTCCGAAGAAGTGCGAGACCTGCTCCGGCTCCGGCAGCAAGAGCGGCGCGGCGCCACGGCCCTGCGCGGCGTGCGGCGGCAGCGGGGAGCTGCGCTACTCGCAGGGCTTCTTCGCGGTGTCCCGGCCGTGCGGTGACTGCGGCGGCACGGGCGCCACCATCCCGGATCCGTGCGCGAAGTGCCGGGGCTCCGGCAAGACGCCGTCGGAAGAGGTCATCGAGGTCGCCATCCCGGGCGGCGTGGACAACGGCACGCGCGTGCGGCTGGGCGGCATGGGCGAGCCGGGCGACCGGGGCGGGCCTCCGGGCGACCTGTACGTGACGGTCATCGTGCGCGAGCACCCGCTGTTCCAGCGCGAGGAGTACGAGGTCTTCTGCGAGGTGCCGGTGTCCTTCACGCAGGCGGCGCTGGGCGCGAAGATCGACGTGCCCACGCTGGACGGCAAGGTGAAGATGACCATCCCGCAGGGGACCCAGTCCGGGAAGGTGTTCCGGCTGCGCGGCAAGGGCATCCCGCACCTGCACAGCCAGCAGCGCGGAGATCAGCACGTGCGCGTCATCATCGAAACGCCCACGGAGCTGTCCTCCAAGCAGCGCGAGCTCTTGGAGCGCTTCGCGGAGGTGTCCGGCGAGGAGACCCATCCCCAGTCGAAGACCTTCTTCGACAAGGTGAAGGAGCTCTTCGGCTAGGAGGCCGGGCGTGCGTCCGGGGCCGCGCGCGAGCGTGGCTCCGGGGCCGCACGCGGTGGGGGAGGGGAGCCAGGTCCCCTCGGTGACGCACGCGGGCATGCGCGGTGCACTGAAGCGGACGTTCCAGGGGAATCTTCCCCCCGCTCAAGTGTCGACGGAGCCGCACCCGCGCTGCTATGCACCTCGCCATGGAAGTCCTCTCCGCATCGCGCCGCGCGCTCGTCGCCGCGCTGGCCCTGACGTTGACCGCCTGCCCCAAGACGCCCTCCCGCACCGACAGCCGGGACGACACCTCCGGGGGCGACTCCACCCAGCCCAACCGCCCGCGCGTGGAGGTGAAGCAGGACGCCACCGCGAACGCCGCGCTCGCGCAGGCCCGCACGCAGGCGCAAGGAAACCCGGACAAGAAGCAGGCCGCGGAGGCCTACCTGTCCGTGCGCAAGGCGTACCCCGCCACCACCGCCGGTCAGGACGCGCTCTACAACGCGGGCGTCCTCTACTTCGAGGCGAAGGACTACGCGAACGCGCGCAAGACCTTCAACGAGCTGCTCTTCGAGAACCCCCTCTACGCCCAGGCCGAGGACGCCAAGCACAAGCTGGCCGTCTCCGCCATGGAGGTGGGCGCCTACCGCGACGCGTACCAGACGCTCACCAGCCTGGCCGAGCGCGCGGAGGGCGCGGAGAAGGAGCAGCTGCTGAAGGAGGCCGCGCGCGCGGCGGAAGGCGCGGGCCTGTTCTCGCAGGCGCTGTCGTCCGCGGTGAAGGACGCCGGGGACGCGCAGTCGCCGGAGGAGAAGACCGCCGCGGTGCAGAAGGTGGAGCAGCTGGTGGAGGGCCGCGCCAGCTTCCTCGACATCGCGCGCGTGCAGGAGGGGCTGTCCCCGTCCAACCCCGCGTGGCCGGTGCTCCAGTTCAAGCTGGCGCGCATCTACTACCACCTGCGTGACTGGACCCGCCTGGAGGAGACGCTCCAGACGTACCTGCGCGAGGCGCCCAACAGCACCTTCGCGCCGCAGGCGAAGGAGCTGCTCGCGCGCGCCACCCGTCGCGTGGAGGTGCGTCCGCGCACCGTGGCGGTGCTGCTGCCCATGACGGGCCGCTACCAGCCCATTGGTGAAGCGGTGCTGCGCGGCGTGAAGCTGGGCCTGCAGGGCAGCGACATCGAGCTGGTGGTGAAGGACACGCAGGGTGACGTCAACAAGACGGGCACGGCGATGGAGCAGCTGGCGTTCGACGACGGCGCCATCGCGGCCATGGGCCCGCTCCTGGTGGACGACACCAAGCGCGCGGCGCTGCTGGCGGAGGAGCTCCAGGTGCCGCTGCTGACGCTGAGCCGTCAGGAGGGCATCACGGACATTGGCCCGTACGTCTTCCGCAACATGCTGACGAACTCCGCGCAGGCGCGCGCCATCGCGGACTACGCGATGAACGTGAAGGGCTACAAGCGCTTCGCGGTGCTCTACCCGAACATCCCCTACGGTGTTGAGCTGGCGAACGAGTTCTGGGACGACGTGGTGTCGCGCGGCGGCGCGGTGCGCGGCGCGGAGTCGTACTCCTACGACCAGACGACGTTCACCGGCGAGGCCAAGCGCCTGGTGGGCCGCTACTACCTGGAGGACCGCGGCGACTACGCGGAGGCCGTGCGCGACGTGCAGGACGAGAAGTTCACCGACGCGTACCGCCGCCGCAAGGCCATGGAGAAGGCCCGCAGCGGCGTGGAGCCCATCATCGACTTCGAGGGCCTCTTCATCCCGGACGACTGGCGCCGGGTGAGCCTGGTGACGCCCGCGCTCGCGGTGGAGGACATCGTCACCAACGCGTGCGACCCGCGCGACCTGGAGCGCATCCGCAAGACGACGGGCAAGAAGGACCTGAAGACCGTCACGCTCTTCGGCACGAACCAGTGGTCCAGCCCCAAGGGCCGCTCGGGCCTGCCGGAGCTGCTGGAGCGCGGCGGCAAGTTCGTCACCTGCTCGGTGTACGTGGACGGCTTCTTCGTGGACTCGCAGCGGCCCGCGACGCAGAAGTTCGTGAAGACCTACCGCGACGCGTACAAGGAGACGGGGCGTGACCCGGGCCTGCTGGAGGCCATCGGCTACGACTCGGCGCGCATGGTGCGGCAGGTCATCGACAAGCAGCGGCCCAACACGCGCGCGGCGATGCGCGAGGCGCTGGCGGGGCTGAAGGACTTCGACGGCGCCACCGGCCGCACGTCGTTCAACGACAAGCGGGAAGCGGACAAGCAGCTGTTCCTGCTGTCCGTGGACAGCAAGGGCGTGAACGAGATCAACGTGGAGAAGGAGAAGGCCGCCGTCCGCGGCTCGGGTTCATGAGCCTGCGTGTCGGGGGCTTCGTGCTCGCGGGCGCGCTGGCGCTCACGGGCTGCGCGCACACGGCCGCGGGCCTTCCGCCGGACACGGTGACGCGGTTGGAGTCCACGCCCGGAGGCTTCCTCTCCGGCGCGGTGGAGGGCTTCGACGGTGAGCCCACCGTCCTCAACCGCAAGGACGTCATCTGGACGGTGGACTTCGCGCCCCGAAGCCCGCTTGTCGCGTACACGCGCTTCGCGAACGGCACCATCGGCCAGCGGCTCACCGTCTGGGACCTGGGGACTGCCAGCGCCAAGGGCGCGGCCGGGCCCACCGAGCGGTTCGACGCCCTGGTGAACGCCTCCGAGTTCGACCCGGAAGGCGTGGCCTTTTCTCCCGACGGTGCGCTGGTGGCAACGGTGAGCCGCAGCGGCGCGGTGCAGCTGTTCGACGTGGCCACGGGAACGCAGCGGGCGCTGCTCGCCACCGAGGAGCCGCTGGTGTCGGTGGCCTTCCATCCGGACGGCAAGTGGCTGGCGGTGGGCAGCACCCAGGGCCTGGTGTCGCTGGTGTCGGTGCCCGCGCTGGAGTTCGCGGCGGAAGCCCGGCTGCACACGGGGCCGGTGAGCGCGTTGGCGTTCACGGCGGACGGGACCCTGTACTCGGGCGGCTGGGACGGCCACGTGCGCGCGTCGGACACGCCGGAGCAGGCCGCGCGGCCGGACGCGGCGCGCACGCACTTCGAGCGGCGCGGCGGGTTCGCGGCGGTGCAGGGCCGCGTGGACGACGGGCCGCCGATGGTGCTGGCGCTGGACTCGCGCACGCCGGTGGTGGTGCTCACCACCGCGGCCGCGACGGCGTCCGGCATCGACGTGGCGTTCCTGAAGGACACCGTCACCGTGCCGGGCGCGATGGGCAACACCGTGGCGCGGGTGGCGCGCGGACGCACGCTGCGCTTCAAGGCGCTGACGCTGCCGGGCGTGGACGTGGCGGTGTGCGACGCGTGCGTGCCGCAGGGCAGCCAGGGCGTGCTGGGCGCGCCCTTCAGCGAGCGCGTGGACACGGTCTTCGACGAGACGACGGCGGAGGCGGTCCTCACGTTGAAGGGCGGCGTGCCGGAAGGAACTCCCTCGGTGACCTCCCGCGGGCTGACGCCGCGTCTGGACTTCACCTTCCCCGCGCACGTCAACGACGTCACCGTGGATGCGCGCGGACAGCGGCTGGGCGTGGCCTTCAGTCAGGAGAAGGCGGAGCGCACGCTCGCGGTGTACCAGCGCGAGCGCAAGGGCGTGGAGGAACCGCAGGGCCCGTGGAACGCGGGCGCGCTGGTGGACGCGGCCTCCGGCAAGGTGCTGCGCAAGTGGGAGCTGCACCACGGCGTGGTGTCCTCGGCGGCCATCTCCCCCGACGGACGCTCGCTGGCGTCCGGTGGGTGGGACCGGCGCGTGTACCTCTTCACCGAGGCGGAGCAGGCGCCGAAGGGCGAGCTGGAGTTCGGCTGGACCGTGCGCCGCGTGCGCTTCTCGCCGGACGGACGTCGGGTGGGCGTGGCCGCGTGGACGCGCGTGAATACCGTGGGCAGCCAGGAGAGCGACCCGGCGGCGGTGGTGGTGGGCGTGCGCTACGCGTCCCCCACCGTGGAGCCGCGCGGGGCTCCGGCGGCTCAGTAGTTGAGGAACACGGCGCTCCTCGGAACGCCGCGCCGGGCCAGCTGGGCCATCACGTCCTGCACCATGTCCGCCGGCCCGCACACGAAGGCGATGGCGTGCTCCAGCCGCTCCTCGCCCAGGTGGGACTGCACGTAGCCGACGAGGCCCTGCCAGCCGCTGCCGCCGGGGCGGCTCACGGTGCACAGCACCTTCACGCCGTCCGCCTGCCACTGCTCCAGTTCATGCTGGTACGCGAAGCTGTCCGGCGTGCGCGCGCCGAAGTACAGCGTCACCCGGCCATACGCACCCCGGTCCTGGCGCACGGCGGAGATGACGGGGCGGATGGCGGAGATGCCGGAGCCGCTGGCGAACAGCAGCAGGTCGCGGCCGCGCGCCTTCTCCATGGGGAAGCCCGGGCCTTCCGGCCGCTTCACCTCCACGCGCGCGCCCAATGGCAGACGCAGCAGCGCGGCCGGCAGCGAGCCGTCGTCCTTGAGCAGGAACTCCCACTGCGTGCCGGCGGGAGCGGGCGGCGAGGCGATGGCGAACATGCCCGGCTCCCCACCGGGGAGGCGCAGCTGGACGTACTGCCCCGGATGGGCGTGCGAGCCCACGAGCGGCGTCCCGCCGATGTCGAGCACCCAGTCGGTGAGGCCATCCGCCGCAAGCTTCCGGGCGGTGACGGTGGCGGTGTGCCAGTCGCTCATGGGGCCTTTCTAACCGGTCCTCCTGAGGCGTGCCTCCCCTGCTAGAGTCGGCCCTGTGAAGACCGTTTTCTGGCTGTTCATGTTCCTGGTCGGCCTGGCCGGCGTGGTGATTCCGCTCACGTACCTGTACACGGCCAGCAAGCTGCCGCGTCTGGAGAGCGAATTCGACGTCGAGAGCCAGCTGCGCCATCGCATCGAAGGCGACCGGATGAGCGTGCTGGCCGGCCGGATGGACCAGGGCGGCCGGGAGCGCACGGCGGTGACCTTCACGCGTCCGGACTTCTCGCGGATGCCCAAGGACCTGGTGGCGCTCTACATCCGCCAGATGGACTGCCCCACCTACTTCCAGACGCCGCGTGAGGACGGCCGCGCGTGGGCGTGGCGCCTGTTCGCCGGCGTGACGCTGGGCACGGCGCCCCCCGGGGACGGTTCCTGTGAGCGGTGGCTGGCCATGCGCATCGCGCGGGAGATGGGCATCGAGGGCGACCTGCAGCTGTCCGTGGCGGCGCACCGGCTGCACGCGTTCTTCCAGAAGGACCAGCTCGTCGCCTACGACCTGTCCACCATCCGCTTCGAGCGCGGCGTCATCGGCGTGGAGGACGGGGCCCGCAAGCTCTTCGGCCGTGAGCTGGGGGAGCTCCAGTTGTCGGAGCTGGCGGAGCTGCAGCTCGCGCTGCCGCCGTACGGGTTCTACGGCGACCTCAAGGCGTGCAAGAACGCGAGCCTCATCCGGCAGAACCGCGACCTGCTGCTGCAGGACCTGGCGGGCTACGCGCTGGTGAGCGAGGAGCGCGCGCGCAACGCCATCGCGCAGCCGGTGGCGTGCCTGTCGGTGAAGTAGCGGGCCATCAGCGGCGCACCTCCGCGGGGACCTGGGCAAGCCAGCCCACCTCCAGCGCGCCCCACAGGCCCAGCAGGATGGCCTCCGCGGCGTCGTGGCGCAGCGAGGTGGGGCGGGGCGCCTGGGACCAGTCGATGACCCGCCGCGCGAGCCCGTCCGCGGCGTCCTTCGCCAGCGCGCCGCTGCGCTGCTCCCGCGCGTAGAGCAGCCGGTGGCGCCAGTCCTCCGCGGCCACGCGCAGCACGGGCAGGGCGCGGCGCAGGGCCTCGCGCTCCCAGATGTCCGCGATGGGGCCACCGCCCTCCAGCACGAGCCACGCGAGCGGCGATGCGTCCTGGAGCACGGCGGGCACCGCGCGCTTGAGCCGCGCGTGCGTGCCGAAGTTCTGCGAGCGGTACCACCGCAGCCGCCCGTCCGCGCCGAAGCGCGCGAGCCCGCTGCGCAGTCCCAGGTCCACCGCGAGCAGCGCAGGGCCTGGGGGCGCGGTCATGGCGTGAGGACTACTTGAGGTAGCGCTGCTTCCAGCCGCGAAGGTCCTCGAGGATCTCCGTGCGGCCCGCCGAGTCGTCCACGTTCTCCAGCCGCTTGAGCTGCTGGTCCAGGTAGTTCCGTGCGGCCTGCCGGGTGAGCCCCTTGTGGACCTTGTTGTCGGCGTACAGCGGGCTGGTCTCGACCTGATTCACGGTGGCGAGGATCTGATTGCGCACGGCCGTTTCACTCGAGGACTCCGTGCGCTTGGGCGGCGGGCCTTCACGGACGGGCTTCACGGTGGCGGTCCTGGCGACGACCGGCTCCTGCTTCACCGGAGGAGGCGGCTCGGCGACGGGAGCAGGCGCAGGCTCCTGCACCACGGGCGCGGCGACGACCTCCGGCGCGGGCGCGGGTTCGACCTTCGGCGCGGGAGGCGGCGTCGGGGACGCGACGACGGGCGGAGGCGTCTCACCGCCACCGCGCGTGGCGGCGACGACGCCCACGGCCGCGAGCAGCACGGCCGCGCCCACGGCGATGGGCACGAAGCGCCGCATCGACCGGGGCTCTTCTTCCTGCGGCACCATCAGGTCCTCGGGCGGGACCGGCGGCGGCACCTGGGTGGTGGGGCGGCGCGCGTCCGCGTCGCTGACGGCGACGGCGGCGGGCTTGGGCGGCGCGGGTTCGACGGGGGCGGGCGCGGTGGGGTTGGTGCGCGTGGCCCGCAGGGTGCGGCGCAGTTTGGCCAGGTGCTGACGCAGGACATCCGCGGAGTTGGGGCGCGTCTCCGGGTCCTTGGTGAGCATCTGCAGGATGAAGGCGTCCACGGCGGGCGGCAGGTCGGGGACGAACTCCGACGGCCGGGGCGGGCGCGCCTCCACGTGCTTCATGAGCAGGTCCACCGGGGAGCTGCCGATGAAGGGCAGCCGGCCGGTGACGATCTCGAAGGTGACGACGCCCATGGCGTACAGGTCCGTCATGGGGCCCACGGACTGGCCGCGGGCCTGCTCGGGCGCCATGTACTCCGGGGTGCCGACGACCATGTCGGTGCGCGTCTGCGCGGTGCGGACGGTGGGGCCTTCGCCGCGCTTGGCGAGCCCGAAGTCCAGCAGCTTCACGTAGCGCGAGCCGTCCGGCTGGCGCACCAGGAAGATGTTGCTGGGCTTGAGGTCGCGGTGCACCACGCCCGCGCCGTGCGCGGCGCCCAGGGCGGCGAGCACCTCATCCAGCAGCGACAGGGCCTCCGGGACGGGCAGGCGGCCCTTCTCCGCGAGGATGGCGTCCAGCGGCTGACCGTCCAGGTACTCCATGACGATGTACTGGCGACCGTCGGGGAGCTGGCCGAAGCCGAAGATGTCGATGATGCCGCGGTGGCGGATGGCGTTGACGGCGCGGGCCTCCGCGAGGAGGCGGGCCACCTGTTCCGACGAGTGCGCCAGTTCCGGGCGCAGCACCTTCACGGCGACGCGCTTGCCGATGAGGGGCTGGATGCCGTCGTAGACGAGCCCCATGCCGCCCACGCCGATGCGCGAGCGCAGCTCGTACTCGCCCAGCTTCAGGCCGATGAGGGGGTCGGTGGGGGCGATGGCTTCGTTACCGGGGTGCTCCACGATGACCTTCGGTTCCGGTGGAGTCGGATGGAACGACGACAGCACGACGGTGCCATCGCGAGGGCACACCGCCGTCTCGGACGGAACGGTGAGGCCGCAGGTTTCGCAGATCAGCTCGGAAGACATCTCCACCACGGGGGAGCGTAACAGGTGAAATCCCGGGAAGCGAAGTCACCGCCCGTGGATGCAGGGCAAGCAAACAAGCACCTGCCCCCGGGTCTCGTTTTCTCACCCGCCGCTGTCACCCAGCGGGCGATGCGGTGGGTCAGGGCGTCGTGCGGCAATCATGGGTGGGAACCTGGGCACCGATGCTGCCCCGGTTGCCCGTGCTCGCGCCGCCCTCGCCACCATTGCCGGGCGAGACGCTGCTGCTCTCGTCCACCACGACGCCCGCGTCCAACACGCACCAGACGCCAATGGAGGGCCCACCCGCGCCACCGCCACCCGGACCGCCCTGTCCGCCGGAACCTCCGTTGCCGCCCCGGCCGCTGGTCCCTCCGTAGGTGGTGTAGGACTCCTCGGTGCCGGTGGCCACGATGATCGTGGAGCGCGTTCCAGGCGTCCCGCCCTTTCCACCTTCGCCGCCTGCACCGCCGCGAGCCCCAGCGCCGCCATTTCCACCTCCGCGCGTGACCAGCTGGGAGTGACTGCTCACGGTGACGTCGGCTTGGAGGAGCAGCATTGCGATGGATGCGCCACCACCCCCTCCGCCCGTTCCCTGTTGGCCTCCACATCCGCCACTCCCGCCGCCACCGCCGCCTCCTGCGGCGGCAATCTGTGATGGAGGAATGGTGCCGTCCGCACATGCGCCTCCCGCGCCGCCACCGCCACCGCCAGCACCGGGCTTTCCCGCGGCGCCGTCGTTGCCCTTCTGCGGTGCGAGCCTCTGCCAGGTCACTTGATCGAGGTCGATCCCACCCATGCCGCTGCCAGGGGCTCCTGCATCGCCCGGGGCTCCGGTAACGCCGGCATCGCCATCACCTCCAGCTCCGCCAACGCATGTGGAGATGTTGTCGCCGGCATCCGCCTTCTGGCCCAGGGGGCCACCCCGGCCTCCGGGCGTGTTGGGGGCACCCACTTCGCCGGGAGCGCCCAGGTCCGCCGCCTTGGCGCTACCCCCATTGCCTCCGTCATTGGCGCCGCTGAAAGCGCAAACAGGGGCGACGCCGCCCAGGCCCCGGAATCCCGCCGTGTTCATATTCGCGTTTTCGCCTCGGCCTCCGTCTCTTCCAGCGCCGCCCTCAGCCCCTTCGGTGCCGTCTGTTCCAGGAGCTCCCTGACCTGCCTCGACGACCACGTTGTTGAATTGCACCGCCGAAGCACGAACGACCCGAACGGCGATGGAAGGCTCGCCCGCGTCGGTGGCATTCGCGGAGGCAATGTGGAGCGAATCCAGCAACACCCCTGCGTCCAGCGTGTCGCGCACCGTGAATGCGACCGTGCCGCCATCGAAGAACGTGCTGCCACCGCCCTCCTTGAACCGATCCCAGTATTTGTTTCCGCGCCACGTGTACCCGCCGTAGAGCGAAACAGGCATGTCCACCACGGGCGCGGGCTCGGTGTACGTGCCGGTGCCCAGGTACACGATGCTGCGCCCCGTGCCACCGTTGCGGATCTCCCGGAGAGCGCGTGCCAGGGTCTGGAACGGCTTCTCGCGGGTCCCGTCGTTGTCGTTGTCCCTGCCCCCCACCGGATCCACGAAATAGCCCGCGTCCGCGACACCGTCGATGCCGTCGCAGTCGTTGTCGAAGCCGGTCAGGTCGGGGTAGTCCACCCCGCCGTCGCCGCAGGGGGGAGGCGTTGTGTCGCCACCATCGCCTCCATCGCCCGCGTCCGCGCCGCCGTCGCCGCTCGCCTGCGGTCCGCAGCGGCCCGCGTCCTGGCAGCCTTCATAGGCGGCTTCGAAGTCGCTGCATCCGCCCATGCCGAGCACCGCACCGAACACCGCGCTCAGCGCTCCAACCTTCCAGAGGTTCCGCATGGCTTTCCCCGTGCTCACTGCCACGTCCCGGCGAAGCTCAATCCACCGCCCTGCGGCGTGAGCGTCACGGACGGCTGAACATTCGTCTGCTTCACCGGCAGGAAGTACATCAGCGCGCCCGCCGCGATGGCCGCCGCGCCCACTCCAATGCCCACCACGCCAATCGTCTGCGAGCGCTTGCCGGAGTCGCGGACATCCTCAGCCTCCGCCAGCGTGGGGAACTCGTTGTTGTTCAGGTCGCTGAGCTTCCCGCGCGACTGCACGTAGAACACCGTCCCCACCCCCGCGAGCACCACGCCGCCCGCCGCCGGCACCCACGCCCACTTGCGCCGCCCCGGCGTCTCCACCGTCGACGTGCCGCTCAGGCCCAGGTCCGTGGGCGGCTGCACGCCCGGCGTCAGCTCCGGACCCGGCACCGGCTGCTTCTCTCCCGGCGTCACGTTGGGCGTCTGCTGCGCCACGGGCGGCGTCACCGGCGGAGGCGCCACCGGCTCCGGACGCAGCACCCGCAGCGTGCGCGGCACCACCACGTCCAGCGACTTGCTGAGCGCGTCCAGCACCTGGTCCTCGCTCACGCCAGGGACGGACTCCTCGACGAGCGGCGCGCCGTCATGCGCCGTGTACACGCGCACGCCCGCCTTGTACGCGTTCAGGTACGGGCCAATCTCCGTCACCATCACCACGTCCGTCTTCGCCGCGATGCCCAGCGACGCGATGCAGGACGGCTGCGTGCGGTTGCAGCGCATCATCGCCGTGCGCTTCTTCTTCGGCAGCGTGCGCGTCACGTCCTCCACGCGGATCACCTCCAGGCCGCGGGCCTTGAGCTGCTCGGCCACGTGCTCCTGGGCGGTTCCGATGAGGTAGCGCGGCGTTCCCCGCGTCACGTCCGTCGGCGCCAGCAGCACGGTGACGGGTTTCGCGGAGGAGGGAGGCGCGGGCGCCTGGGCGACCACCAGGGTGAGCGCGGCGAGGAAGGGGATCAACACGGGAGCACTTTCTCCCCGACCCGCCCTCCTCGCAAGGTCAGGATTCGCGGACCCTCGTGGTGGGACAGGGCCCCACCCACCCGGGGGCGACGCCGGTGTCCAGCGCCGGGCGCCTGCGCGTGGATGCGACACGTCACCGGTGCACGGGGAACCCGGAGGGTCCCCGCGCCATGGCGCGGCTACCGGCGCGGGCGCTCCGGCGCGGGGCGGATCTGCGTCTTCTCCGACGTGTTCAGCTCCGTCTTCGGCCGGTTGTCGTCCTCGTCCTCGTCCAGGTCGTCGGAGGGCGGTGGCGGGGGACCCGGCGGACGGCGCGTGGGCGTCGCACCCGCGCGCAGGGTGTTGGACGGCGACATGCCGGGGCGTGCGGGCGCGGGCGGCGGACGGCGCGGCGGCGGCGTGTTGCGCGCGGGCGGGGCCTCCGCGAGCAGGTCCTCGGACACCTGCACCAGCGGTTCGGAGGGCGGAGCGGAGCGGGTGTCCTCCTGCTCCGCGAACGGGTTGCGCGTGGGCGGCGGCGTCTTGTCGTCGTCCTGCGGGGGCGGCGGGCGGGACGGCAGTGAGGGGCGCAAGGCCGGCGCGGCCTTCGCGGGCGGCGGCGGCGCGGCGGCGGGCTTGGGCGGGGGCGCCGCGGGCTTGGGGCCGGAGACGGGGCCGTCCGGGGCCGCGTTGCGCAGCACCTGTTCGAAGCGGGCCCAGTCCTCCTTGAAGTGCGCGGGGTCCGGCAGGCCCTGCTCGCGGTGCTTCAGCGAGGGGGCCCAGCGCAGGGAGTACGCCTCGCCCACGTGGAAGCTGGGCGGGGGCGGCACGCCGTAGGTGGCCGGGTCGAAGAAGGCGTCGTCCAGGTCGTCGAAGCCGTACGCGCGGGCCTTCTGGATGAAGTTGGGGATGATGCCGGTGGGCGCGTGGTAGCCCAGGATGTTGCCGTGCTCGTCCTTGGCGACGGGCGTGAAGACGAAGATGTCCTGCGTGCGGTACTCGCCCTTCTCCGTGAGGGGCAGCACCTCCGACAGGGCAATGGTCTTGCGGCTGCCGTCGTGGAGGCGCTCGCAGCAGATGACGAAGTTGATGGCGCTGGCCACCTGGGCGCGCACGGCGACCATGGGCAGCTCCACGGACGACATGAGGCACAGGGATTCAATGCGGCGCAGCGTGTCCGTGGGCGTGTTCGCGTGCGTGGTGGCCAGCGAGCCGCCGTGGCCGGTGTTCATGGCCTGCATGAGGTGGAAGGCCTCGCCGCCGCGCACCTCGCCCACCACGATGCGGTCCGGGCGCAGACGCAGCGCGGAGTGCAGCAGGTCTCCCATGTCCACGGCGCCCTTGCCGAACTTGTCGGCGGGGCGGGACTCGAAGGCCACGATGTGGGACTGGTTGAGCTGGAGCTCGGCGGAGTCCTCGATGGTGAGGATGCGCTCCTCGTCCGGGATGAGGGACGAGACGATGTTGAGCAGCGTCGTCTTGCCGGAGCCCGTGCCGCCGGCCACCAGCATGTTGAGCTTGGTGGCGATGCCGGCCTCGATGAGGCGCGCCATGGGCTTGGTCAGCGACTTGAACTTCAACAGCGAGTCGATGGTCAGCTTGTCCTTGAAGAACTTGCGGATGGAGATGGTGGTGCCGTTGCGCGCGATGGGCGGGATGACCACGTGGATGCGGCTGCCGTCGGGCAGGCGCGCGTCCAGGCGGGGGCGCTCCTCGGACAGGGGGCGGCCCACGAACTGGGCCATGTTGCGCGCGGCGCCCAGCAGGCCTTCGTCGGAGAAGGCGGCATCCGTCTTGATCAGCCGGCCCTTGCGTTCGATCCACACGTCGGTGGGGCCGTTGATCATGATTTCCGACACCGACTCGTCGTCCAGGTAGGCGAGGACGGGCTTGAGGAAGGCGCGGAGCGACTCGGTGTACATCGTCATGGCGGGCGCAAGGCTAGCGCGCCCCGGCCCGGGCCCCAAGCTCCCGCCCTGACTGCCTGCTCGCTTTCCGGTGCGGCGTTCCGGCACGATGCCGTCCAGGAGGCCATCCGCCTTCCATTTCCAAGGAAGGAGACTCCGACCCATGCGCGGTCTCTTGGGGTGCTGCCTGGTGCCCTGGCTCGGGGGCTGCGCGTCTTCAGCCGCGCTTGACCCGGACCGTGTACGGCCGGAGCCCGGGGCTCCCTTCCTGGAAGAGATTCAGGGCCCCTTGCTGGGCCCTTATGAGTCCGCCTCCGATGCGCTCCTGGCCGCATGCGGGAAGATCCTGTCGAAGCCTCGCGCCAGCGCGGGCCGCCCGGATCATCCCAGCTTCGACACCCACTGGCGTGTCTCCAGCGAGTACTGCGCATGGCTGTATTACACGCCAGAGCATCAGTACGCCGTCAGCCGACTCACCGACCAGTCGAGGGTTGATCCCGCTCAGCGCAGTAAGAGTTGCCTGCTCCCTTCCAGGGTCGCTGATGCGCGTTATCCCGCGGACGCAATCCGCTACATCTACGCCCTTCACAACCATCCCTACGGAAGCGCGCTGTCCTCGAACGACCTGCGCTTCATCGTTTCAGAGGGCCGGGTACACGGCTTCGAGACCGAAACGAAGAACGGACGCGTGCGGCTCTCCATCGTCGCGTTCTTCTCCAATGCGACGGAGCCGACGTCGTGTGACGGCTTCCACCAGTACATTCCCCTCACGGGGCAGTTGCTGAAGTGGACACGCACCGCATCGGCGGGGTGGCAGTGCGAGCAGGCGGGGCGCGTCACATGGCACGATGCGGACGCATTGGACTTCACCATTCAGAAACTCCAGGGCCCCTGCCTGAGGGGAGCGGGGCCATGAAGCGGCTGCTGCTCTTGGGCGCGGTCTTGTGCGTCGGATGCATGCGGCGCGAGGCAAATCCGTCCGACACGCTGGTTCCGGAGGACCGCTCCATCGTCTTCCCGGAGATGTTCACGCGCGAGGCGCTGTCCGTGGGTGTACCGGGGCAGCCGTACGTGTTGGAGGGAGGCCTGTTGCGGGCCGTGCTCGTGGCGGCCGATGACTTCCTTCCTCGGGCGCGGGAGGGACGGTCCTGCTGGAGCAGGAGGGAGGCCCACCGCTTCTGGATCCTTCGTGAAGGGGACATCGCCTTCGTGCGCATGGACCTGGACCCGCGTGCCTGTGAATCCGGTGGGCTGCCGCTGGACGGCGGCGCCACCTACGCGGTCCGGCTGTCGGACGGACGCATCCTGCGGCGGCTCCACGACGGCGAGCCGGATGGCCCTACCGTCCCTGGCAGCGCCGACGCGGGTGTGTCCGCCGGGCCCTCGGACCCGTCCATTCCCGTGGGGGATACGTCCTGGGGAGAGCCGCTCCCGTCGTTTCCATCCCAGTGGATGGACGCAGGAAGTCCAGCACCTGTCCCTGCACCCTGAGCGGCCCGCCTCCGTGCGCAACGTTCGCCGTCCGGCACGCGGATGCACACGCTTTCGCCTCCGGATGCGCGCACTGGTCTAGGGTGCGGCCTTACGGAGGGACGTGAATGAGCCTGGCGGACGGGTTGCCCGAGGACTGGAGAGAGGTGCTGCATGACGCCATCCACGCGCCGTCGTTCAAGGAGCTGGAGACGTTCCTGCGGCAGGAACGCAAGGAATACACCGTGTTCCCGTCGGAGGAGGACCTGTTCTCCGCGTTCCGCTTCACGCCCTACGCGGACGTGCGCGTGCTGCTGCTGGGCCAGGACCCCTACCACGGCCCCGGACAGGCCCACGGCCTCGCCTTCTCCGTGAAGCCCGGCGTGCCGCCTCCGCCCTCGCTCGTGAACATGTTCAAGGAGCTCCAGAGCGACGTGGGCGCTCCCAAGCCTCGCGACGGTTCACTCATCCCGTGGGCGAAGCAGGGCGTGTTCCTGCTCAACACCGTGCTCACCGTGCGCCAGGGCAGCCCCAACAGCCACGCGAAGCACGGGTGGGAGCCGTTCACCGACGCCGTCATCCGCGCCGTCAGCGCGAAGGAAGACCCCGTCGTCTTCCTGCTCTGGGGCAAGCCCGCGCAGAAGAAGAAGGCCCTCATCGACGGGGACCGCCACGTCATCCTGGAAGGCGTGCACCCCTCGCCGCTGTCCGCCAGCAAGGGGTTCTTCGGCAGCAAGCCGTACAGCACCACCAACGCCGCGCTCCAGAAGCACGGCCAGCCCACCATCGACTGGGCCCTGCCCGCCTGAAAAACCGCGCCCCGGGGGTTGGCTATAGTGCCCGCCCACGATGGCCACCACCTTCCTCCAAGACGCCGCACGTACCCTGGCCGCCGAAGCCGTCGCGGCCATTGAGTCCCAGACCTCCGCCGAGGTCGTGGTGGCCGTGCGCCGCGCCGCCAGCGACTACGCCCACACCGATGCCCGGCTGGGCGCGGCCGTCGCCTTCGTGATGCTGCTGGTGCTCCTGTTCATCCCGCAGGAGGTCCACCTCTTCGCCTTCCCGCCCGTGGTGCTCCTGTCCTACGCCGGGGGCGCGCTGGGCAGCCGCCTGCTGCCGTCGCTGCGCCGCGCGCTCACCTCGCGCAAGCTCCAGGAGTCCTGCGTGCGCACCGCCGCGCTGGCCGCCTTCACGGAGTTGGGCGTTTCTCACACGTCGCGCCGCACCGGCATCCTGGTGTTCGTCTCCCTCCTCGAGCGCCGCGTGGAGGTCGTCACCGACCATGGCGTGGACCCCTCGCTCATGGGCGCGGAGTGGCAGGACGCGCTCACGCAGCTGTCCGCCGCGCTGGCCACGTCCCCCGCGCCCGAGCCCTTCTTCCAGGCCCTGCGCCGCCTCCAGGCGCCGCTGGCGCGCGCGCTGCCCCGCCTGGAGGATGACGTGAACGAGCTGCCGGACATGCCCGGAGCCGTGGCGTGAGGGGCTCGCGTTCCGTCCTCCTCCTCGCCGTCGCGCTGTTCATGGGGCTGGGCTTCGGCTCGCTCCCCGACGCCGAGGCGCGCCCTGGCGGTGGCAGCACCTACCGCGGCTCCAGCCGCAGCTCGTCGAGCAGCCGAAGCTCATCGAGCAGCCGCAGCTCGTCGAGCAGCCGCAGTTCGTCGTCCTCGTCCTTCGGGTCCAGCAGCCGGTCCTCGTACAGCTCCGGCAGCCGGTCCTACGGCTCCAGCGGTTCGTCGTCGTCGGACGGTGGAGGGGCGTTCGGGGGCTTCTGCCTGCTCATCGTCGTCCTGGGCGTGGTCGCCATCGTGCTCATGAACGCGAGGTCGGGCTCGGGACAGAAGGAGTGGAGCACCAGCGCGCCCCATGCCCCGCCGCCCCCCCGGCGTCAGGGGTCGCTGCGCACGAAGCTCGCGAGCCTGGCCCGCGTGGGACCCAAGGGCTCGGACGGGTCCGTGCAGCCGCTGGATCCGGAGTTCTCCATCGTCCTCTTCGAGGACTTCGTCTACTCGCTCTTCGCCCGCGTGCATGAGGCACGCGGCGGCGACCGCCTGGACACGCTGGGCGGCTGGCTGTCCGACGGCGCCATCGCCTCGCTCCGGGAGCTGGGAACGCCGGACGCGGTGAAGGCCGTGGTGGTGGGGGCCGTGACGTACGAGTCCGTGGAGGGCGTGGGCGCGAACAGCCAGCGCGTCCGCGTGGTCCTGCGCTTCGAGGCCAACTACACGGAGGTCTCCGGCTCCGAGCAGAGCTGGTACGTCGCGGAGGAGTGGCGGCTGGAGCGCGACGCGTCCGTGAAGTCGCGGCCGCCCGAGGACGCGCGCGCCTTCAAGTGCCCGAACTGCGGCGCCCCGTTGGAGTCCGTGCACGGCCACACCTGCTCGTACTGCAACACGGTGGTGAACACCGGCGAGTTCGACTGGGTGGTGACGCGCGTGACGGCGCGGGAGCGCGAGCGGCGCGGTCCCCAGCTCACCGGCACCACGGAGGAGCAGGGCACGGAGCTGCCCACCCTCAAGGACCCGCGCGCGCAGGAGCGGCTGAACGCGCTCATGCACGACGACCCGGAGGCGACGCCGCTCGCGCTGCGCAAGCGCCTGGAGTTCATCTTCCACGAGATGCAGACGGCGTGGGCCCAGCGCGAATGGCAGGGCATGCGGCCCTTCCTCAGCGACAACCTCTTCCAGACGCAGCTGTACTGGATCAACGCCTACCGTCAGGCGGGCCTGCGCAACATCACGGAGAACGCGCACATCACGAACCTGACGCTCGCGCGCGTGACGCGGGACGCGTACTTCGACGCCGTCACGCTGCGCGTGCACGCCTCCAGCCTGGACTACACGGTGCGGGACCGGGACGGGCAGGTCGTGGGCGGCAGCCGTTCCCGGGAGCGCGCGTACAGCGAGTACTGGACGCTCATCCGCGGCCGGGGCGTGCAGGGCAGGCCCTCCACCCGGAAGCAGTGCCCGTCGTGCGGCGCCCCGCTGTCCATCAACATGGCGGGCCACTGCACGCACTGCCAGGCGCGGGTGACGTCCGGCGAGTTCGACTGGGTGCTCAGCCGCATCGAACAGGACGAGGCGTACCAGGGCTGAGAGGTCTAGGATGCGGTGCATCATGACTTCGCCCTTCCTCGCCGCCACCGTCGTTGAACCGCTGGAACCCGGGCACTACCGCTCGCGCTACGAGGCGGCCTGGTATCAGGGCCGGGGCGCCTACGGCGGCGTGGTGGCGGGGCAGGTGCTTCGCGCGCTGGAGCACCACCTGAACGACGCCCAGCGGGCGGTGCGCTCGTTCACCGTGCACTTCTGCTCGCCCGCGGCGGAGGGCGTGGCGGACCTGCACACGCGCATCGAGCGCGCCGGCAAGCTCGTCACCCACGCCACCGCGCGGGTGGAGAGCGGCGGCGCGGTGGTGGCCGTCGCCACGGCGACCTTCGGTGCCGCTCGCGGTGGGGCCCCCGGGTACACGGACTTCGTCATGCCCCAGGTGCCCGCGCCCGGGACGCTCACGCCCGTCCCCGACGACGTGCCCATGCCGGACTTCTGCCGCTTCTTCGAGTACCGCTACTGCGTGGGCTCGCCGCCGTACTCGGGCGGGCCCGAGGCGGAGGTGGGCGGCTGGCTGCGGCCTCGCGTCCCCATGGCGCTGGACGCGGCGCTGTGCGTGGGGTTGATGGACGCGTATCCGCCGTCCGTGCTGTCGCGGTTGGAGGGCTTCCGCGCCGCCGCGTCGGTGGACTTCAGCGTGCAGTTCTTCCAGACGTTCCCGGTGAAGGGCATCGCGCCGGACGCGCACTACCTGCGCACCGGCCGCTCGCGCCACGCCGCGGACGGCTACACGGAGGAGACCCAGCTGCTCTGGGCACAGGACGGCACGCTGCTCGCGCAGTGCCGTCAGCTCGTCGCCGTGCTCGGCTGAAGCGTCAGCTCGGCCACCACGGCGTGGTGGTCGGAGACGGCGTCGGGCAGGCGCGCGTAGCGGGTGAAGCGCAGGGCGTGGGAGATGAGCACCTGATCCAACCGCTGACGTGCTCGCGGAACGGGATACGTGGGCTCGCCGTCAGCGGGCGTGTGCAGTCCCAGCGCCGCGCACAGGCGGGCCGCGGGGCCGTCCGCGTCCTCCGCGTTGAAGTCGCCCATCACCACGCGAGGCCGCTCCGGCCGCTGGCGCAGGGCGTGGATGAGCTGGTCCACCTGCCGCTGTCGCACCGCGGGGGAGAACGGATCCAGGTGCAGCGACACGACCTCCGGCCCGCGCTCCCCCGCGAGCGCGGCGACGACGTAGCCCTTGTCCATCCGCCGGTCGCGGCCGAAGTGCGCCGTGTCGCGCGACTCCAGCGGATGCCGGCACAGGAGCGCGGTGCCCTGCGCGAACAGCCCGGCGACACCGGAGTGCACGCCGTGATGCACGTGCGGATAGCCGGCCTGCTCCGCGATGCGCGCCACCTGATCCACCCGCCCGCTGAAGAGGCTGGACCGGTCCGCCTCCTGCAACGCCACCACGTCCGCGGCCTCGCGCGAGAGCAGCGCCGCCACCCGGTCCAGCGTGCCCAGCAGCGCCGACCGCCGGCGCAGGAAGGGCATGGGCACGGCGAAGGGCGCACCGTGGGCCACGTTCAGGGTGAGGACCTTGAGTCGCACGCGCCTGAGTGGGACCACGGAGTCCCGCGCCCGGGCAAGTCCGTCGTCACGGTGCGCTGCCAGGTTTGCAAGAGCGCGGGGCGCCCGGCCGGGGCCCGGGAGCGCGGGAGGAGGACTGTCCGCCAGTCTGCTACCCTGAAGGCCACGGAAGGTTCGGGGGGCGGCATCGCGGACCTGAATGGACCTCCCATGCATTGCCCTGCCCGGTGGGGTGCGCATCTTCCGTGGGGAGCGTCCGTCCTGAATCCTGTTCCACGCCATGAAACGCTGTTCAAGGCGGGTGACCTGGAGGGGGCCCGTCGCGAGGCCCTGCTCGCGCAGGAGCGCGATGCGTCCGACTGGCGCGCGGCGCTCACGCTGGCGCGGCTTGCCCTGATGGACGGCGAGGATGCGCTCGCGGAGTCCCTGCTCCTGGGCGTCACCCGGGCCGGCGAGGCCTCCCGGCCCGAGGCCCGGCTGGTGCGCGCGGCGCTGCACACGCGGCGCGGCGAGTGGCCCCAGGCCCTGGCCCTGTACCGGGCGCTCACGGAGGAGCCCGACCCGCCCACCGAGGCCTTCTTCGGCCTGGGCTACGCGTGGATGGAGCAGGGGAACGCGACCGCCGCGTACCCGGCCCTGTCCCAGGCCGTATCGCGCGAGCCTCGCGTGGCGCTGCACCACTTCCAGTTCGCGCGCGCCCTCTTCCTGCTCGACCGGATGGAGGAGGCCTTCGCGCACCTGGAGAAGTCCCTGCACCTGGACCCGTGGCACGCGCCCAGCTACCTCGTGTTCGCGCGCGCGCTGGAGGCGGGCGGGGAGCTGGAGGCGGCGGAGGACCTGCTGCGCCAGGGCCAGAAGGCGGTGCCGGACGACGTGGGCCTGCTCAAGGCGCTGTCGGACGTGCGGCTCGCGCGAGGCAACGTGCGCGGCGCCGTGTCCGCGGCGGAGGCCCGCGTGCGCGTGGAGCCCGAAGGCGTGGCGGCGCTGGGGCACCTGGCCCGCCTGCGCGTGACGGAGCGCCGCTTCCTGGAGGCCCTGGAGCTGTGCCACCAGCTGGAGGCGCGAGGCCTCTCCACCGGCCTCAGCCGCTCCGTGGAGGCGCTCGTCTTCGAGTCCCTGGAGCCGCCGGACGTGGAGCGCGCGCTCGCCGCGTGGCGCGACGCCGTGCGGCTGTCCCCGGACGACTGGATGCCCGCGTGGCGCCTGGGCCTGCTGCTTCTGCGTCAGGTGGAGGGCGGGCCCCCGGAGGCCGCGGCCCCCGCGCGCGAGCCCCTGGCGGAGGCCCACCGCCGCGCGCCCCACCGTCCGGAGCCCGTGCTGTCCCTGGCCCGCGTGGAGGCCCGGCTGGGTGAACGGGACACCGCGAAGGCGCGGCTGACGACGCTGCTGGGTGGGCCCTCGCTGGAGCCCGAGTGGCGCGAGCGCGCGGAGGCCCTGCTCTCCGAGCTGGGCTGAAGGCCCGCGCGCGGAGGGCCGCTCAGGCGGCGATCTGCTTGCGCAGCAGCCGCGTCAGCTCGGAGGCATCCACCGGCTTGGGCAGCAGCTCCGCGCCGTAGCGGATGGCCACGGGCAGCAGGTCATCCAGGTCCGAGTGGCCCGTGAGGAAGATGAACGGCGCCCGGCACTCCTGCAGCTCGCGAATGGCGACGAGCACGTCGGAGCCGTTCATCTCCGGCATGTTGTAGTCGCACAGGATGGCGGCGACGCCGGAGAGGTCCAGGTGGAAGGCCTCGGCGGGGGACTGCACCGTGAGCACCGTGTAGCCCGCGCCCCGCAGGGTGTCCCCCACGGTCGCGAGCACGAAGAGGTCATCGTCGATGACCAGCACGGTTGGCATGGGCGGTCCTCCAGCGCCTGACCGGCGCGCTGATGCCTCCGAGTGTAGCCGAGCCCGCGCGTCCGCGCGCCACACCCCACCGTCCAAGTCGCCGGGGTCGGGACCACCCCCGTCGTAGGGTGTGGGCGCGGGCGGGGCCCAAGTTCCTCAGCGTTTCGTGGCCGTGACAGGAGACGGGATGAGGATGAGCTGCTCCTGGGGTGGGTTGAGGTACTCGGCGCCGGTGTCGGTGACGACGGCCATCTCCTCCACGGAGAGGATGCGCAGCGCGTCCGGGCTGCTGCCGTCCTTCCACGCGAAGAAGCCGTCGAAGGCGAACACCTGGCCGGGCTGGAGCTTGCGCAGCGCGGAGCCCGTGGGCGGCTTGCCGGACGCCGCGCCGGACAGGGCCGGGCCGGCGTCATGGGCCCAGTAGCCCACGGGGTGGCCGGTGCCCCACATCACGGGCTCGGAGCCCGCTTCGCGCATCCAGTCGCGCTGGGCCTTGTCCACGTCGTAGCCGCGCGCGCCGGGCTTCATCGCCGCCAGCGCGATGCGGCTGCCCTTCTTCGACTTCTCCCACTTCGCCAGCGCCTCCGCGGGCGGCTGCTGCTCGCCCGGGGCCAGCACGTAGGCGAAGCGCTGGATGTCCGTCACCCAGGTGCCGCCCACGCGGATGCCGAAGTCCGTCTGGATGAAGTCCCCCGGCTGGATGACGCGGTCGGTGGCGTTCGAGTGCCCGCGCGTGGGCCCGCTGTTCACGTTGGGGTTCTGGTCCGGCTGCCACCCGTCGCCCACGCCCAGCTCCGCGATGCGCTTCTTGAGGAAGCGCGCCACGTCCGAGTCCCGCGTCTTGCCCGGCACCACCGTGCGGTACGCCTCCTCCTCCAGCTTCGCGGTGAGGTCCGCGGCCTTGCGCATGATGTCCACCTCCTCCGGCGTCTTCACGGACAGCCACTCGGAGACCAGATCCTCGGAGGACACCAGCTTCTTGCGCAGCGCGGGGGACAGCGCCGCCTCCAGCTTCGCGCGCTGCGTGGCGGACAGCCCGTCCGCGATGGACATCCGCTCCGACGAATTGATGGCCACCTTCGTTGGCTTCGCCTTGGCCAGACGCGCGGCGATGAGCGCGTTCACGTCCGCGCCGCGCTCGAAGGCCACCACCTCGTCCACCACGCCCATGTCCCGGAGCGCGGTGGCCTCACCCTCGGGGGACAGGGCGGTGGAGCGCAGCGCGTCGCCGTCGCGCAGGAACAGGAACGCGGCGGTGCCGCCCGCGTTCTCCCCGCCGACGTGGGCGGCGAGCGGGTCGTTGTCGTTCTCGCGGCAGAGCACCACCCACGCGTCCACGCCCGCGCGGGCCATGGCCTGGGGCAAGAGCTTCTGGAGGCGCTCCTTGCGCACGCGAGGCCACGCGCCTTCCGCGGCGGGCACGGCGGGGGCCGCGTGGGCGAGGGAGGCAAGCAGCAGGGCGGAGAGGAGCACGGGCCGGACGCGCGTCAGCGTGGACATGGGAGAGGCGTTCCTTCGGTGGGAGAGCGCGCGGATTGTTTCACGGCAGCGCGGCGCGACCACCCACACGCCGTGCACCGCGCATGTGCTTCACCGGGAAGTCCCGGAATCAAGAGCCATGGCCGGGATGTGGGCCTGTCCAACGAGGGACGGGGGCCTGCCCTCCGGTCGCGGGCGCGGATGGCTGTCTGTCATTGCGGAGGGACCGCCGGGAGGGCGCGAAGGCCGCCAGGGCTTGCGACCGTGCGCGCTGTCTCCAACCCCGGAGTCGCACATGCACGTCGAGGAAACGGTAACCCCCGCGGACCCTGTCCTGGGCCACGAGGACCGGGAGCTGCACCGGCTGATGCTCCTGGCGCAGGTGTACGCGCCGCTGACGGAGGGAGTGCTGCGCGGGGCCGGCCTCAAGCCCGGCATGCGGGTGCTGGACGTGGGCTGCGGCGTGGGAGACGTGTCCTTCCTCGCCGCGGAGCTGGTGGGCCCCACGGGCCAGGTGGTGGGCGTCGACCGCGAGGCCCGCTTCCTCACCTGGGCCCAGCGCCGCGCCGAGGCGCAGGGCCTTGCCCACGTGCGCTTCCGGCAGAGCAGCCTGGAGTCCCTGCCCGTCGAAGGCCCCTTCGACGCCATCGTCTGCCGGCTGGTGCTGATGTTCCAGCCGGACCCCATCTCGTTCGTGCGGCGCATGGCGGAGCACCTGCGCCCCGGGGGCGTGATGGCGCTGCACGAACTGGAGCTGGCGGCCATGGGCCTGGCGCACCCGAAGCTGCCGCTGTTCTCCCGCCTCTGGGGCTGGATGCTGCCCACCTGCGAGCGCCTGGGCATCAAGGTCCACATGGGCATGGAGCTGGTGTCCACGCTGCGCAGGGCGGGGCTGGTGGTGGATGACGGCGTGATTGGCGGACGGCTGGGCGTGACGGCGGACGCGGAGCCCACGCAGGCCCTGGTGGAGACGGTGCGCACGCTGCTGCCCCACATGGAGCGGCTGGGCGTGGCGCTGGCCATGGAGGTGGACATCGACACGCTGGCCGCCCGCCTCACCGCCGAGCTTCGCGCCCACGGCGGCGTGCTGGTGCCCAGCCTCATGGTGGGCGCCTGGGGCCACCGGCCAGGCCCCGTCTAGCGCGGCCGTCTCCGGACGACTTCGTCTTCACGACTTCGTCTTCGCACGACTTCACGAGCGGCGGGGGAGTGGGTCGCTTAGAGTGGCCTCATGGCAAAGACGGCACCCCGCAAGTCCCCGGCGAAGGTGAAGAAGCAGCCTGCGCGCCCCGCCGCTCCCGCGAAGGCCCCGGCCCGGCCGGTGAAGGCGAAGGTGGAGAAGGTGGACCCCCGCCGCGCCTCGTCGTCCCCCAGGCCCCCCGTGCTGGAGGCCGAGCCCGTCTTCGACGAGTCCCCGCCCAAGAGCCTGCCCGCGGGCGAGCCGCAGGGCCGCGTGCTGCCCTTCGAAATCGACCCGGCCCAGCTGGAGGCCGGCTTCAAGAAGCTCCGCGGCGAGCTGGTCCACTGGACCAACAAGGGCCGCTACACCAAGGTCCGCTTCAAGTTCCGGGGCAAGCAGCTGCTGCCCGACCTGCCCCTGGCCGCCGTCGTCGCCGCGGAGGGGCTGTCGTTCTACTGGGGCGGCATCCTGCGCGTGCTCGTGGCCAACGTCGTGGGCAAGAGCGTCTTCGAGGTGGAGCTGGTCAACGACGCGGACAAGCGCGTCCTGGCGGGCCGTGAAGCGCTCCTGTCGGGTGACGTGGACCAGGCACTCACGTTGTTCCGCGAAGCGCTCGCCATGGACCGCGACAACGCCTCCGCGCACCTCAACGTGGGCGTGGCGCTGAAGCTGCGCGGGGACCGCGAAGGGGCGCTCGCCGCGTTCGAGACCGCGAAGGCCAAGGACCCCGAGGGCGGCGTGGGCGCGGAGGCCGAACGGCTGGCCGCGAACCTCCGCCCCAAGGCCTGAAAACGGCCTGGAAAACGGCCCTGAAGAAGGCCTGGAAAACGGCCTCCGGTGGGGCTGAAAACGCACCGCCCGGATGTTCCCTCCGGGTGCCCCGGAAAGGCCCTCTCCGACCCCTGGAACCGGGCGGGCGGGCAGCCGTGGCGAATCCCCCCTGTTTCCCTTATTGACTGAGGGAAATCCAGGGGTTACGAACACTCTCCCATCGAACGGAGCCCCCCACGCGCGGGGCCCGTCCGCACCTTCCAGAGCCCATGGCTGACGACACCACCGACACGCCGGCAACGCCCCCCGCGCCTCCTCCGTCGAGCGGCGCCGGAGAGCTCATTCCCATCAACATCGAAGACGAGATGCGCCGCTCGTATCTCGATTACTCGATGTCCGTCATCATCGGCCGCGCGCTGCCGGACGTGCGCGACGGCCTGAAGCCCGTGCACCGTCGCGTCCTCTTCGCGATGAACGACCTGGGCAACCTCCACAACCGCGCCTACAAGAAGAGCGCGCGCGTGGTGGGTGACGTCATCGGTAAGTACCACCCGCACGGCGACTCGTCGGTGTACGACGCCATGGTGCGCCTGGCCCAGGAGTGGAGCCTTCGCTACCTGCTGGTGGACGGCCAGGGCAACTTCGGCTCGGTGGACGGCGACTCGCCGGCGGCCATGCGCTACACGGAAGTGCGCATGGAGCGGCTGGCGGAGGACCTCCTGGGGGACATCGACAAGGAGACCGTCGAGTTCGGCCCCAACTACGACGACTCGCTGGAAGAGCCGCTCGTCCTGCCGGCCAAGTTCCCCAACCTCCTCGTCAACGGCAGCAGCGGCATCGCGGTGGGCATGACCACCAACATCCCGCCGCACAACATGACGGAGGTCGTGTCCGGGACGCTGCACCTCATCGACAACCCGGACTGCACCGTCCTGGACCTGATGGAGTTCATCGAGGGGCCGGACTTCCCCACCGCCGCCATCATCACCGGCCGCGAGGGCATCCGCCGCGCCTACGAGACGGGCCGCGGGTCCATGACCATCCGTGCGCGCACGGAGATTGAAACGAACAAGAAGGGCGACCGTGAGGCCATCATCGTCACGGAGATCCCCTACCAGGTGAACAAGGCCCGGCTCATCGAGAAGATCGCCGAGCTGGTGCGTGAGAAGAAGCTGGAGGGCATCAGCGACATCCGTGACGAGAGCGACCGTCAGGGCATGCGCATCGTCATCGAGCTCAAGCGCGACGCCATCTCCCAGGTGGTGCTCAACAACCTCTTCTCCATGACGCAGATGGAGACGACGTTCGGCGCGGTGATGCTCGCCATCGACGGCGGGCAGCCGCGCACGCTCAACCTGAAGGAGCTGCTGGACCGCTTCGTCGCGCACCGCCGCGACGTGGTGACGCGCCGCACTCGCTACGAGCTGCGCAAGGCGCTGGCGCGCATGCACATCGTGGAAGGCCTGCTCGTCGCGCAGGACCTCATCGACCTGGTGGTCAGCCTCATCCGCGCGTCGCGCGACCCGGACGAGGCCCGCTGGGGCCTGATGAACATCCTGTCGCCGGAGCTGTACACGCGCGAGCGCTTCCAGAACCTGGACCGCATCGACTACGCGAAGGCCAAGGCGCAGATGGAGCTGCTGGTCAGCCGCGCGCGCAACGAGGAGCCGGCCTACGGCGGCCTGGAGCACAAGTACGAGGGCGCGGGCTTCAGCGAGGACCAGGCGCAGAACATCCTGGAGATGCGCCTGCAGCGCCTCACCGGCCTGCAGCGCGAGGAGCTCTTCAAGGAGCTCATCGGGCTGGTGCGCGACATCGCGCGCCTGCGCGACATCCTGGCCAACGAGAAGAGCCTGCTCTCCGTCATCAAGGCGGAGCTGATGGAGATCCGCGAGCGCTACGGCGACAAGCGCCGCACGGAGATCACCGGCGCGGTGGATGACTTCACCAGCGAGGACCTCATCGCGGAAGAGACGATGGTGGTCACGCTGTCGCACACGGGCTACGTGAAGCGCTCGCCCCTGTCGGAGTACCGCGCGCAGAAGCGTGGCGGGCGCGGCAAGACGGGCGCGGGGACGAAGGAGGACGACTTCGTCACCAAGGTGTTCGTGGCCAGCACGCACGCGTACCTCATGCCCATCACCACCAAGGGCAAGCTGTACTCGCTGAAGGTGCACCAGATTCCGCAGGGCAGCCGCACGTCGCGCGGCAAGGCCATCGTGAACCTGGTGCAGTTCGGGGAAGGGGAGCGGCTGGCGCAGGTGCTGGTGACGCGCGACTTCCCGGAGAACCGCTACGTCTTCTTCGTCACGAAGAAGGGCGTGGTGAAGCGCACGGACCTGAGCGCGTTCGAGAGCGTCCGCGCCAGCGGCATCATCGCGCTGGGCATCGACGAGGGCGACGAGCTGGTGGGCGTGATGATCACCGACGGCACCAAGGACATCCTCCTGTCCACGGCCACGGGCATGAGCATCCGCTTCAAGGAAGAGGACGTGCGCTCCATGGGCCGTCAGGCCTACGGCGTGAAGGGCATCACGCTGGAGGACGGCGACGAGGTGGTGGGCGCGGACCTCCTGGACAAGGAGCCGGAGGAGGGCCAGACGCCCGCGGAGCAGGGCAGCGCCATCCTCACGGTGACGGAGAACGGCTACGGCAAGCGCACGCAGGGCGCCGAGTACCGGCAGCAGGGCCGTGGCGGCAAGGGCATCATCGACATCAAGACCACCGAGCGGAACGGCCGCGTGGTGGGCGTGGTGCAGGTGAAGGACAGCGACGAGGTGATGCTCGTCACCAACGGCGGCATGCTCATCCGCATGAAGGTGAAGGAGATCTCCGTCATCGGCCGCAACACGCAGGGCGTGCGCCTCATCGCGCTGGAGAACGGCGAGGAGAAGGTGATGGCCATCTCCAAGCTCCCCGAAGGCGAGGAGTCCGAGGAGGAGACGGAGGCCACGTCGCCCGTGGAGGCGGCCAGCGCCGAGGGTGCGGAGGCGGAGGCTTCCGCGCCGGAGGCTCCGGCGGATGCGTCCGGTCCGGAGGGCTCCGAGGGCTCCGCGGGCACTGAAGGCGAGCCCGGCTCGGAAGGCTGAGTCAGGGCCGTCGGTTGAAGCACGGGAGGGCCGGTGACGGGACGCGCGAGCCGCGCTTCCGGGACCGGCCCTCTTCGTTTGTCGCGGGGCTACTTCTGCGTGAGGTCCTTGGGCACCTTGAGGCCGGCGGTGTTCTCGTCGATCCAGAAGATGTTCATGACCCACCAGCGCTGGCCGTCGTTGAAGAGCTGGATGCTGTTGACGCCCTTGGCGATGAGCGGCCCGTCCTGCGTGCCGCGCGCCTCATAGGTGCTCATCACCTGCACCAGGGCGCCGAAGGCGTGCGTCTGGCGCGCGGTCTCCTTCTCGAAGAAGCCGTGCGTCGCGGTGGCCTCCTGGCCCCACGTCACGTAGTCCTCCGGGGTGATGGGGCGGGCCGCGAGCGTGGTGGCGCCCGGGGGCTTCACGAGCGGGATGAGCTGGGCGCCCGGGTAGAAGAGGGAGCGGAAGCGCTGCCAGTCGCGAGCCGTCCCCGCCGGCCCGCTGATGACGTCGTAGAGGGCCTTGAGGATGGCGTCCTGGGACTTCACGTCCTCGGGCTTCGCCTGGGGCACCTGCGCGAGCGCGGCCTGGGTGCGCTCCGCGGCGGCCTTCAGCGGGTTCGGCTTCGCCGGAGCGGCGGGGGCGGCCGGAGCGGTCGCGGCCTTGGGCGGAGACGCAGGGGCAGCGGGGGCCTGGGCGAAGGACGTGGCTCCCAGCAGGACGGCACAGGCGATGAGCAGGCGCGACATGGGGACTCCCGGGAAGTGGGCAGGAACGGCGAGCGAGCCTAATCCCACCGCGCGGAAGCGCGGCAGCCGCTTCGGAGCGCCTGCCCGAACCGGTCCGACTGTCCGACAGGTTCCGGCCGTGCCCGGCCTCGGGCCCCGGTGCTTGGCCCCGCCGGTGCCGCACCGTAGTGTGCCCGCCGTCATGGCCTTCCTCTCGCTCGATGCCCTCACCCTGAAGTTCCTCGGCGCTCCCGCCCCGGCGGTGCGGGACGTGACGCTGGCGCTGGAGCCGGGGGACGCGGTGGCGCTGATGGGCACCTCCGGCTCCGGGAAGACCGCGCTGCTGCGGCTGGTGGCGGGCCTGGAGCAGCCGACGTCCGGCACCATCACGCTTGAGGGCCGGGTGCTCGCGGGGCCGGACACGTTCGTCCCTCCGGAGCAGCGCCCCCTGCGCCGCGTCCTCCACGACGCCGAGCTCGAATCCGGCCTCACCGTGCGCGACGTGGTGATGGGCGTGCAGCCGAAGGGCGAAGGCCTGGCGCACGCGCGCGGCCTGCTGGCGCTGTTCCAAATCGAGGACCTGGAGTCGCGCACCTGCGGCACGCTCTCCCGTGGACAGCGGCAGCGGGTGCTGTTGGCCCGGGCGCTGGCCTCCGGCACGAAGCTGCTGGTGCTGGATGAGCCCTTCGCCGGAATGGACGCGGGCCTGCGCGCCACGGTCCTCGGGGAGTGGCGCCGCGTGCTCAAGGCGCGAGGCACCGCCGTGCTCTTCGCCACGCACGACGTGGGGGACGCGCTGGCCTTCGCGGACCGGCTGGTGCTGCTACGCGCGGGCACGGTGGAACAGCAGGGCACCCCCGAGTCCGTCTACGAAGCGCCGCGCACCGCCTTCGCCGCGTACTTCCTGGGCGGCACCAACCTGCTGCCCGGCTCCGCCTTCGGCCGCGTCGCGCGCACGGCCCTGGGCAACCTGCCGCTGAGCAGCGATGCGCGCGGCGAGGTGATGCTCTCCCTGCGCCCGGAGGCGCTGCGGCTCGTCCCCGACACGGACGGCGTCGCGGTGGGCGGCGCGCTGCGAGCGGAGGTGCTGGAGCGCGCCTTCCGGGGCGCGCACGTGGACCTCACCGTGTCCTGCGCGGGCATGGCGCTGGTGGTGCGCACGGCCACCGCGTCCCCCTTGCGCGAGGGCAGCCGCGCCCGCCTGGAGGTCTCAGGCCGCGCGGACGTGCTGGAGGAGACACCCGGGCAGGCCCGCTAGCACCCCGGGCGTGCAAGCGCCGGGCCGGGGTGATGCAATCACCCGCGTCCGCCATGCGTAGGGAGGGGTATGAACATCGCAGGCCTTCGAGGAATGGGGACCCGCTTCTTCCACTACGTTCGCGACCCCCGGGTGGCGACGTGGCGCAAGCTGGCCGGGCTGCTGGCCGTCCTGTACTTCGTGTCGCCCGTGGACGTGATTCCGGACTTCATCCCGGTGGTGGGCTGGCTGGACGACCTGGGCGTGCTGTCCGCCGCGGCGTTCTTCATGGTGCGCGAGGTCCAGCGCTGGCGTCCCGCCACGCTCTCCGGCGAGCCGGAGCTCGACGGCCTCCCGCGTGACGAGGAGGGCCGCACGCGCGTGCCCTCGCTGCGCCGGCACTCCTAGCCGCTGCTCTCGCGGCGGTTCTCGAAGTGCACGAAGTCGATGAGGAACGTGGCGGCCACGACCAGCGTGCGGACATGCGGGTCGTGCAGGCCATTGAACCGGACGCCGAAGTTGTCGGCGTCCGTGAACATCTCCTTGCCGAACCCGCTCCACTTCTTCGCGATGGTGCCCACCTCGCGGCCCTGCTGCTCCACGTTGAACGTCCACGGCCGGAAGAACGGCCCGCTCAGGTGGGCCAGTTCCTCGTCGCGGGGCCCGAGCACGTCGTAGGCGCGGCTGAAGAAGCGGAAGCGCTGCTGGATGGCGCCCAGGTGCCGCCCCTCGCCGTCCTCCACCTCCATCCGTGACAGCCAGAAGCGCCACGGGCGGCGCAGCCGCAGCAGCGTCTCCCCGCTCGCGGACTTGAGCTCCATCGTGAAGGGCCGCTTCGCCTTGAGGAAGCTGCGCAGGATGAACAGCCCCACGCCGCTGCCCACCTCGCCCGCGAAGAAGAGCGGGCCTCCGTCATTGCCCACCACCTCGTAGCGGTTGCGGCCCTCGAAGCCGGTGAGGATTTCGCCCCACTCCTTCACCTGCCGCACGCGCAGCGCGTGCTCATCACGCAAGAGGGTCAGGGCCTGGGGCTCGACGGGCATGGACGGCTCCGGAAGCGGGGGAACGAAGCGGGCAGCTTAGGGCTAGAACTGGCCCAGCACCGCCAGCCCCAGCCCACCGTGGCGTCCCAGCGTCGCCGGGATGACGGAGACGGCCGGCGCGTCATCCGGCCCGTCGAAGTCGCGCGTGAGGAAGGTCGCGGTCCCCAGGCCGGCCACCACGCCCACGGCGGTGCCCACCAGGAGGGCGTCCCCGTGGTCGTCGTTGAACGCCAGGAACAGCGCGCTCAGCCCCACCAGGCCGCCCAGGAGGCCGCCCGCGTCGATGAGCAGCACCCGGCCCCGGGAGATGTCCAGGTTGCGCGACACCAGCGCGAAGGTAATCAGGCCCGCGCCCACCACGCCCTGCTCGATGCCGAAGAACGCGCGCGTGTCGTTGTTGTCCTGCGTGCCCATGATGAGCGCCGCCACCACGCCGGACCACAGGCCGCCGGAGTTCGCCAGCGACACCTGCCCGGCGGTGGGCCGCGCCAGCTCCGCCACCAGGATGCCCAGCCCCGTGAAGCCCAGCGCCCCCGCCATCACCGCTCCCGTGGAGGCATCGCCGTCCAGGTCGAACGAGCCAATCGACGCAAGGCCATACCCGAAGCCCCACACCGTGCCGGAGTTGATGGCCGCCGCCTGCCCCTGCGTCAGCCCGCTCCGCGTGGTGAGCAGGGAAAGCGCCGCCCCCGCGCCGCCGCCCAGGAGCGACACCGCCACGTACGCGCGCGTGTCCTGGCAGTTGGAGATGGCGCACAGCAGGATGCCCTGGGTGATGCCGTGCATCGTCTGCACGATGGTCAGCGACGCCCGCGCCCCCTTCGACGGTCCTTCCTTCGACGGTCCCTCCTCCGACGACACCACCGGCCGCGCCAGCGTGTCCTGCGCCAGCCGCGCGCCGGGGTCCAGCCGCGTCCGCGCCAGCCGCGCCAGCTCCGGCGCGTACGGATGGCGGGGGCACACCCGCAGCACCCGCTCCAGCAACTCCAGCGCCCGGGCGTCCTCGCCGCGCACCAGCGCATCGAAGCCCGCCGCGTAGTCGGACTCGGCGGCGCAGGCTTCGTCACTCGCCACGAGCGGCGGCGCGGATACGGCGTCCGGAGGCGCGACGGCAGGGGAGGGCGCGGAGGAGACAGGGGCCGCGGCCCCCGGGGATGCCGCGCCTCCCTGGGGAGGAGGACCGGGCTGCGCGGCGACGAGGACGGCCAGGATGAAGGGCGCGAGGTGCATGCGGGCGCAACCCTAGTCGACCCCCGTGAAAAGTCGGGAGACCCGGGACCCCGGTCCTCCCGAAGAGGAGGCACGGAGCCCGGGTGACGCCACGCGGCGGCCTACCGCGTCGCCAGCGTCTCCACGTGCTGCCGGAGCGCGGCCGTGTCTCCCATCCGCCCGTCCAGGCCCGGGAGGGGCTTCGCGGCCTGCTCGATGCGGCCCCGGGTGCGCGGGCCCGCCGCCACCAGCCACGCGACGCCCAGCGCCAGCTCCGCCACGTCCGGCGCCTGGGTGAGCTGCGCGGCCAGCGCGAGCAGCGCGTCCACCGCCTTCTTCACCTGCGCGCCGTGCAGCGGATGGCTGCTGGTGATGCCCTCGCGCAGGAGCACCAGCAGCACCCGCGCGGTGGCACGCGCCTGACGCACCGGCTCCGGCCCTTCACCCGCGCCGGCCCACAGGCCGTTCGCG
Organism: Corallococcus caeni; assembly: GCF_036245865.1. Taxonomy (NCBI): domain Bacteria; kingdom Pseudomonadati; phylum Myxococcota; class Myxococcia; order Myxococcales; family Myxococcaceae; genus Corallococcus; species Corallococcus caeni. Next base: position 492,602 of record NZ_BTTW01000005.1, on the reverse strand, counting down.
AGCTGCTGGCCCAAGAGGCTGCCCACGTCCTCGGTGGGGATGGAGGCCTCCGCCACGGACGGCAGCGAGACCTCCTCCTGCTCGTAGAACACCTCCGCCTTGTCCTGCTGCGGGCGCGGCGCGGCCTGGGAGGAGGGCCGCCCCTCCAGCTCGGGGGCAGTGAGCAGCTTCGACGAGGCGGACATCAGCCGGTCGAAGAGGCCGCCCTTCGCCTTCTTCGCGGACTCCTGCTCCCTGCGCTCCTTGGGCGCGGCACCGGGCCCCATGGCCCCGGCACCATCCGCGGACCCCGCCTGGAAGGAAGAGCCGGTGGTGGGCTCCGCCTCCAGAGCGCGCGCGGGCGCGGCCATGGCCGGAGCCGGCGGGGGCGGGGGCACCGCGCCGCCCCGGGAGCGGCCGACCGCTCCGGGCATCGCCCCGGGGGCAGGCACCGGCTTCGAGGCCATCCGCTTCATCGCGGGCGCCTTCGCCGGCGCGAGCCCACCCTCCACCTCATCGTCGGCCACGTCCCCCGGGGCCGGGTTGAACATGCTCCAGCCCGCGGGCGCGTTCACCGGCACCACGCGCGTCTCCGGCGTGCCCGACGCGCGACGGTCGCCCTGGCGCTCCTCCACCACCACGAAGGACGTGTACTGCGTGGCCAGCTGGTGCTCGACGGCCAGCCGCACGATGCGCTCCTTCATCGCCTCCGCGCGCCGGCCCATCAGCCCCGCGTCCATCCAGCCCCGGATGCGCTCGGCGGCCCACAACTTCTCCACCACCGGCCGGTCCGACAGCGAGGGCAGGTCCAGCCGCACCGTGAGGGAGAAGGGCTCCCGGCCCGACCTCCCCTTCAGCGTCACGCTGCCCGTGCCCGCCTGCGCATAGCGCCCGAAGAGCGTCCACGGCGTGCCGTCCACCAGCGGTGGCAGTGTGGCCGGAGCCAGCTCGCTGGCCTCCACGCCGTCGAAGCGCACCTCCAGGTCGGTGACCCGCGGCGCGAGCGCCCGCGAGAACTGCGCCACCACCTTCTCGTCGATGCGCTCCCCCGGGTGGATGAACTCCACCGCGCCGTCCGTGCGTCGAGCCAGGTCGCGCAACAGCGCGTCGCTCACGTTGGTGCCGATGCCGAAAGAGAACACCCGCCCCGACCCGCGCGACGCGAGCACCGCGTTGAGGATCTCGTTCTCGTTGCCCACCTGGCCATCCGTCAGCAGCACCACCACGCCGTCCGGCGCGGCCTTCATCGCTGCGACCATCGGCTCCAGCAGCTCCGTGCCGCCGTAGGCTTTGAGTCCCGCGACCCACGCATCCGCCTGCTCCAGCGTGCGCTGGGTGAACGGCACCGGCTGCGCGGAGAAGGAGCGGAACGCGTTCTCGAACGCGATGACGTTGAAGCGGTCGCCTTCGCGCAGGTGCCGCAGGCACAGCCGGAGCGCGGCCTGCGCCTGGGGCAGGCTTTCCCCGGCCATGGAGCCGGACGTGTCCACCACGAACACCACCTCCTGCCGGGGCGGCGCCGCCGCCAGGTTCAGCAGGTCCGGCACCACCGTGAGCGCGAACGTGCCCGGCCCCTCCGCCTTGCGGTGCGCGACCACGGGCGTGAGCATCACGTCCGGGTTGGCGTTGCGCATGGTGAGCACCACGTCCCGGTTCAGCTCCACCTCGTCGCCCGCGAGGTTCCGCAGGAGCGAATCGCGCTGGAGGTTCACCCGCGTGCGCGTGCCCTCCTTCGTGACGGTGAGCCGGTGGGACGGGCTCTCCACCACCACGTCACGGCCCACGTCGATGAGCAGGTCCATGCGCAGCCCGTAGTCCGCGCCCGGGCCCTGGGGCGGGGAGATGCGGTCCGCGTCCGGCACCCGCGTCGTCGGGGCCGCGCTGCCATGGCCCGTGCGGTCGCCGTGCACCGGGCCGGGGATGTACCGGGGCGCCACCAGCGTGGGCAGCATCCAGCGCACGCTGCCCTCCTCGGAGGTGAGCGTCTGGAGGAACTCCACTTCCACCAGCGTCTCCTCGCCCGGCAGCAGGTTGCCCACCTGCGCGGTGAAGACGTTGGCGCGCTCCTGGTCCAGCAGCGCCGCGCCGTGCCCTTCGGTGATGGCGTCGTCGTAGGCGCGGAAGGCCGCCTCGCGCTCCTTCACCACGCCGGCCACGCGGCGGCCCGCGCACGTCATGGAGAAGGCGCTGAGCGTCGCGTCCGAGGGCAGGGGGAAGGTGTAGACGGCCTCCACCGGCTTCTTCTCGTCGTTGCGGTAGCGCTGCGCCACGCGCACCCGCGCGTGTCCCCCGAGCAGCTCACCGGTGACCTCCACCCCCTGCAGGGGCACCTGGGCCCCCTCACGCGTGAACAGCCCACACTTCGCCTGCTCGTTCATGACGGCGTTCCTTCCTGGGACTCTTCGATGAGGGCGCGCACCCGCTCCGCCAGCGCCCGGACCTTTGCTTCCGCCTGCTCCGACACGTGCAATTCCAACCCCGGCGCCAGGAGCCAGCGCTGGTAACGCGCCACCTCCACCGTCGGGTCTTTTCCCGGACGCCTGGGGGGCGGAAGCCGGGGGGCTTCTTCCGGCAACGTCCCCGGCCCCACCGGCGTCTCCGCCAGCCGGCGCAGCTCCTCCAGCGACAGCCGCGCCAGCTCCGCCTGGATGGCGTCCAGGGGCAGGAACCTCGCCTGGAGCACCCGGATGGCCTTGAGCCGCACCCGGTGCTCCTCCCCGTAGACCGTGTCCGGCCCCTTGAAGGGCGGTGCGGGCAGGAGGCCCCGCTGGACGTAATAGCGGACCGTGCGAGGCGAGACGCCCACCTCCTCCGCCAGCGCGGTCAGCTTCCACTCCGTCTGTGTCTTGGGCGTGCTCACGAACCTGACAGTAGGTTGTGACAGTTCAAGTGTCAAGACGTCGGTGGCGATTCGTCAGCGGTGGTGTCGCGATGCCGGAGGTGGCGGCCGGGCGGGCGGTGGGACAGAAGGGGGCATGAACGGCGTCGTGGACGGCCTGGACCCCTCCTCCATCCAGCTCATCGGCACGGCGGTGACGCCCGCGGTGATGGTGTCCGGGTGCGGCATCCTGGCCACGGGCCTGGACAACCAAATCTCCCGAATCACCGCGCGCATGCGGGACATGGTCCGGGAATGGCGCACGCTGCCGGAGGGCCACGCGCGCCGCTCGCTCCTGCGCGAGGAGGTGGCCATCCTGGACCGCCGCCACGCCATCCTCGCGCGGGCCATTGGCTTCACCTACGCGGCGCTCCTGTCCTTCGTGGTGACGTCGCTGCTGTACCTGCTGCGCCGCAGCGTGGCGGTGCCGGAGGGGTTGCCGGTGATGTCCTTCTCCCTGGGCGTGGGGCTGCTGGGCTCCACGGCGGTGCTGGCCCTGGCGTCGCTGCGCTTGAGCCGCCGCGCCATCACGCTGGAGCACGAGGAGCTCTTCCGGGACGGGCAGCCGGGCGGCCCACCGAAGGCCTGAATTTGTTCCGCAGCGCACGCGAAGGTGCTAGCGGGTGCCTCCGAGACGCGAGGGTCTGGTACGTCCCGGCTCGCGCGCCTGGTATCGCGCTGGATTCCGCAGCCTCTCTGGCTCAACCCTCACCGTGGAGCACGTGAACATGGCAAACGCCAAGGTCTTCTTCGACATGTCGATTGGTGGCCAGCCCGCCGGTCGTATCGTGATGGAGCTGTTCTCCGACGACGTTCCCAAGACCGCCGAGAACTTCCGCGCCCTGTGCACGGGTGAGAAGGGCACCGGCAAGAGCGGCAAGCCGCTGCACTACAAGGGGACGCCCTTCCACCGCGTCATCCCGGGGTTCATGTGCCAGGGCGGCGACATCACGCTCGGCAACGGCTACGGCGGTGAGTCCATCTACGGTGAGAAGTTCGCGGACGAGAACTTCAAGCACAAGCACACCGCTCCGGGCTTCCTCTCCATGGCGAACGCGGGCCCCAACAGCAACGGCTCGCAGTTCTTCCTCACCACCGTCCCCACCTCGTGGCTCGACGGCAAGCACGTCGTCTTCGGCAAGGTCGTCGAGGGCATGGACGTGGTGAAGAAGATCGAAGGCGTGGGCAGCCAGTCCGGCGCGACGCGCCAGCCCGTGAAGATCGAGGACAGCGGCCAGCTGTAATCCCGCCGTCGCCGCGTCTCACCTGGAAGGTCCATCCGTGCCTCGCGCCCGGGTGGACCTTCGTCGTTTCAGGACAGGCCGTGGGACGCGTCCTCGTCCTCGTCCTCCTCCCGGGCCTGCTCCGGAGGGAGGGGCCGCGCGGTCACGGCGCCGAACGCGCGCAGGAGCTCCAGGGGAATGGGCAGGATGGTGTGGTTGCCGCCGCCGGTGATCTCCACCAGCGTCTGCAGGTAGCGCAGCTGGAGCGTGGCGGGGTTGCGGCTGAGCACGTCCGCGGCCTGGGCCAGCTTCTCCGCGGCCTGGTGTTCGCCTTCCGCGGCGATGATCTTCGCGCGGCGCTCGCGTTCGGCCTCGGCCTGCCGCGCGATGGCCCGCTGCATCTCCAGCGGCAGGTCGATGTGCTTCACCTCCACGTTGGAGACCTTGATGCCCCACGGGCCGGTGCGTGCGTCGAGCACCTGCTGCAACTCGTGGTTGATGCGCTCGCGCTGGGACAAGAGGTCGTCCAGCTCCACCTGGCCCAGGATGGCGCGCAGGGTCGTCTGCGCGATCTGGCTGGTGGCGTAGAGGTAGTCCTCCACCTGGAGCACGGCCTTGTCCGCCTGCATGACGCGGAAGTAGACGACGGCGCTGACCTTCACGCTGACGTTGTCCTTGGTGATGACGTCCTGCGGAGGCACGTCGCGCGCGACGGTGCGCAGGTCGATGATCACCATGCGTTCAATGAAGGGGATGAGCCAGCGGAAGCCCGCGCGCTTGAGGCCCACGTAGCGGCCCAGCCGGAACACGACGCCGTTCTGGTACTCGGTGACGATGCGCACACCGGAGAGGAAGAGGAGGAACAGCACGCCCAGGGGGATGAGCCATCCCAGGGCTCCGAACAGCTCGTTCATGGCATCGACTCCGCGACGGTGAGGGTGAGCCCCTCCACGGCGCGCACCACGACCTGCGCGCCCTCGCGGATGGGGGTGAAGGAGACGGCGCGCCAGCGCTCGCCGTGGACGAACACCTCGCCGCCGGAGGGCGTGACGGGGACCAGCGCCGTGCCCGCCTCGCCCACGAGCCCCACGTCACCGCCCCGCTGCGGCAGCTTGCGGGTCTGGGCGCTGCGATACGCGAGGAAGGCCGCGGACCCCGCGAACAGGAGCGCCGTCGGCAGCATCACGCCCCACGACAGGCGGAAGGACGGCTCCACGAACCAGCCCGGTTCGAAGCGGTCCACCAGGAACACGCCACCCAGTATCAACAGGCCCGTGCCCGCTGCCCCCAGCAGGCCGCTGGTGACGAACAGCTCCGCGATGATGAGCCCCACGCCCACCAGCATCAACACCAGCGCGCCCGAGCGCACCGGCAGCGTCGCCGAAGCCATCAACGCCAGCACCAGCGCCACGCCGCCAATGAGCCCCGGCGCCACCGCGCCCGGATGGGACACCTCCGCCACCAGGCCCAGCACCGCGACGAGGAACAGCAGGTAGATGATGGAGGGCTGCGCGAGCGCATGCACCACCTGCTGTGACAGCCCCGGCTCCAGGGACACCACGTGGGCATCGCGGGTGGTGAGCGTCACGGTGTCACCCCCGGCGACCTCCACGCTGCGGCCCTCCACGGCGTCGAGGAACGCGGCCTCGGTGGGCGCGACGAGCTCCACCACGCGAAGCTCCACGGCGCGGTCCGCGGGAACGCTGGCGCTGTCGCGCACGGCGGCCGCGGCCCACTCCGGATTGCGGCCCCGCTGCCGTGCGATGCCCTCCGCGAAGGCGACCGTGTCGTTCTCCACCTTCCGGGCCAGCTGCTCGCCGCCGCGCTCCTCCACGTCCTCGCCCCCCGGCCCCACGGGGTGCGCCGCGCCGATGTTCGTCCCCGGCGCCATGGCGCTCACGTTCGAGGCCAGCGAGATGAACACGCCCGCGCTGCCGGCACGCGCGCCGGAAGGCCCCACCCACACGAGCACGGGGACGCGCGAGCCCAGGAACGCTCGCACCACGGCGCGGGTGGCCTCCAGCGAGCCGCCCGGCGTGTCCAACCGGACGAGCAGCGCCGTGGCCCCACCGTCCTCCGCGCGCTTCACGCAGTCCGCGAGGTACGCGCCCGACCCGGTGTCCACCACGCCCTCCAGCTCGCAGCGCGCGACGAGGGACGGCGGCGCGGAAGCCGCCGGAGCGACGAGGCCCGCGAAGAGGAGCGCCAGGAGCCAGCCCCACAGAACGTGACGGCGCCAGCCCCTCCTGTCGACGTGCTCCCGCATGTCCGCCCCCGGTGCGCGCACCGTGCGCACACGCACTCGGACAACGATGTGCATGGGGCCGCTGGACGACCGGCGCGTGAAGCCAGGGGGCCTGGAGGGCATGCGGGCAGGAGGGGCCCGGCGTCCTGCTTGTGCATCCGATGTTGGACGTTGCAGGGGATGCGCGTTGCCGGAGGAGGACGCACCTCCCTAGGGTCGGCCTCTCGATATTCTCCCAGGAGGTTTCATGCGCCGTGCCGTGCTGCTCATCGCTGCTCTGGGTCTGACCGCTGCTGGAGCGGTGGCTTGCAAGACCACCCAGCCCGCCGGGACCGAGGACCAGATGCCCATCCAGGGCCCGGACACGGCCCGGGAGACCATCCAGAACGTACCCAACGAACCGGCGGGCCCCGCGGGTCCCGTCAATGCGCCGGACGTGGATGGCGGCATCCCCCAGGGTGGCGGATAGTCTTCCGCCCCATGACGGCAGAGACCACGGTCTACAAGGCGGAGCGCGTGTGGACTCTCGATGCGGAGCGTCCGCGCGCGGAGGCGTTGGCGGTACGTGACGGGCGGCTGCTCGCGGTGGGGACGCTCGCGGAGGCACGCGCCGCCGCGGGCTCCACCGCGCGCGAGGTGGACCTGGGCCGGGCCACGGTGGTGCCCGGTCTGGTGGACGCGCACGCGCACCTGCACGGTCTGGGGAAGAGCCTGACCACCGTGCGCCTGGAGAAGGCGCCCTCGGTGCAGGACGTCGTCCGGCGTCTGGGGCAGGCGCCCGCGTCGAGCTTCCAGGGGGACTGGTTGCTCGGCAAGGGGTGGGACCAGAACGAGTGGCCCGGCGCCGCGTTCCCGGGCCGCGCGGAGCTGGACGCGCGCTTCCCCACGACGCCGGTGTACCTCATGCGGGTGGATCATCACGCGGCCTGGGTGAACGGCGAGGCCCTGCGCAGAGCGGGCATCACGCGGGACACGCCGGATCCACGAGGAGGCCGCATCCTCCGCGACGCGAGGGGCGAACCCACCGGCGTCCTCGTGGACAACGCGATGGACGTGGTGGAGGCCGCCATCCCCGCGCCCACGCGCGAGCAGCTGGAGACCCGGCTGCGAGCCGCGCTGGAGCGCTGCGCGCAGGTCGGGCTCACGGGCGTGCACGACGCGGGCATGGACCTCCAGGCCTTCCGCACGTTGCAGGCGTGGGACGCGGCGGGGACGCTGCCCCTGCGCGTGTACGCGATGGCGGCGGGGCAGGGTGAGCAGCGCCACACCTATCTGGAGCAGGGCCCCTGGCAGGGGCGGCACCTGGCGATGCGCTCGGTGAAGTTCCTGGCGGACGGAGCGCTGGGCAGCCGGGGCGCGGCGCTGCACGACGACTACAGCGACGAGCCCGGCCAGCGCGGCCTGTTGCTCCTCGCGCCGGAAGAACTCGAGGCCCGCGCGCAGGCCTTCATGGCCCGGGGCTTCCAGGTGTGCATCCACGCCATTGGAGACCGTGCCAATACATTGGTCGTGGACGTCCTCCTTCGAGGCGCGGAGCGGACGGGCACGCAGGCCCTGCGCCACCGCGTGGAGCACGCGCAGATCCTCCGGCTGGAGGACATCCGGAGGCTGGGCGCGGCGGGGCTGGTGGCCAGCGTGCAGCCCACGCACGCCACCAGTGACATGCCCTGGGCGGAGACGCGGCTGGGGCGCGAGCGGCTCAAGGGCGCCTACGCCTGGCGCACGTTGAAGGACGCGGGCGCGCACCTGGCGCTGGGCAGCGACTTCCCCATCGAGAACCCGGACGTGCTCGCGGGGCTCTACGCGGCGCGCACGCGGCAGGACGCGAAGGGCTGGCCGGAAGGTGGCTGGTATCCGGAGGAGCGCCTGAGCGCGGCGGAAGCGCTGGAGGGCTTCACGGCGGGGCCCGCGTGGGCGTCCTTCGAGGAGGCGCGGCGCGGAAGGCTGAAGCCCGGCCTGGACGCGGACTTCGTCGCGCTGTCCGAGGATCCGCTGGAGGGGCCCGCGGTCGCGCTGGTGGACGCGCGAGTGCTGGCCACGGTGGTGGCGGGCGCGGAGGTGTTCCGGGCGGCGGGCTGAACGGCTGACTCACCCGCCGAAGATGTGCGAGCGCGCGGCCTCGGCGATGGCGACGACGGCGGGGTGGCGCAGGCGGCGCTCCACGGTGATGGCGTAGAAGCACTGCTCGATTTCGTCGGTGTGCCCGATGGCGGTGACGTTGAACTGCCGTTGCACCTCGGCGTCGATGATGGAGGGCATGGCGAAGATGCCGTGCCCCTTCTGTCCGAAGGCCTGGAGCAGCGCGCTGTCGTCGAAGTCACCCGCGATGAGCGGCCGGATGCCGAGCCGCTCGAACCACAGGTCCAGCGAGCGGCGCACCGAGGACTCCTCCGACGGCAGCAGCATGGGCGCGCCGTCCAGCGAGCGCGGGAAGTCCTTGCGCAGGTGCGCGAGCGGCTGGGCGGCGAAGAACGTCACGCCGCACTTGCCCAGCAGGTGGTTGAAGGACCGGACGCTGACGGGCTCGGAGCCGGGTGCGTCCGCGAGCACCACGTCCAACTCATGCAACGCCAGCTGTGCAAGCAATTGGGGCAGGGGGCTCTCGCGGCAGATGATGCGCAGCGAGGGGCCGGCCTCCAGCGCGGGCTTGAGCAGCTGCTCGGCGACGAGCTTGGGGATGACGTCGAGCACGCCCACGTTGAGGCGCAGCTGCTGGCCGGTGGGCAGGCCGGAGACGACGTTCTTCAGCTCGTTGCCCAGGCGGAAGATCTCATCCGCGTAGCGCATGACGGTGCGGCCCACGTCGGAGAGCACGAGCTTGCGGCCCTTGCGCTCGAAGAGCTGGTGGCCCAGCGACTCCTCCAGCAGCTTGATTTGAGCGCTGATGGTGGGCTGGGCGAGGTGCAGCTCTTCGCTCGCCTTGGCGATGCTGCCCGCCCGCGCAACCGTCCAGAAATACAGGAGATGGTGGTAGTTGAGCCACGCCATGACTTAGGTTTAACCGAAGGGTTTCATCCAAACTAGCTCATTTTTTTAAGAGTCGCGGCCGCTTATCTCTACCTCCGTCACCGCGCGATGGGTGTGCGGGGGACTGATTGGGGAGGTTGCGTTCATGGAAGCCATCTACGAGGAGCGCGAGTCCACGGTGGAGCTTGTCGGGGCCGAGGTGGACTCGGCCGAAGTGGAGATGCGGGTGCGGGGGCACCTGGAGCTGGTCCGCCGGCTGGCCTGGAAGTACCGCTGGACGGGTCTGTCGTTGGAGGAGCTGATGTCGGAGGGCAACGTCGGCCTGGTGGAGGCGGCGCGCCGGTTCGAGGAGCGGGGTGTGCCGTTCGGCGCCTACGCCCAGCAGTGGATCCGCGCGCGCATCCGGGCGTACGTGTCCCGCACCTGGAGTGTGGCGGGCGGCCGCGCGCCGTGGATCGTCTTCCAGCTGAGGCGCGAGCGCGCGCGGCTGGAGGCCCGCTGGGGCGAGGGCCATCCGGAAGTGACGAAGCGGCTGGCCGAGGCGCTGGGCAAGCGGGAGGAGGAGGTGGCGCGGGGGGCGGACGCCCTGGCGAAGGACGTGTCGTTGAACGCGCCCCTGGGGTGGGAGGGGGACGTGACGCGGCTGGACATGCTGGAGTCGGAGGAGGACTCGGCGGAGGAGCTGGCGGACCGGGGCGCCTGGGCGGAGAAGCTGCACCAGAGCGTGGCGGAGGCCTGGCCGGAGCTGGACGCCCGGGAGCGGGCGCTGGTGAAGGAGCGGATGCTGGCGGAGGACGGGGTGAGCGCGGAGCTGCTGGCGAAGCGCTTCGGGGTGACGGCGGTGCGCATCCGGCAGATCGAGCAGGGGCTGCGCCAGAAGCTGCGCCAGCGTCTGACGGCGGGGTGCACGGCCTGGGACAGCGAGTCGCCCCGGCTGGCGGCCTGAGTGTCGGGCGAGGGGGAGGGTTGGCGGAAAGAGGTTGACGGCGCGGGCAAGTGACCGTAAATCGGCGCTGCCGCTCGCGGTGCGCGGTACGCCCAAGTAGCTCAGTCGGTAGAGCAGGGGACTGAAAATCCCCGTGTCGGTGGTTCGATTCCGCCCTTGGGCACACCAGTACGAAGAATCTGAAGGGCGTCGGACTCCGGTCCGGCGCCCTTCTGTTTTTCGCGTGCTCCCAGGCCAGCGCCGCGGAACAGGTGCTGGCTCCGGTGCACACCGAAGCTGGGCCCGAAGTGCCGCACGGCCTGCTCATCGCCGCCATCGAGTGATGACAGACACTCTTTGAGACTGGCCGGGATGCTCGCCGGTCCCTTCCCATTCACCCCCATATGTCTGGTCTCCCGCTGCGGGCTGGGTGGGCCGGCCGCACCCGATGTGCGAGCATCGTGATGCATCCTTTGACGTGGCCGGTAGGCGTTGCCCCGCCCGTGCATCGGGTTCGGAGGTTCCTCGCAAATGGAGTTCTTTCAGACCACCGAGGCCACGACCGGGGAAGCACGGGTCTTCAACGCCCTCCGAGAGGCGTTCCGCCAGGACGAGGGACTCTGCTTCCTGCGGTATCCCTTCTTCGAGACCCGAGGGCGCTTTCGCCACGAGCCCGACATTCTCATGCTTCATCGGGACCTGGGACTGCTCATCATCGAGGTCAAGGACCTGCAGGCTCGCCACGTGTCCCGCATGGAAGGGCACACCTGGCACATGGCTGATTGGCACAAGGGCATCGAGGAGCCATATGCCCAAGCGGAAGCGCAGATGTGGTCGGCGCTCAAGCGCTTCAACAGCGTGCCTCTGCTGCATGATCGCCTGAAGCATCATGCGCTGGTGGCCCTTCCCAACGTCCCCCGTGCCGAGTGGGCCGCGAAGGGATTCACCTTGCTGCCGTGCAATCCGGCCATCCTTCACAAAGACGAACTGGGCCCCGTCACCCTGCGCCGGCGACTTGGCGATTTCGCCGGAACGGCAGGTCGCTCACGTCTGACGAATGAGGAGTGGCAGAAGGCGCGTGCAGTCCTGGGGTTTGGCACGGTCATCGAGCAGATCCAGAAGAGGGGAGGATTCGCTGGCACCGCCGCCCGTGTTGCCGCCAGCGAGACGAGGATTGCCGCCCTTGATCTGGAGCAGGTGAGTATTGGAGTGGAGATTCCACCGGGTCCGCAGCGGATCCGAGGCATCGCGGGCTCCGGTAAGACGATGCTCCTGGCCATCAAGGCGGCACGGATGCATCTCGCGCATCCGGATTGGGATATTGCATTCACTTTCAATACAAAGAGCCTTTATCAGGTCATCCAAAGCTACATCACGGAGCTGTGCCGGTATCTGGGCGATTCGGAGCCGAACTGGCGGAAGCTGCGGGTCATGCATGCCTGGGGCGGCAGGACGACGGGCCCCGGCCTCTACTACGTCACAGCGCAGGCCATGGGGCGCAAGGCGCGTATCCCCAACGATTTTGTGCGCTCTACCGTCGCAGAGAAGCTGGCTGTCGCGTGCCGCGAGCTCCTGGAACCGGGGAGGGTCCCCGAGCTCTTCGATGCGGTGCTCGTCGACGAAGGCCAGGATCTGTTGTCAGACTTTTATCGACTGGCGTACGCAGTTCTAAAGGCTCCCAAGCGCCTGATCTGGGCCTATGATGAGGCTCAGAGCCTGGACCACCTCACCATTCCAACGTCGGAGAACCTCTTCGGCCGCGGCCCCGACGGGAAGTTGCTCGTGGATGTCGCCGGCCAATACCCGGGAGGCATCTACAAGAGCCACATCATGCGGAGGTGCTATCGCACGCCACGCCAGATCCTGCTGGCAGCCCATGCGGTCGGAATGGGCCTCCTGCGGCCGGAGGGCCCGGTTCAGGCGATCACCACGAAGAGTGGCTGGCAGGACATCGGCTACTCAGTCGAGACAGGCGGATTCGCGAGTCCCGGTGCCGAAGTCGTGCTGGTGCGCTCGATGGCGAATTCGGGCCATCCGCTGGATTCCTTGCCGATGCCTCGCCGACCCCTCCTGAGATCTCAGGGCTTCGCGGATCGCGAGGCGGAATTCGAGGCCTGCGCACGTTGCGTCCAAGAGCAGGTGCGGACCGGAGTCCGAGCCGAACAGATCATGGTCGTCCATCTGGGCTTCAAGGACGAACTCCAACGCCTCGCCGGAAGGCTGAGTGAGGCGGGCGTCGTCGTTCATTCCACGGAGGAAAACCCCAGAGAGTTTCGCCGCGCAGGTGCGGTCACCGTGACCGGGGTCCATCGAGCCAAGGGCAACGAGTCTCGCGTCGTTTTCGTCACAGGGCTTGATTGTGTCGAGCGAGTCGAAGGCGAGGTCGTGAACCGGAATCACCTGTTCGTCGCGCTGACCCGCTCACGACAGGAGTGCATCGTCTCGGGCGTCAGTACGAGATCACGCCGCCTTCTGCACGAACTGGAAACACTGCACCGGATGGGAGACCGGATCGTGTTCCTGGCCCCTGACCCCAAGCGGCTCAAGCGGAGCCTGGAGGATGAGCCGAGCCCGGGAGTTCCTTCGGATCCGCCACGGCCCCAGGAGTCCCCTGTTCGTGCCAGCGTTGCTGATGACGAGCGCTTCAGGACTCACTTGCCGCTCTACGATGTCCGGGCCGCGGCGGGACCCTGGGGGGCTGGACGTGTCGTTGAACAGGAAGTGGATGGCTGGGTCGATGCCACGGCGATCGGCGCGCTCTCCACGGACATGTTCGCCGTAAGGGTCGCCGGAAAATCGATGGAACCCCAGATTGCTGATGGTTCCATCGCCGTGTTCCGACACCTGCGCGACTCCGTACCCGAGGGCAAGATCGTCCTCGTCCAGCAGTTGCAGGCGGACCACGAGAGTGTCGCGGTGGTGGTGAAGCGCCTGGCGCGCTCGGTCAGCGGCTACCGGCTGGAGTCCTTGAATCCGCTCTACTCCCCGTTGGCCTTCGACCCGTTCTCCGAGAAGGAGCCCGTCCGTCTGCTGGGTGTGTACCTTGGCGTTGTGCCACCTGCCAGGAGCTAGCCTCGATGCAAACTTGAGGAACCGCCGCGTTTCGGCCATGTCGGGGCGCGGTACATTTCCGCCTACTTCGCGGTGCCAATGCGTGATGCGAACAGGCCGAACTTCTGGCTGTGACGCTCGCGCCGGCACCAGTCCTCGATGATGTTCAGGTCCACTTCCTTGCTCCGCGCATGGAAGACAGCAAGGGCCTGCTCCAGGCCGCTGAAGTCGTTCCAGAAGAGAAAGGACGCGAGTCGGTCCCGGCAGGAGTCGGTCGGCGACAGGACGTACAGCACCTCGTCGTCACGACGCGCGGTGCTCCAGCTCTTGATCAAGTCATCCCCTACCGCCAGGGGGCCATTCGGAAACTCCAGAAGGAAGTGCGAGCGTGGGTGACGGTAGAAGTCTCCCTTCCTGATGAAGCCGAGCGCAGTCAACGCCGCTTCGCCTCCCGTTCCCTTCAGGGTGGTCACGAAGTCGAGGTCTCCTGATTGGTACGCTTCCGGCGCGTAGTAGGTCGCCGCGCTTCCGCCCGTGAGCACTGCGTGGAAGCCTTTGCGCTCCAGTGCCGTGCACACGGCGAATGCAATATCCGTGAGCGACGAAGTGGGCCCGATCACAGGAGCCCCGGCTTGCCAGCTCGGCGAGGACGACGCCGTCGCGCGGCGAGCTTGCTCTGGAGCGCCGTGTCGCTCTCGCCAAGTTTCCAAAGCAGCGCGCTGAGCTCCGCGTGCGCGAAGTACCGAGGATTCAGGGAGACCATCCGCGTTCGCCCCATCAGCCGGCTGGCGATGACGGCTTCCCGTTCGAGTGACGTCAGGATGGATTGGACGGTGTAGAGGCGTACGCCAAGCAGCGCAGCCAACTCACTGGGATAGGTTCCTTCGAGCAGGCGGATGGCCATGAGCACCGCCGTCCTGGTCGAAGTACCAAAAAGCCGGGAGCCTTCTTCAAGCACGAAGCCAATTTACCAATTTTCTTGGCGATATTGCCAGCGGCCTTGGTGATTCCGCCCTTGGGCACACCAGTAAGAAGAATCTGAAGGGCGTCGGACTCCGGTCCGGCGCCCTTTTTCTTTGTCCGCGCTGGCGGGCGGCGTCGCTACGGGGGGGTGATGCGTCCGGGGGCGCCATTGGCCCCGGCCACGGTGTGGCAGGAGCCGCAGGCCCCGGTGCCCTGCGCGGTGTTCATGGCCCACTGGGTGCCACCGTGGGTGACGCGGGCGGTGTAGGGGAACGCGAAGTCCTTCGCGTCTCCGGCCTTGAGGAAGAAGTTGCCGGAGGCATTGGCCGTCAGTGGGTAGGTCTTCTGGTTGGCGTCGGTGATGACGACCTGGGCGCCCTCGAGGCCCGCGCAGTCGTCCGCCTCGTGCGCGGTGGCCTGGACGGTCCCCGCCACCACGAACTTCGGCCCCTCGCCCCGGTCCGCATGACATTGGATGCAGTTGCCACCGGGATGCATCAGGGCGTTGCCGCTGTCGCCGCCCGTCCACTTCATGCCCGTGGAGCACTCGGAGGTGCTCACCGCCTCCAGGCTGCCTCCGCCGCATCCCGTGACAAGACCACCAAAAGCCAGACACAGCATGAGTATCGGGGAAATGCGTTGTGACATGTGTCACCTCTGGAAGGACTGTGTTTCATTCGAGGACTTCACCTCCTCGCTGTCAACGGCACTCCCGGTACGGGGTCCCGCGGGGGCGGGTTGGGAATACGGGAGGCAGCTCGCGGTTCATCCGGGCCGGGCCTCCGTTGGGTCCAGGCGCCTTGCGTGCGGTCCCTCCGCGTCCCGGGTGCACATCCGGGCGCGACGCGGTAGATCGGTGTCCCGGAGGAACATCAACGCAATGGACGCGAACGTGGTGGCGGAGCTGGAGAAGGCGGGCGTGAAGGTGGAGGACCCCATGCGCCTGTTCATCCCCGTGGAGCGGGACGAACAGGGCCAGGTGAAGCCCGTGGGTGACGAGGTGCCCGTGCGCTTCGGCGACGTCACCGCCCACGTGCGCCTGCAGCCCGTCTCCGCGCTGTGGACCGGGAACAAGCAGCCCCCTGACTTCACCCGGCCGCCCTTCCCCGAGTACGAGCCGTTCTTCTTCCTCATCGAGGCCACCGCCGCCGGCTTCTGCCGCGACACGCGCCACGCGGAGGTCGACCAGGAGTTCTCCCAGCTCTACCGCCACCTCGCGCGCCGGCCCGACGGCCACCACAAGAACCCGCTCTTCTCCTACCTGCGCGCCGCCGCCCGCCTGTACCTGTCCCTGCGCGACGTCAGCCAGGCGGAGTTCGAGGCCGTCGCCCAGCGGCTCCACCAGTCCGCCAAGCTGCACGCGGGCCACATCGGCAGCACGAACTACTTCCAGTCCGTGCTGCGGCAGGTGCTGGGCGCCTGAGGCTCCTCGGGGACACCCGCGCGGCGTTTCTGGAATAGGGTGCGCTGCCGCCCGTTCCCGGGCGCCGCCGTGGTCCCTCCCCAGGAGCAAGGATGTCCCGTCCTCCGTTGTCGTGGTTCGCCTGTCTGGCCCTCCTGGGTGCGCCCCAGGCGGGGGCCCAGGCCGTCCCCGAGCCGTCCGCGAAGCCCGCCGCCGCCTCCACCCCCGCCGCGAAGCTGGGCTCCGACATCCAGGCCCGCACGCTGAAGAACGGGCTCACCGTCATCGTCTGGCCGGACCACGACATCCCCAACGTGGCGCTGGCCAACTGGTTCCGCGTGGGCAGCCGCAACGAGCGCCCCGGCATCACCGGCCTGTCCCACTTCTTCGAGCACATGATGTTCAACGGCGCGAAGAAGTACGGCCCCGGCCAGTTCGACCGCGTCATGGAGGCCAACGGCGGCGCCAACAACGCCTTCACCTCCGAGGACGTCACCGTCTACCTGGACTGGTTCCCGTCCTCCGCGCTGCCCCTCATCCTGGACCTGGAGCAGGACCGGCTCCAGTCGCTCGCCTTCGACCCCAAGGTCATCGAGTCCGAGCGCGGCGTCGTCTACTCCGAGCGCCGCTCCGGCGTGGACAACGACAACGGCGGCGCGCTGCAGGAGCAGATGCAGGCCACCGCCTTCGTCGCGCACCCGTATCAAATCCCCGTCATCGGCTGGCCGTCCGACATCGAGTCCTGGCGCATGGAGGACCTCCAGCGCTACTTCAAGACGTACTACGCCCCCAACAACGCCACGCTCGTCATCGCGGGCGACGTGGAGCCCGCGCGCGTCTTCGAGCAGGTGGAGGCCACGCTCGGCACCATCCCCTCGCAGCCCGCGCCGGAGCCCGTGCGCACCCAGGAGCCCGAGCAGCAGGGCGAGCGGCGCATCGTCGTGAAGCGGCTGGCCCAGTCCCCGCTGCTCCAGGTCGCCTACCACGGCCTTTCCGCCAACGACCCGGACGCGGAGACGCTGGAGCTGCTGGGCCTCATCCTCACCCACGGCGACTCGTCGCGGCTGCACCGCAAGCTGGTGGATGAAGCGCGCGTGGCCATCCGTGTCCGCGGCACCACCGCCGGCGGCTTCGACCCGACGCTCACGTGGTTCTACGTGGACCTGCCGCCGGGCGGCGACCTGGCGAAGACCGAGGCGCTCCTCACCTCGGAGCTGGCCCGCGTGGCGAAGGACGGCGTCACCGACGCGGAGCTGAAGAAGGCGCGCAACGTCGCCCTGGCCACCTTCTGGCGCAAGCTGGAGACCAACGACGGCCGCGCCCGCGAGCTGGGCAACGCCGCCACCTTCCGGGGCGACTGGAAGGCCCTGCTCGACGCGCCCACGCGCTACGAGAAGGTCACCCTCGACGGCGTGAAGGCGCTCGCCGCCCGCATCTTCAACCCCGACCACCGCACGGTGGGCTGGCTGGTGCCCACCACCGATTCCGCCACCCCGGTCCGCCAGGAGACCGCGCGATGAGTGCTTCCTTCCGACTGCGTTCCGCCAGGCCTCACGCGACCCGCGCCTCCCCCCGCCCCGACCCGAGCAGGCCTCACCCGATGCCGACCCTCCGCCCGCTGCGCTCCGCCCTCGCCGCGCTGCTGTTCGTCTCCGCGTGCGCGACCACGCAGGCGCCCGCTCCCGACTCCGCGCCCGCGCAGCCTCCGCCGGCACCGGAAGCCCCTGCCCCGGCCACCCCGGCCCCCACCGCCCCGCTGTCGACGAAGGGCGTGACGCTGCCGGAGGCGACCGCCGTCACGCTGAAGAACGGCGTGCGGCTGCTGCTCGTGGAGAAGCACGAGCTGCCGCTGGTGTCCTTCAGCGCGTGGCTCAAGGGCGGCGCCGTCACCGACCCCGCCGGCAAGGAGGGGCTGGCCGCGCTCACCGCCGAGCTGCTCCAGAAGGGCGCGGGCTCCCGCAACGCCCAGCAGTTCGCGGACGCCGTGGACGGCGTGGGCGGCGAGCTGGAAGTCGTGCCGGGCCGCGAGGCCCTCATCCTCAATGGCAGCTTCCAGGCCCGCGACACCGCGCTGATGGTGGAGCTGCTGTCGGACATGCTCGTGCGCCCGCGCTTCGACGCGAAGGAGCTGGAGAAGGCCCGCGCGCTGCGAGTGTCGGAGATCGCCTCCGCCAAGGACGGCGACCCGCGCATGCTCATCGGCGTGTACTTCAATGCCTTCCACTTCCCCTCGCACCCGTACGGCGGGTCCTCGGTGGGCAGTGAGGCGTCATTGCCCACGATTGGCCGGGGCGACGTGCTCGGCTGGGCGAAGGCGAACCTGGGCGCGGACCGGCTCATCCTCTCCGTGGTGGGGGACTTCGACGCGAAGCAGCTCGCCGCGAAGCTGGAGGCCGCCCTGGGCGGGTGGGCCCCCGCGGGCCAGCCGCTTCCCGCCGTGCCCGCCACCGCGCCCACGAAGGGCCGGCACGTGCTGCTGGTGGACAAGCCGGACGCCACCCAGACCTACTTCGCCATTGGTAACACCGGCATCCGCCGCACCGACCCGGACCGCGTCGTGGCGGAGCTGGGCAACACCGTGCTGGGCGGCCGCTTCACCTCGCTGCTCAACACCGAGCTGCGCGTGAAGACGGGCCTCACCTACGGCGCCCGCTCCTCCATGCAGCAGGCCCTCCAGCCCTACACCGTCGTCCTCACCTCCTATACGCAGACGGCCACCACGGGCCGCGCCATCGACCTGGCGCTGGACGTGCTCTCGCGCTACCGCCAGGACGGCATGGATGACGCCATGCTCGCCTCCGCCCAGGCCTACGTGCTGGGGCAGTTCCCCCCCACGCTGGAGACGGGGGACCAGCTGGCCATGAAGCTGTCGGAGCTGGCCTTCTACGGCCTGGACGCCCAGGACGTGAACGGCTTCGCGGGCGCCGTGTCCGCCGCCACCCGCGACGGCGTGCGCACCGTGCTCCAGCGCGTCCTGCCCGCCCCGGAGGACCTGACGTTCGTCCTCATCGGCAAGGCGGACGCCCTGCGCGACGTGGCCCGCAAGTACGGCCCCGTCACGGAGATGAAGATCTCCGACAAGCGCTTCACCCCGCCAACGGCGCCTGCCCGTTGAAGACAGACTCAGGTGGGCGCAAGCCTTCATCCACGCCCACCTGAACTACCCATCAAAACGCAACTATCCAGTAAAAGCCTGCCGCGCTTTCGCGTATAGAAGCGGCGTCAGGTTTGGGCCGGGACCGGACAGCCATTCATTGCTTGTCACCTGGGCCCATCATGTCCTTCCGACGTCTGTCGTTGTTGCTCGTCCCCGCCTGCGCGGCCTGGCTGGGCTGCGGGGAAGCGCCTCCCTCCGAGGAGGTGAACCCTCCCGAGATCGCCATGGACCCCCGCGAGGGGACGGCGGTCATCTCCAGCGACGAGTTCCTGCCGGGCTGTGGTGAGACCGACGGGGGCACCGGGCCGGTGGACGCGGGCACGTCCGTGCTGGTGACGGCGGACACCCGCTTCCACTCCAGCGCCGGGGTGACGGTGGTGCCGCAGGACCTGTCCGGCCGCGACGTCGAAATCCTCATCCCCAACGGCATCGACTTCGAGCGGCGCACGGGCACGCCAGTGGCGGGGGGCCTGCGCTTCGACAACGTGCCGGACGGTGAGTACTTCCTGCGCTCGAACCGGTTCTACTACCTGACGCGGGAGCGCCACTTCGACCTGGGCGTCAACCGCATTGGCCGTCCGGACGCGGTCTACACGTCCCTCAACGAGACCCCCGTGTCGGCGGAGCTCTTCAACCTGGAGCCCTGGCAGCAGTGGGCCTCCACCGCCGAGCAGGGCAGCGTCGTGCAGGTCACCAGCGCGGACGTGGACGCGTACAACGCGTTCTCCCCCAGCGTGGAAATTCCCGTCGGGGCCACGTCCATCTTCGACCCGGACGCCTACGCGTTCTCCAGCAATGGCTACGGACTGGCCGTCCTGGACCAGGCGAAGGGTGACCGCCTCTACGTGAACCAGCTCAACTCCGTGGCGGTCGGGACGCTGCCGAGCGGCGGGACCCTGGCGTACCAGACGGTGGTGAGCAGCGCGCACCTGCCGTCGTTCTCGTTCACGCCGGACGGCACCACGGCGCTGCCGCTGGCGGCCACGATGACCCCCGTGCGCCAGACGCCCTTCTCCCTGGAGTGGCGCCTGAACGAGTTCTCCCGCTGGCGCACGGACTCGAACCCCACCGGCACCATCGGCTATGCCTCCATGTCGCTGCTGCCCATTCCGTTCGGCTACCAGCACGGCTGGGTGGGCTACCAGGGCGAGCTGTTCAACCTGTGGCTGCCGCGCGGTGAGGACGGCGTCATCACGAATCGCTTCGCCTACGGCAATCCCTATCCGTCCAGCTGGGGCGTGGTGGGCACCATCAGCTACTCGTTCCGCGCCCCGTCGCCCGTCATCGTGGGCACCCGCGCGCACTACCCCAGCGGCAACGTCTTCATCACCGACCGGATGGACCACCTCATCGCCGGCCCCATCCAGCCGGGCATCTCGCCGCCGCGGGAGCTGCGCATCGACGGCGTGGACGCCTACGTGCCGCGCGTGGTGGGCACCAACCAGCCGGTCATCAGCTGGCGGGCTCCCGCGATGCGCGCGCCCCGGAACTACGTGGTGTCCGTCCTCCAGTTGATCAGCACCTTCACCGCCACGCCGACGCTGCGCTTCTACGTCCCCGGTGACCGGACGCAGGTCCGCCTGCCGCCGGGCCTGCTGCTGCCCGGGACGAGCTACTACGTGCGCGTGACGGCGGACGACTCGCCGTACTACGAGCCCTCGCGCGCGCCGTACGTCACCGCGGAGCTGCTGCCCGCGGTCAGCGCGGACACGTTCAGCGCCGTCTTCACCACGCCGTAGTCCCGGCCTTCGGGCCCGGGCCCGCTACCGCGCAGCCTGGCGGTGGCGGGCCATGCACTGCTGGTAGCGGGCGTCCACCGACCTCGCGAACCACGCGGTGCTGCGCTCCCCGCTCAGCTTCACGCTCTTGAGCGTCACCTCGGGCAGCTGGGCGTAGGCGGGCGCCTCCCCCGTCTGCTTCGAGTAGACGCGCTTCACCGCCAGGTACGTGTCCGTCTTCTCGAAGTCCGCCGTCTTCTCCTCCTCCACGTCCCGGCGCACCCGGCGCTCGCTCAGGTCCGGCGCGTAGCGCTGACGGAAGAGGAGCAGCGCCTTGAGGCTCTGGCTGTCCTCGCCGCGAGGCTCTCCATCCTTGTCATACAGTCGCAGGTCTCCGTCGGTTGCCAGCGCGACGCCGGTGAGCCGGCTCACCTGGGCCTGCAGCGCGGCGTTGCGGGAGCTGTAGACACCGCCGTTGTAGTCCGCGAAGCGGTAGAGCGGGGCGTCGTACGCGGCCTCGAAGCCCAACAGCCGCGCGGTGCCGTAGCGCACGCCGCCCGCGCGCGTGTAGAGCGACTCGCGCACCGCCACCGGATCCGCGTCCGGGCCCGCCTTCTCCACCGCGTAGCGCACGCTGACCTGCATGGAGCCCGCGGTGGTGACGGGGTTCTGCCCCGCGAACGAGGACGGGCCGAACAGGGAGCTTGCCAGGTCCGCGGCCGCGTACGCCGCCGGGTACTCCTCCTCGTAGTACGCCAGCATGTCCCGGAAGAGCCGGTCCAGGTCCCGCTCCGTGCGCAGCGCGTCCAGCCGCGCGCCGAAGCTGCGCTTCGCCCCCTTCGCCTTCGCCGCCAGCACGTCCTCCAGCAAGCGCCGCCCCAGGGGGCCCAGCCGTCCCGCGGTGCCGTCCAGCTTCTGACGCACCAGTTTGGGCAGGCCCGGCACCGCGGGATCCGCCTGGAAGCCGGACTCCTGTTCGATGATGGCCAGCACCTGACAGACCACAGGCGCTGAAGGAGCAATCGCCTCCGCGTCCAGCGCCGCCAGCACGTCGCGCGCCCAGCCCTCGCGCTCCGCGCCCTTCACCTTCGCCGGCAAGAGCCGCGTCACCTGCGCCACCGACAGCGTGGGAGGCGCCGGCACCTCCGTCGCCACCGGCGCCCGCGACGCGCACGCCGTGAGCGCCAGCAGTACCCCCACGCACAGCGCCCCCGTCCCCCGGCGGCCGGCACCTCGCGTCATGTCAGCCTCCTGGTGCATGCTGCCGCCCGTCTCATGAAACATTTTTTGAGACATTCCCGGGGCAGGTTCGTTCACTCCGGAGACCCGCTGAAAGAGCGGAAGCGGTAGGAATCACGCTTACTCTGCAATTCCAGTTGTCCTGGTTTGTTCGGCAGGGTGGGGGAAAGTGACTAAACGTACTTTCTCTAAAAAGTAGTTGCCCTGATGATTTCAAGTGTGTCACGTATCACCCCGCTGTTTCTTCATGGAGGTATCGCGTTGGCTCATCGACTGTTGAAGACGATTGGCGCGGCTTGGCTCGGCGTGGCTCTGACGGCGTGCGGTACGCAGGGTTCCACGGGCGAGGAGACGCAGGCGCCTGAGCAGGAGAAGTCGGGCGAGGACATCCAGAGCTCGCTGAACGCGTTGGCTGGCGCCCAGGTGGTGGGCGTGCACGCGGACGGCATCCCGGACAACATCACGGGCGAGCTGGGCCGGGTGGCGCGGACGCTGAACACGCTGGACGCGAGCCGCCAGGCGGTCGCGGGCGTGGCGCCGGCGTTCCGGCTGAACGCGGACGACCTGGTGCTGCGCAAGGCGAGCACCGACGAGCAGGGCAACCAGCACCTGCGCTTCAAGCAGACGAAGAACGGCCTGGAGGTCATCGGCGGTGAGCTGGTGGTGCACGTGCGCCCCGACGGCACGGTGTTCCGCGCCAACGGCTCCGCGCGCGACGGCGTGAACGTGTCCGCGCTGCCGCGCATCGCGGCCTCGTCCGCGCGCGACGCGGCGCTGAGCGCGACGGTGGGCACGGGCCTGGCGGCCCAGGGTGCTCCCCGCCTGGTGTACGTGCGCACCGACGACGGCGCGCTGCGCCTGGCGTACGAGGTGAAGGTCACGGGCGAGAGCGACCTGATGCCCCTGCGCGACCGCGTCTACGTGAGCGCGGTGGACGGCTCCATCGTGCTGCGCGCGCCGGAGATCCACACGGCGCTCAACCGCAAGGTCTACAGCGCGAACAACGGCACCAGCACCCCGGGCACGCTCAAGCGCAGCGAGGGCCAGGCGGCCATCGGTGACTCGCATGTCGACACGAACTACGACATGCTGGGCTACACCTACAACTGCTACAAGACGCTGTTCAACCGCGACTCGCTGGACAACGCGGGTGAGACGCTCATCAGCACGGTGCACTACAGCACCAACTACGTGAACGCCTACTGGGACGGCACCCAGATGGTGTACGGCGATGGCGACGGCGTGAACTCCATCGAGCTGGGCAAGGACGCGGACGTCACCGTCCACGAGCTGACCCACGCGGTGACGGAGAGGGAGTCCAACCTCACGTACTCCGGCCAGTCTGGCGGCCTCAACGAGGCGATGTCCGACACCTTCGGCGCCATCTGCGAGAGCTGGGCCTCCGGCACGTGGAGCACCGCGGCGGCCATCTGGATGGTGGGCGAGGACGTCTGGACGCCGGGCACGGCGAACGACGCCCTGCGCTACATGGATGACCCGGCGAAGGACGGCGCGTCCAAGGACTGGGCGGCCAACGTGACGTCCGGCACGGACGTGCACTACAGCTCCGGCGTGCCCAACCTGGCGTTCGCGCTGCTCTCCAAGGGTGGCGTGCACCCGCGCCGCTCGGGCGGCCCCACGGTGCCGGCCATCGGCGTCGAGAAGGCCGGCCGCATCTGGTACAAGGCCAACACCGACCTCTACACGGCGAGCACGAACTTCGCGCAGGCGAAGACGCTGACCATCCAGGCGGCGGCGGACCTGGGCTACGACCAGGCCACGCAGGACGCGGTGAAGGCGGCCTGGGAAGCGGTGGGCGTGGGCGTCGTGACGCCTCCCCCGACCTCCACCCCGCTGACCAACGGCACGGCGGTGACGAACCTGTCCGACAGCACGGGCAACAGCAAGTACTACTCGCTGGTGGTCCCCTCGGGCGCGACGGGGCTGACGTTCACCATCTCCGGTGGCACGGGTGACGCCGACCTGTACGTGCGCTTCGGCGCCGCGCCGGACGCGTCCACCTACGACTGCCGTCCGTACGTCGGTGGCAACGCGGAGACGTGCACCATCACCAACATCCAGGCGGGCACCTACTACGTGATGCTGAACGCCTACGCCGCGTACTCGGGCGTGACGCTGAAGGGCAGCTACACGGCCCCCGGCGGTGGCGGCGGCAACGTGCTGCAGAGCGGCGTGGCGGTGACGGGCGTCTCCGGCGCCTCCGGCTCCTTCACCACGGAGTGGACGACGCTGGACGTGCCGGCGAACAAGACGGTCACCATCACCACCACGGGTGGCACGGGTGACGCGGACCTGTACGTGCGCTTCGGCTCCTCGCCGACGACCACCGCGTACGACTGCCGTCCGTACCAGTCCGGCAACACCGAGACGTGCACCCTGACCAAGACGACCGCGGGCAAGTACTACGTGAAGATCCGCGGGTACACGGCCTACTCGGGCGTGACGCTCAAGGCCGTCTACTAGCCGCATCCGCATCCAGCCCGGCTCCCCTCGCGTGAGGGGAGCCCGGGACGAAGACAGGCACCCGGGGAGCCACCATGGCTTCCCGGGTGTCGTCGTTTCAGGCATCGAAGGGGCAGCGGACCTAGCGCCGCACCTGCACGTCGCGCGCGACGGTGCGGCCGCCCATGAGGACGAACTGGGCGCGCACCGGGGTGCCCTCCTGGAGCTCCTTGAGGGGCACGCGCTGGCCCTGGCGGAGGCCGCGGCTGCGCGGGTCGAGCTGGAGCTCGTAGACGGTGCCCTCGCCGTCGCGCACGTGCAGGGTGTCCTTGGCCACGCGCGTCACCCGGCCGTTCACCGTGCTGGACGCGATGACGACCTGCTCCAGCGGCCGGTTGGCGGAGTTGTCCGTCACCGCCGCCTGCGCCGCCTTGGCCGCGCCCTCGTACCAGGCCTCGTCGTCGCTGGCCTGCACGGCCTGCGCGCCAATCATCACCCGGCCCTCGGCGGGCGCCTGCGTCGCGGGCGCGCCGTCCGGGTTGGCCTGGCCCTGCCGCTGGCCGTTCGCGTTCGCCGGGGTGGCCTGCTGGGACCGCGAAGCGTTCGGGTTCGCCTGGGCCTGCCGCTGGCCGTTCGCGTTCGTCGCCGGCGTGCCCTGACGGGCTGGAGCATTCGCGGGGGCCTGCGCGGTGGTGCCCTGCGCGGGTTCGCTCACCCGCGGGCCTGGAAGTGGCCGGGCGCCGGGTGGAGGTGCCGTGTCGGGGGGCACCTGCGCGTTCGCCGCCAGCAGCGCGTCACCACCTGGGGAACGGTCGCCGTCCACCGTGCTCCGTGCCAGCGCGGGCGTGGCGGGCACCATCAGCCCGCCGGTCGCGGAGTCCCGCGCCTGCATGGACGCCGGCGTCCGCGTCACCGTGTCCGCGGTGTCGTGCTCCCGACAGCCGGAAGCGAGCGAGCACAACCCCACCATCCCCATCCACATCCAACGTCCACCCATCCGCCAACCCTCCCGCAGGCAAACCTGCGGACGACCCCCTGGCGTTGCAAGCGGCCGGCGTGCGGAGGGGTGTTGGCTTCTGGATGGCGGGGTCTACGCGGGGAAGGTGGCGGCCACGGCGCGCACGTGGTCGCGCACCAGGGCGCGCGCGGCGAGCAGGGCCGGTGCGTCCGGGGGCGTGTAGCCCAGGCACAGCACCACGTCGTCCTCGGGGGCGGCGCGCGTGCCCAGCGCCGCGTAATCGAGTGAGCGCGGGGTGGGTTCGCCTTCCGTGTCATGGGCGAAGCGGCCGAAGACAGTGGCCTGTCCGTCGCGGCCGGGGGCCGTCTCCTTGAGGGCGAAGAGGCGGCGCACGGCGGCGAGCGAGTCGGGGCGCTCGCGCAGGATGTCCGGGGACGCGGGGCCTCCCAGCTCCCACTCCAGGAGCTTCAGGCAGCCGCGCACGAACTCCACGTCCGTGATGACCAACCCGTAGAGGTACCAGTCCGCGCACGCGGCCTGGACCAGCCGGGCCTGCGCGTCGGTGAGCCAGCCGAAGGACGGACAGGTGAAGGATTCACAGACGGTGGCGCGGTAGACGCCGCAGTCGCGCAGGTCCGCGCCGCCCGTCACCCGGGGATGGCCCAGGCAGCCCACGCGCTGGTGCTCCGCGTCCAGGAAGCCCAGCAGGGGACACACCCGCACGATGGGGAAGAGGGCGGGGGCGTCGCGGTTCGCGGTGAGCTCGCGCGCGGCCTCGCCGTAGGCCTCCGGGGTGTGGGGTGTGCGGGAGAGCCGCTCCGTCTGCGCCGTGAGCCTCCGGGTCAGCGCCGCGCGGGAGTGGTCGCGGAAGTTGTAGAGGCCGCAGCAGGCGCCGCACGAGGCGCCCCCGCCGGGCTGGCACAGGTGGAAGGAGACGGACATGTCAGAACCAGTCCGGGCGCATGCGCGCGTAGGAGTCCTCGCCCGTGCGGCACAGGTGGGCTAGCAGCGGCACGCGCGGCACCTCCACCGCGAACCAGTACTGCGCGGCGGCGAGCTTGCCCTCGTAGAAGCCAGCGTCCTCCGCGCTCGTCGTGCGCGCCAGGCCCTCCTTCGCGGCGGCGGCCTGCGCGAGCCAGCGCCACGCCACGGCCACCACGCTGAAGAGCTCCAGGAAGTCCGTGCTGTGGCGGAGCATCACGTCCACCTCGCCCGCCATGCCTCGCGCGCCCAGCTCCAGCGTGAGGGTGGTGGCCTGCTGGAGCGCGTCCTCCAGCGCGTCGCTCCACGCGGGCTCCACGCCCGCGGCGTGGGCGCGGGCGGTGGTGGCGCGCACCTCCTCGTCGAGCGCCTGGAGCGCGGCGCCGCCCTCCGCCACCGCCTTGCGCCCGAGCAGGTCCAGGCCCTGGATGCCGGTGGTGCCCTCGTGGATGCTGTTGAGCTTCTGGTCGCGCAGCCACGCCTCCGGGAGGTACTCGCTGGAGTAGCCGTAGCCGCCGTGGATCTGCAGCGCGAGCGCGTTGGCTTCGAAGCCCCGCTCCGCGGGGAACGTCTTGGCGATGGGCGTGAGCAGGTCCAGCAGCAGGTGCGCGCGCTTGCGCGTGGCTTCGTCCGGCGCGTGGGTGGCCAGGTCCGCCTGCGTGGAGGTGGTGAGCAGGAGCGCGAGGCCGCCCTCCACGATGGCCTTCTGGCGCAGCAGCATGCGGCGCACGTCGGCGTGTTCGATGATGGGGGACTGGGCGCGCGTGGTGTCGCGGATGCCGGCGGGGCGGCCCTGGGGGCGTTCACGCGCGTAGGCGAGCGACTCCTGGTAGGCGACGGCGGCGGTGGACACGCCGTTGAGGCCCACCATGATGCGCGCCTCGTTCATCATCTGGAACATGCAGGCGAGGCCGCGACCGGGCTGGCCCACGAGCCAGCCGTGACAGTCATTGGCTTCACCGAAGTTGAGGACGAGGCTGGGCAGGCCGCGCCAGCCAATCTTGTGGATGACGCCGGCCACCTGGACGTCGTTGGGGACGAGCGAGTCTGCCTCCGGCCTCTTCGCGGGCACGGCGAAGAGGGACACGCCGCGCGTGCCGCCCTCCGCGCCCTCGATGCGGGCGAGGGTGAGGTGCACGACGTTGTCGGTGAAGTCCTGGTCGCCGCCGCTGATGAAGATCTTCGAGCCCTGGAGGCGGTAGGAGCCGTCCGGCGCGGGCGTGGCGCGCGTCTTCACGTCCGCGAGGCTGCTGCCGGCCTGGGGCTCGGTGAGGGCCATGGTGCCGGTCCATTCACCGCGGTACAGCCGGGCCATGAAGGTGTCGCGCAGGAAGGGCGTGCCGAAGACCTCCAAGAGGTGCGCGGCGCCGAGCGTGAGGCCCAGGTAGCCATAGGCGCTCAGGTTGGCGGCCATGAGGTAGGCGCTGGCCACGGCGTGCACGGTGAGGGGGAGCTGCTGGCCGCCGACGTCCGGCGGGCGGGTGGCGGTGAGCAGGCCCAGGTCGACCATGCCGGCGTAGAGCGAGCGCATGGCGGGATGCACGCGCACGCGGCCGTGTTCGAAGACGGGCGGGGCGGCGTCCATGGGCCGGTAGGTGGGGGCGAGCACCTCGCGGGCGAAGCGGCGGGTGCTGTCCAGGAGGAGCGCGAAGGTGTCGCGCGAGTGCTCCTGGAAGGCAGGCAGCGCGCAGAGGCCCGCGGTGTCCAGCGCCTCGTAGAGCTGGAAGTCCACGTCGCGGTCCGACAGCAGGGGGTTGGGGCGGGGCACGCTCATGCCCTGATTCCCTACCAGGACGCGATGGGGTCGTCGAAGTCGTCGTGCGGCGGGCATTCACCGTTGGACGTGGGCGGGGCGGGGAGTGGGCGGGGGGCTTGGGGGCGAAGGGGGGGCGGGGGCAGCGAGGGCTTGGGGGTTGGGGGATTGGGTCGTCTGGTGCCGGCGTCTTGCATTGGCGCACCTCCATGTGGGGCGTCCCGGCGGCGTTTCGACGAAGGTGCGTCCCGTGTCTGTCCATTGCCAGGAGGGGGCACCGGGGTCGCAGGCAGGTGGGACCGGACGGGGAGGCAAGGTCCCGCAGGGCGTGTCGGCTCCGGCCTGCGGGAGGGGCAGGCGCGACGCACCGTTGGGAGTGGAGGTGGTCCACATGGTCATCATCGGCGCGGTGGTGGTGGGAATCCTGGTGATGTTGGTGGTGCTGGGCGGGGTCATCACGGGCGGCGCGCTCGCGCACAAGAACGCGCGCACGGATGACGCACGCTGGGCGAGGGAAGACGCGGAGCGCGAGGCACGGCGCGACCGGGACAGGTCCGGGCCCGTGGGTGGGGAACCCGTGCATGTGTGAATGCGTGAGGTGCGCTCCTCGCGTCGGTGCGAGGATGCCGCTCCGTGCGATTCTCGCTGACGTCATTGCTGGTGCTGCTGGTGGGATGCGCGGCCTCCATGCCCGCTCCCACCACCGTCGCGGCCGCCAAGGCCGTTCGCGGTCCCTGGGCGGAAGTGCCCGCGGTCGAGATGCCTGCTGGGGACAACTCCATCCCCATCGACCTGATGCGGGATGTGGCGGACGCGTTCCTCAAGCGTCCAGGTGCCCGGACGTGCGACCCCGCGACGCTGCGGCCCATCCAGGGCCTGTCCACGGAGTACTGCGCGACCGTCTACGTCACCGGCGGGCGAAATGCCTTGTCCTGGCGCGTGTCCGAGCCTGTTCGCGGAAGCCATGACCGCTGCTCCGCGCCACTGCATGTCCAGGATGATGATCATCCGGCCTCGCAAGTCTGGGTGGTCGGGTTCATCCACAACCATCCGTGTGGCAGCCCACCTTCTTCGGTGGACCTGCTGGCCTGGCCGACAGATGCGTTCGATCCGCTGACCGCCATGGCGGTGGTGCGCCTGGTTCCCGGCAATCCCGCACCCGCCTTGTTCAAGGAACTGGCCATTGAGATGGCCTCCGCCCTGGTCGCGGAGCGCATGGACGGAAGCCGGGTCTACCTGCGCTATTTTCCCACGGGCGAGGTCGAGCAATGGAGTGAACGGCGGCGAAGGTGGATCCTCCTGGGCACCTGCGCGCCGACACAGAGCCACCTGGGGTCGGAGCCCCGGTGCACGAATGGGCCGCTGCGGCTGCTGCGTGAATAGGGAGCATCGATGAGGGGCAGGGCACTGGCAGCGGGATGTATCGCGATGCTCGCGGGATGTGCCGCGAGGCCGACGGCGTGGAAGACGCCCATCGAATGGCCCGATGAGACCTCCGCCACCCTCGTGGGGCAACCCATGGAGGCCGGGGCCGTGGTGGCCGCGGCCGGCGCGGTGCGGGAGTTCATCCGCACGAACCCCGACCCCACGTTGTTCCAGGGCTGCGCCAGCCCGGAGCAGGGTCTGGCGGTCGCCGTCTTCACCGGGCAGGCCCAAGGCCTCTACTTCGTCGCGGTGCACCAGGACTTCAGGCGGTGTGGTGGACCTCGCATCCGCGTCCTCGACGCATGGGATGCCTATGCGGTCACTCCCCAGGGAGAGGTGATCGCCAAGGCTCCTCCACCGGCGGGAGATGCCTCCTTCGCGGTGCCGCCACCGGCTCCAGATGCGCAAACTCCTCCGCCGGAGGCCCCACCGCCCGCTCCCGAAGCTCCCGCGACCGAGCCTTCGCCTACCGGGGACGGGGGGCGTAGTAGCGGCGCAGCCAGCGGCTGAGGCCGTCCAGGCCGGGGAAGAGGACCCGCTCGGTGATGTTCGCCTGGTCGAGCTTGTCGCGGACCTCCCACTTGAGCTTCGCCGGCACCACGAGCCTGCGCACCCCCTGGTGCTGGTGCCCCAGGAAGTCGTTGAGGCTCAGCTCCGGCCCGTTCATCACCGAGAACAGCGCGAACTGGTTCACGATGCGCGCGTCCAGCGACGGCGGCTCGAAGAACAACACGAAGGGGTGCGTCCCCAGCCCGTCGAACGCCGCCAGGTCCCCGGCCACCGACGCCAGCATCTCCGCCGTGAACACGTCCGCGCCCTCCAGCCGCAACTGCTCCCGCAGCGGCCTGGGCAACTGCTCGTTCGTCTGGTGATAGTCCACGCACCAGATGGCGCCGTCCTCCGCCAGCAGGTCCGTGCGCTCCGTCATGAAGTGCAGCGCCACGTACGGGCTGAACGTCCAGTCCAGCAGCCGCGTGGGCATCCCGTGGTGCTGCGCCAGCGCCAGCCAGTCCCAGATGGACGTCAGCCGCTCCGTGCCCGGCACACCCCGCGCGTACTTGCGGAAGGCCCGCAGCAGGTCCCGCTCCTGGCGCACGAACGCACCCTGGCGGTTGAGCGTCGCCGTCAAATCCAGCTTCGCGTCCGGGACCCCCCGGAACACGAAGCTCGTGCGGAACCGGCCCAGCGGCTCGTTCCACGAGCCCGCGAACAACAGGTCCTGCAGCTCCAACCACGATGTGACACGACGCTCCTGCATCCGCTGTCCCCTCGCCGCCTGACAAGGTGGACCCTGTCCTCCAGGAACGCAGTGTCCAGGGGTACAGGAGGCGGAACCGGACGACGGGCGTCCCTCCAGCCCGCTCCCCCTCCTGGCGAAGAGGCGCGGAGGAGGGCAGGACGCCCGGCCGTCTCAATCACAGAACTTGAAACAGAGACACTACGGCTGCCCGAAGTTCGCGGGCTGCGTGAAGGCATACGAGCTGGCGCCCGGCGCCTTGTCCTGCTGGAACATGGGGCACTTGGCGCAGGTGAAGCTCTCCCAGTCCTGACGGACCGCCACGTCGATGCAGCCGCCGTAGAAGCGGCAGTGGACGTTGCGGTGGTCCTCGATGGAGAACGACTCGGCCCGCAGCGGGAGATGGAACTTGGTGGGACGCGGCTGTGGACAAGGCATTGGATTCCTCTAGCCCCCCTCGTGGGTGCTGATTCCCTCTACTGACTGGTGCGTCGCGTCATTCCCGGAGTCCCGCTGCCCGGTCACTGAACGCTTGCACCCCGTCTCATCGCTGCCAGCAGAAGACCGTGTGGGTGTGACACATTCAAAAGGCACAACAGCCTAATGACGACGGGCGTCCCTGGCCCGACCCGCCAGGATGTCTGCCTTCACGAGGGGTAGCCGGCCGGGCGGGCCGTCGGAATCTTCACGCCCGGCGCGCTTTCCCGCGAGAATGCGGCGCGTGAGCTCCCCCGCCCGAATCCCCCCCGCCCCCTCCCGCTGGCTGAGCGCCCTGGCCCTGCTGTCGCTGGTGCTGCTCAGTGGCTGTTCCGCCTTCTCCCGCGCGGTGCGCGAGGGCGACGGCGCCGTGAAGGAGCGCCACTGGGCGGAAGCCGAGGCCGCCTACCTGCGCGCCCTGGCCGCGGATCCGGAGGCGTCCGAAATCACCGTGAAGCTGCGCGCGGTGCGCAAGGAGTGGGGCGCGGAGGTGTACCAGGAGGCCGGCGCCGCCCACGCCTCCGGGGACCTGCCGTCCGCCACCAAGCTGCTGGTGCGCGTGCTGGAGCTGGACCCCGACCACGAGGGGGCTCGCGCGCTGCTCGCGCAGACGCTGGAGGCGCGCGTGGGCGTGGCCCTGGGGCTGCTCAAGGAGGAGAAGCTCCAGGATGCTCGCGCGGAGCTGGACGCGGTGCTGGCCGTGTCGCCGGACCACGTGAACGCTCGCAAGGGCGTGGACGCGGTGCAGGTGGCGTGGGCGAAGCGCTTCTTCGCCAGCGCGGACACGCTGGAGAAGGCGGGCAAGCTGGGCAACGCGCTCGTGGCCTACGTGCGCGCGGACCAGGAGCGCGTGGGCGCCACCGCGGCCCGTGAGCGCGCGGAGGCCGTGCGGCAGCGGCTGCGCGACGAGGTGGCCTTCCTGGTGGTGGCCACGCCCGTGGAGGACAACGCCCAGGCCCCCGACGTGGCGCAGCGGCTGAGCGCGGGACGGCTGGCCGCGGCGCTCCCCACGAAGCTGCCCCTGAAGGTCGTGACGGAGGCGCCCCCGGGCCGCGTGGGCGTGAAGCTGGACCTGGCCCTGGAGCGCGTGCTGCCGCTCAAGGCGGTGGAGGACTCCCAGCGCAGCCAGCGCTACCTCGCGGGCAACCGCTCCGTGCCCAACCCCAGGCGCGGCGACTACGAGAAGAAGCTGTTGGAGACGGAGCGCACCCTGGAGGGCGTGGAGCGCAAGCAGGCCGCGGTGCTGCGCGAGTACCTGCGCGCCCAGGTGGAACTGGGCACGCTGCGCGACGCCGCCGAGCGCTGCCGCGAGCGGGAGAAGCGCGAGTGCCGCGCGGCCATCCAGGAGTGCGGCGAGGAGGCTCGCGACGCGAAGAGCCCGGGCAAGATGCCCAGCGAGTGCGACCCGGAGCGGTGCTCGGGGCAGTGCACGCAGGACGAGGGCCTGATGGTGCAGAAGGCCAAGGCGGCGCGCGTGCTGGAGGTGGCCGTGCAGGCGGCGCTGGACAAGGCGGAGCTCCAGCGCGCCGAGGTGCAGCGCAACCGCGACGCCGTCTTCCGCGAGCCCATCACCGTGGAGGAGCCCATGTACTCGGACTTCGTCTACGACGTGCAGCTGCACCGGCTGACGGTGACGGCCACCGTGACGGCGGTGATGCGCGACCTCTTGACGCCCCAGCAGGTGGCCGCGCCCAACACGCAGGACTACGCGGTGCTGCACGAGGACCTGGCCCACAAGGGCTATGACCGCTACGGCGTGCTGGCGGACCCCGTGCAGCTTCGCAACGAGCTGGAGCTGCGCGTGGACGCGGGCGACAAGGCCGTCGCGGACGTGGCGAAGCACGTGAAGGAGCGCTTCGACCTGTACCGCGGCAAGCGCGTGGAGGACGCCCGGCGCGGCATGGTGCGCCCCGGCGCCGAGGACGTGGTGGAGACCGCCGTGCGCGCGCTGCTGCTCACCGCGGACGCGCCCCCGCAGGACATCCTCCAGCCCGTCGCCCGCGCGCGCGGCCTCACGAAGCCCGAGGCCCTCCTCGGCATCGGGCAGTAGGCCGCCGCCCTCCCGAGCCTCTCGTGGCGCGAGGGGCGCGAGGGGCGCCCGCCCTTTCTCAGTCCAGGCTGGCGCTCATCTCCGGGCGCTCCAGGCGCAGCGTCTCCACGCGGCGCCTGCGCGCACCCGCGATGGTGAGGTGCCACGCGGCCGCGGCCAGGCCCACGCAGCAGCAGCCCGCCCACAGCGCGGTGGCGCCCACGTGGCCCAGCATCGCGCCGCCCAGCGCGGGGGCGACGCTGGACGCGAGCCCCCACATCATGTGGTACGCGCCCTGGTAGCTGCCTCGCAGCTCCGCGGGCGCCAGGTCCGCCACCACCGACGGCGCCACGGGTGACTGCGCCATCTCCCCCAGCGTCCACACCGCCACGGCGACCATCGCCCACGGCACGCTCGC
This sequence comes from Corallococcus caeni, assembly GCF_036245865.1. NCBI lineage: Bacteria > Pseudomonadati > Myxococcota > Myxococcia > Myxococcales > Myxococcaceae > Corallococcus > Corallococcus caeni. The sequence goes on along the minus strand of NZ_BTTW01000005.1, from coordinate 459,114 downwards.
CGGCAGCGCGTGCAGTCCGAAGCCCACCCCCGTCAGCACCCCCGCCAACGCCAGCGCCGTGGAGCGCCGCACCCGGCCCACCGCGCGCGTGACGAACGGCTGCAGCGCGACGATGAGCACGCCGTTGACCGCCATCACCAGGCCGTAGTCCGCGGGCGTCAGGCCGCGCGCGGACAGCGTCAGCGGCAGGCTCAGGGTGCTCTGGAAGAAGAGCAGCGCCAGCGCGAAGACGGGCAGGCAGAAGGCCAGGTACACGCCGTCGCGGAACGGCGTCAGCAGGTCCCCCAGCGTGGAGCGAGCCTTGTGCTCCGTCGCGGCTTGCGGCCGCGTCTCCGGCACGAACGCCCAGACGCAGCAGCCGTAGAGGAACGTGGTCACCGCGTCCGCGATGAAGAGCAGCCGGTAGCCCAGCCCCGCCAGCAGGCCCGCCAGCGGCAGCGCGATGGCGAAGCCCAGGTTGATGACCCAGTAGAGCATCCCGTACGCGCGCGCGCGGTCCCGGGGCGGCACCACGTCCGCCACCGCCGCGGACACCGCCGGCCGGTACAGGTCCCCCAGGATGCCCAGCATGAAGGCCGCCACCGCGATGCGCCCCGGCGTCTCCGAGAAGCCGATGAACAGCATGGCCCCCGAGCCCAGCCACAGGCCCCCCGCGAGCGTCAGTCTGCGGCCCACCCGGTCCGCGAGCATGCCTCCCAGGGGCGCCGCCATCACCGCGCCCGCGCCGTTGAGCGCCACGATGAAGCCCGTCTGCTCCACGCTGAAGCCGCGCTCGCGCGTGAGGTAGAGCGCCAGGAACGGCGCGACGAAGGACCCCAGCCGGTTCACGAAGGTGCCCACCCACAGGACCCAATAGGTCCGTGGCAGGCCACCCCCGCCCAGCGCTCTCAACACCGTGGCAACGGGATTCATGGCGAATGCCCGACGGTCGTGGGGAGGAAGGACTGACCGGGGCGCCCGCCAGCATGCGCCCGCGCCCCGCGCGTTTCCACGCCCGCTCCGTCACGGCCCGGCGGTGGGCGCTGGTTGGGGCCTCATGCATTCCAGCCGCGCGCGAAACACGACTTCCCCGTGCGTGCCCTGATGGCGCTGGACATCGCTGGCGGGCTCCTCCAGGTTGCCGCGCCAACGCACACGCAGGAAGGCGGGACGCAAGGCGGGCATGGGGCAGGTCATCGGACTCCTGGGGGTGTGCCTGGTGCTGGGCGTGCTGGCGCGTGCGAGCGGCCGGTTCCCGGGTGGGACGGCGCCCGCGTTCAACGCCTTCATCCTCAACGTGTCCCTGCCCGCGCTGGTGCTGCGCGCCATGCACCGGCTGGAGTTCGCGCCCGGGCTGATGGTGGCCGCCGTGGCGCCGTGGCTGCTCTTCGGGGGGGCGGTGCTGTTCCTGCGGCTGCTCGGGCCCCGGCTGGGCCTGTCACGCGATTCGGTGACGGCGCTCATCCTCACCGCGGGGCTGGGCAATACGGCCTTCGTGGGCCTGCCCATGGCCACGGCGCTGCTGGGGCCCGCGAGCGTGCCGGTGGCGGTGGTGGTGGATCAGCTGGGCTCGTTCATGGTGCTGGCGACGCTCGCCACGCTGACGGCGGCGAGGGCCCACGCCCAGGCGGCGGTGTCCGCGCGTGGGCTCGTGCGCAAGGTGCTGGTGTTCCCCCCGTTCCAGGCGCTGGTGGTGGCGCTGGTGCTGCGGCCCTTCGCCTTCCCGGACTGGCTGGAGGCGGTGCTGCAGCGGCTGGGCGACCTGCTCACGCCGCTGGCGCTGTTCATCGTGGGCTTCCAGCTGCGGCTCCAGGGGTTGCGTCCGCGCGTACCGGCGCTCGTGCTGGGGCTGTCCTACAAGCTGGTGCTCGCGCCGCTGGCGGTGCTGGGCCTGCTGACGTTCGTGCCGGGGTTGTCGCTGGTGGTGAGGCAGGCCACGGTGCTTCAAATCGCCATGGCGCCCATGGTGACGGCGGCCATCCTGGCCGCCGAGCACGAGCTGGATCCGGAGCTGGCGGTGCTGATGGTGGGCGTGGGCATTCCGCTGTCGTTCCTCAGCGCGCCGCTGCTCGTGTCCCTGGTGCACTGACGCTCCGTGCACCAGGAAGGGACGCTCGGGTTCAGGCGAGCGCCGTGGTCTCGAAGGAGAGCTCGACGCCGTTGGGCTTCACCTTCATCTGCGGACGCGACAGCACGTGGCAGTGGGGGCAGTAGCCGTGGGCCCCCGCTGGCGTGGCCCGGATGGAGACCGCGCCGCCACACATCATGCAGCCCTCGGGAAGATCGAAGTCCGCGAACCGCTCTCCGTTCTGGGTCTCGAATTGGGTCATGCCATTGAGTTAACGCAGGATCCGCCCGACACAAGCAGACCGGCATCACCCCGCGGGGACTTGGTGTGGCGCCCCGCCCCGCCTTTCGGGGGCAGGGGGGGCCCCCCGGGGCAGGCTGCAAACGTTACCGGTCCCCTGGCGACTGCTCACCCGCTGACACCGCAACCCGTTGGGCAGGCTTGCGGGCGCTGGCACGGGGATTTCATGGGCCACCCCCTCGGACGACAGCGGGACGGGGGAGGCGTGGGATGGGTGCAGGGAACACAGTGAAGGTCATGTGCGACCCGAAGGGCTGGCGGGTGGAGGTGGCCCACGCGGGGGGCGTGCGGCGGTACCGGTACGGCAGCGAGTCACAGGCCCGCTACTTCGCCGCGGTGTTCGAGCTGGGGCCGAGCGTGCTGCCTCCCAAGAACCATGCGCGAAGGCGGCAGCAGCCCAGCTTGCCTCTACACAACGAGGTCTCTTTCGGAGAGGCTTGGCTGCATGAGTGATGCTCCCAAGACCAAGCCCTTCATCCTCCCCAACCGGCAGCACGTGACCAAGGAGCCGGATCCCGGCAACCGCTGGTCCGCGCAGTTCCCGGACACCATCGGCTACACCAGCCAGGGCGGCGGCAAGGTGCCGGCCGACTTCGGGTGGAACACCAACCCCAAGCAGTGGCAGGAGGAGCTGACGCCGCAGACGCTGGCGGAGCGCTTCGAGGAGCTGCGCGTGCTGCCTCCGAAGAAGGAAGACCCCGCGCTGCCCGCGCCCGCGAAGCCCTGAAGCGGGCCTTTGTCGAAGCGCGGCTCGCTAGCTGAACGGCAGGCTGGCCAGGCGCTCGCGGAAGCGGGCCAGCAGGTCGCGCGCGCCGGCTTCGTTGAGCCCCTCCGCGGCCTCCTGACGGCCCTTGCGCAGGAAGGCGTCGAAGGGCGCCGAGCGGCCGGTGAGCGCCCCCGCCGCCGTCACCGCCTCCTCCAGGACGCGCGCCGCGCCCGGAGAGCCCAGCTCCAGGTGCATGTCCACCTGCTCCAGCCGGACGCCGCTCGCGGCCCACACGGCGCGGTCGTGCACGGTGAGCCAGTGGCGCGTCACCTCCTCCATCGCTTCATCCAGCAGCGCGAGGAAGGGCTCCACGAGCCCGGGCAGCACCTCCGGCCCCAGCGCGGGCTGCGTGCCCGCCGCGCGCAGCCGGCCGCGCGCCGCGACGATTTCGCGCTTGGTGGGCGTCTTCAGCGCGAGCGACGCGGGCAGGGACACGAACGCGGCCAGGCTCTCCTCGGCCTGCCTCGCCAGCGCGGGGCGCTGCGCGTCCGTCGCCTTCGCGGCGCGCTCCAGCCGGCCCTGCAGTGAGCGGCGCAGGTCCGCCGCCGCGCCGCGCAGGGCCACGCGCGCGCCCACCTGGTTCGCGTAGCCCGGCACCACGTCCTCGCGGCGCACGTCCGCGAAGGCCGCGGCGGTGAGGTACACGAGGTCGCCGATGCGGTTGCGGAAGTCCGCGCGCGACGCGGCCAGCTCCGACATCAGCGTCCAGCGGTCGCTCACCACCTCCGGCCGGCGCATCTGCACGCCCAGCTCCTGCACGCGCTTGGACAGCCGCTCCGCGCTGGCGTGCAGCACGGCCTCCGCTTCCTGGGACAGGCGCTCGTCGGAGCTCGCGGGGGGCGGGGCCCAGCCGCCGTCGTTGGACACGGCGGGGCGCGCGGGCGGGGGGAAGGCGTCGCGGATGGCGACCACCAGCCGGTTCACGTCCACCAGCGTCTCGCCGATGGCGGGCGCCATCGTCTCCCAGAGGGACAGGTCCGCGGCGTCGTCGGGCTCCGCGGTGGTGGGCTCGTACTTCACGATGCTCAGGTGCCCCAGCCGGTCGATGGCGACGGCGGCCGCCTGGTAGACCTTGCGCAGCCGCGCCGCGAAGTCGCGGTCCATCAGGGACTCGAGCAGGGCATCGAGGCGGGGCGGCAGGGCATCCTGCGGAGGGCGGTTCTTCGGCGCGACCATGGCGCGGCACCCTAGCCCAGCCACCCCACGGATACGTCAACGGGGGGAGGCGGGGACCGGCCCCCGGCTTTCCGGCGTACAGTGGACAGACGGGGAGAAAACGCATGACAGGTGGCATCCAGCGCCGGCGATGGGTGGCCGGAGGGCTCGGGCTGTTGCTTCTGGGGGGAGGCCTGGCCTTCGTGGCCTCCGGGCGGTGTCTGTCCGCCTGGATGTTCCAGGGCGTGGACGTGCCCTGGTGTCCGGACGGCGAGTTCCGCCAGACGGTGGGCGTGTCCGCCAGCGGCCTCGGGCGAGGCGTCTCCAGCCAGGTGAGCGTCTGGGCGGAGGCGCACGGCGTCGACGCGAAGGGCAGCGCGTTCGCGTCCTCCGTGGGCCGGGGCACCGCGACGCTGTTCCTGGTGGACGCGGCCGGCCAGGAGACGCCGCTGCCGCTGGACGCCAAGGGCCGCTGGGAGCGCGACGGCGACGGCCCCATGGTCGCGCCGGTGACGCTGCCCCAGGTTCCGGACGGCGACTACCGGCTGCGCGCGCGCGTCACCACGCCGCTGGGCACCGACACGGTGGACGCGCCGCTGCCCCTGTACGCGCCCGCGCGGGTGCGCGTGCTGACGGACCGCCCCCTCTACGAGCCCGGGCACCGCGTGCGCTTCCGCGCGGTGGCCCTGCGCGCGAAGGACCTGTCGCCGCTCGACGGACGGCCGGGGACGTGGAAGGTGACGGACCCCTCCGGCGAGGTGGTGCTGGAGGAGCGCGCGCCCGCGGGCCCCTGGGGCGTGGTGGCCGGGGAGTTCCCGCTGGACCGGGGCGCGCCCACGGGCACGTGGACGGTAACGTGGACGAGCGGCGGCGCGTCCGGCTCCGAGTCCTTCACCGTGGAGCCCTTCACGCTGCCGCGCCTGCGGCTGGAGGCGAGGAGCCCCCGGCCCTTCTGGCGCGCCAACGACACGCCGGAGGTGACGGGGCAGGTGTCGTACGCGTCCGGCGCGCCGCTGGCGGACACGGACGTGACGCTGGCGTGGAGCCACGCGGGCGCGTGGCCGCCTCCGACGGAGTGGCTTCGCGGGGAGCTGCCGACGAAGGCGCGCACGGACGCCTCCGGCCGCTTCCGCGTGACGTTGCCGCGCGTGCCCCAGGACCTGCGCGGCCAGGCCACGCTGAGCGCGAGCGTGGAGGCGAAGGACGCCACGGGTGAGCCGGTGCGCGGCGCCGTGTCGCTCCTGCTGTCCGAGGACGCGCTGGCCGTGTCCTCCGTGACGGAGCTGGAGGACGGGCTGGTGGCGGGCTTCAGCAACCGCGTCTACCTGCGCGCCACCACCGCGTCCGGCCAGGTGCTGCCGGGCGCGGAGGTGACGGTGACGCGCGCGTGGGACCCTCGCGACAAGGGCGTGAGCGCGGTGGCGGACGAGGACGGCGTGGCCGCCTTCCAACTGGACCCCGGCCCCGCGGTGAACGTGGTGGTGCCGCCGCTGCCGGTGCGCGTGCAGCCGCGTCCGCCGCCCGTGTCGCTCGTGTCGTCGCGGGACCTGCTGGGCGCGCAGGGGGGACAGGCGTCGCTCGAGGACCAGGCCGCGCTGGAGCGGCTGCTGCCCGTCCTGCATCCCTGCGCGCGCTTCGTCGCGCCGTCCTCCGGCGCCTCCATGGCGGAGTTCGCGGTGCGGGTGGGCGCGTCCGGGCAGGTGCAGGACGTGGCCGGCGCGGAGGAGGGATTGGACGCGTGCATGGCCTCCGCGGTGCGCGCGAAGGGACTGCCGGCGGGCCGGGAGCGGATGCTCCAGCTGCGCTTCCAGGTGATGGATCCGGGCCTGCCCTCGATGCGGTGGAACACGGAGGTCGCCTCCGGAGACGAGCGGGGCGTGAGCGAGGCGCTGACGGCCGCCGCGCTGGACGCGCGCGCGTGCCTGCCTCCCACGCTGGACCGGGTCGTCGCCGTGCCCGCCGCGCTGACGTGGCGGCGGTGGGCGGACAAGCCGGAGCTGGCGCTGTCCTGGGTGCAGGAGCCCGCGAGCGAGAACGCGCTGTCCGCGACGGCCTTGACCTGCGTGAAGGAGCGCTTCGCCCGCATCCGCGTTCCCGCCTCGACGCAGGCGGAGCTGATGGCGGGCCGGCGGCCGGCGGAGGCCATGGGCGTGGTGCGCTTCACCGCGCAGCCCACTTATGGCGGCAACGGCATTCCGCGTCCGCCGCAGGCCACGGTGTTCCTGGGCTACGAGCTCAAGGTCCGGGCGAAGTGGGACGGCCAGGACATGGGCGAGACGAAGTTCGTGCTGCGCCCCGCGCGCCTGCCGCCGCTGCGCCTGCGCGCGACGCCGGTGATGGCGAAGGCGGGCGAGTCCGTGAAGGTGGAGCTGCTGCGCGGTCCCGGCTTCGAGGGCGAGCTGCCCCGGACGCTGGAGCTGGTGGCGGGGCAGGCGCGGCTCAAGGAGGCGGTGGATCCAGCCACGCGCTCCGCGCGCTTCACGCTGCCCGGGGACTTCGAGGGCTGGGCGGAGGTGGAGGGCGTGCCCGCGTCCGCGCGCGTGTACGTGGCGCCGCGCGCGGCGCTGTCGGTGGAGGTGTCGCCGGACAAGCCCGCGTACGCGCCCGGAGAGCTGGCGCATCTCCAGGTCCGCACGCGCGTGGACGGCAGGGACGGCGAGGCGGCGGTGGGCCTCTTCGGCGTGGATGAGACGCTCGGCCAGCTGGCGCCGCTGCCGGGCGCGGACGCGCTGGACGGGCTGCGGCCTTCGCCGTCGGTGGCCACGCCGGCCTTCGGCGTGCTGGACGGTCAGGCCCTGGCCATGGGCCGCATCCGGGGCGCGAACGCGGCCGCGGCGGCGCTGCTGCGCGTGACGGCGGTGCCCGCGCGGGAGGACCTGGAGACGCCGCTGACGGCTCACGCCACGAGCCCCTTCTCCCCGGACGCGGAGCTGACGGAGCCGTTCTACGCGGTGCTGACGGAGCTGCACGCGCGCACGCGCAAGTGGGAGGAGACCGCGCCCGCGGGGGAGACGTTGGACCCGGCGGGGCTGGCGCGGCTGTGGGCGGAGTCGCTCGCCGCCTGTGAGCAGCGCGGGCAGAAGGTGACGGATGCGTTCGGCCGCAAGCTGCGGCTGTCGCGGCTGCCGGAGGACCTGCTGGCCCTGACGGATCCGCGCGCGGTGGTGGTGAATGGAACGCGGTTGCCGGAGGACGTCGTGAACTGGGGCGCGTGGGTCGCCCAGGAGGCGCCATGAAGCAGCGCTCGTGGTTGTCCGGGGCCGTGGGCCTCGGGGTGGGGTTCGTGCTGGGCGGGATGACGCTCGCGCTGGTGGCGGGGGACATGGTCCGCCGCACCATGGGGCAGTCCGCCGCCGCGCTCGCGGGGGACTCGGACGAGATCGCCGTCGGCAAGGCGCCGCCGAAAGCCATGCAGTTCAAGGCGATGAAGAGCTTCGGCTCCGCGAACTCCTACGATGATGAAGGCGGGTCGCGAGGAGGCGGTGGCCGGGCCGAGCCCCCGAAGGCCGCGGCGCCCGTCGCCGAAATGGCGGCACCTCCGGAGCCGGAGATGGAGGATGCGCCGGGGGACGCCGTCGGTGGCAAGGATGGTGCGGCGGCCGCGCCCACCCGCGCGTGGTTCCCGGAGACGTTCCTCTTCGAGCCCCTGGTGGTGACGGACGCGAACGGCCAGGCGACGGTGCCGGTGCGCGTGCCGGACCGGCTGACGCAGTGGCGGGTGCTGGCGCTGGCGCACTCGCGCTCTGGCGCGCAGGCGGGGGCGGTGACGTCCTTCGCGGGCACGCTGCCCACGTACGTGGATCCGGTGCTGCCGCCCTTCCTGCGGGCGGGCGACACCGTGCGACTGCCGGTGCAGGTGGTGAACACCACCGACAAGGCCGTGGAGGCGGCGCTGAAGGTGGACGTGAAGGGCGCGCAGGTGGAGGCCGGCGCGCGCACGGTGCGGGTGCCCGCTCGCGGCAGCGTGGTGGAGCTGGTGACGGTGAAGGCCGGAGGCGCGGGGCCGGTGACGGTGCGCGCCTCGCTGGGAGACACGGACGCGGTGGTGCGCGACTTCGACGTGTGGGCCACCGGGCAGCCCGTGGTCCAGACGCGCGGCGGTTCGCTGGCGGCGCCGCGCACGCTGTCCCTGACGGGCCCCGCGGACGCGCAGGCGGGCAGCGAACGGCTGCGCTTGCAGGTGTACCCGGGCGCGCTGGGCGTGGTGCGCGCGGAGCTGGCGGCGGTGGAGCGCCGGCCGGTGGACGTGGCCGGGGACGCGTACGCGCTGCTGCTCGCGGGTCAGGCGCCGGAGCTGCTGAAGGCGCTGGGCGAGACGGCGGATCCGGCCGCGCTGAAGGCGCTGGCGCTGGTGTCGACGCAGCGGGTGCTGCGGGCGGCGCGGGCGCCGACGGTGGACGTGGCGACGCGGCTCGCGGAGGGCGCGCTGGCCCACCCGGACAACCCGGTGCTCGCGCGGCTGGGCGAGCGGCTGGTGGCGCAGGTGGCCCAGGCGCAGCGGCCGGACGGCACCTGCCAGGGCGGTGAGGGCTGGACGCTCCAGCGCCTGCTGGTGGCGACGGCGGACTGCGCCCGCACGGTGCGCGCGGCGCAGGGCACCCCCGAGGGCAAGCAGCGCGCGGCGGCCTTCACCGTGCGCGCGTCGGGCGTCGTCGAGCGCTACCTGCCGCAGGTGAAGGACGGCTACACGGCGGCGGTGCTGCTGGCGGAGGGCGCGGCGGAGGGCAGCGTGGCGGACACCCTGCGCACCCGCGTGCGCGAGGCGCTGAAGTCCGGCACGGACGGCACCGCGTGGCTGCCGGTGGAGCCGGACACGGTGCGCGCGGACGGGCAGGTGCCCTCGGAGGCGGAGGCCACGGCGATGGCGGTGCTCGCCCTCCAGGGTGATGCGAAGGCGCCGCTCGCGGACCTGGGCGCATGGCTGCTCGCGCACTACACGCCGGGCCTGGGCTGGGGGGATGGGCAGGCGAACCGCGTGGGCCTGCGCGCGGCGCTGGCCCTCTTCAAGGCGCCGCTGCCCGCCCGGGTGCGCGTGACGGTGGCGCGCGACGGACAGGTCGTCACCGAGGGCACCTACGACACGAAGGCGCTGCGCGAGGTGCTGGCGCTGGAGGCCGCCGCGCCAGGCTCGGCGGGGACGCACGCGTGGACCGTGCGCGCGGAGCCCGCGGTGCCGGGGCTGGGCTTCTCCCTGGCGCTGTCCGCGGCGGTGCCGTGGAAGGGCGAGGCGAAGGGCGGCCTGCAGCTGGCCGTGACGGGGCCGAAGGAGGCGCGCGTGGGACAGCTGACGAGCGTGCGCGTCCAGGTGGGCGCGCCGTCCTCGTTGCCGCTGCGCTTCCAGCAGGACCTGCCCGCGGGCGTGCAGGTGGATCCCGCGAGCCTGGACGCGCTGGTGTCCTCCGGACAGGTGACCGGATGGGACGTGCAGGACGGGGCGCTGAGCTTGAGCCTCGCCCCGCGGGAGCAGGGTGCGCCGGTGCAGGTGGAGTTCCGCGTGCTCCCCACGCTCGCCGGGACGCTGCAGGCGGGCGCGTCGCGCCTGGACGTGCCCGGCCGGCCGGACATCACCGCGTCGCTGCCGCCCTCCACCTGGGCGGTGCGCTGACACCCGCTGGCGCCGTGGGGTCATTCCCAACTCACGGCGCCGGTGCAGGCCCCTTCCGTCTGGCCGTGGGGGCGGGTGGAATGCGCGCCGGAAGCGCGGCGGGGGCCCGGCCCGGCAGGCGCTCCACGCCCGGTGCAATCGCTGCCCGCATGCGTACACTGCAAGTCACACGGCAGGTGTGAACAGCGCGCGGCCGCGAGAGGAAACGGATGGAGCTTGAAGGCTCCGAACAGGAGGAACTGACCCACGCCCTCCTGGGCGCGTTCGCCTCGGTGGAGGACCTCCACCGGATGGTCGAGGCGAAATGCGGCCGCAGCCTGGTGCCCCCCGTCGAGCGGGAGGGGGCGGCGCGGGCCCGGGCGCTCGTGCGCACCGCGGAGGCGGAGGGGTGGACGGACGTGCTGGTGCGCGGCGCGCACGCGGCGGCGCCGGGCCACCCGCGCATCCGCCGCTTCCTCCAGAGCTACCTGTCCTCCGTGCAACGCAGCGTGTCTGGCAGCGCGCTGGCGCGCATCGTCCAGCAGTCCCGGCTGGCGTTGACGCCGGAGGTCTGGCGGGACCGGCTGACCACGCTGTCGCGGCGCGTGTGCCGCGTGGAACTGGAGGGGGGCCGTGCGCTGGGCACGGGCTTCCTGGTGGCGCCGGACGTGGTGCTCACGAACTCGCACGTCATCGAGCACCGGCTGCTGGAGGCGCTGCGCGTGCGCTTCGACCTGAAGGTGCTGCCGGACCGCATCGCGGTGCACCCCGGCCGCGTGTACGCGGTGACGGCGTGCCTGGCGCAGAGTCCGCACAGCCCGGCGGACCTGATGCACCCGCGTCCGCGCGAGGCCACGCGCGAGGAGCTGGACTACGCCTTCCTGCAGATCCAGGACGCCCCCGGCGAGGACCGGCTCGGGGACCGGCCGCGAGGCTTCATCCCGCTGGCCCCGTCCGCGCCCACGGCGTTCGAGCCCGGCGCGCTGGCGCTCGTGGTGCAGCATCCCAAGGGCCGGCCCATGCAGGTGGCGCTGGACACGTTCCAGGCGGTCAACCGGTCGCACACGCGCGTCACGTACTGCACCAACACGCACCCGGGCTCGTCCGGCTCGCCGTGCTTCACGCCGGACCTGGACCTGGTGGCGCTGCACCACAGCGGAGACCCGCGCCCCGGCCACGAATCCGCCGAGGACGACGAGGGCATCCCCCTGGACACCATCCGCTCCAGCCTGTCCTCCAGCGTGCTGCGCCGCCTGGGCTGGGGCTGAACGCGCCGCACGCGGTCGAACATGCGGGGCCGGGTGAGGGGACTGCTATCGTCCCCGCGCATGAGCCTTCCCGCTCGACGCTTCATGGCCGCGAAGGTCCTGGCCCTCACCGTGCTCTGCCTGCTGCCCGGGCTCGCGGTCGCGGCGCCGCGCTTCGGCCTCGCGGGTCTGTCCTCCAACAACGAGGTGCGCCTGCGCACGTCCACCGCGCACCTGGAGACGGTGCTGCGCGTGGACCTGCTGCCCACGTCCACGGACGCGTCACCGGACTCACCGCGCGACGCGGGCGCGGAGTCCACGCGGGTGACGGTGCTGGTGGATCCGCTGCTCGCGGCGGACGGCACGCAGGTGCCAGTGACGGTGCGCGTGGGGACGGAGGAGGGCGCGGCCCGGGTGCCCATCTCCGTGGGTCAGCCGGTGACGGTGACGCTGTCCGCGGACCTGCCCGCGCCCGGTGACTACCAGGGCCGCGTGGTGCTCCTGGGGGACGGCGCGCGCGAAGTCACCCCGCTCGCCGTGCGGCGCGTGGCGTCGGCGCCCACGGTGCAGTTCTATCCGGTGGCGCCCGCGCGCGGCTGGACGCTGGGGCCGTTCTCCGGCAAGGCCACGGTGCGTCTCACCTTCCGGGAGACTGCGGGCGTGGGCGGCGCGGTGGGGCCCGCGGCGGTGGTGCAGCTGGACCGCAAGGCCGGTGGCGCGGGGGATGGCGCGGCGCCCGTGCAGGCGCAGGACGCGAAGTGGTTCTTCCGGGGGCCGGATGGCCAGCCCCAGGGCCCGGGCAAGGAGGGCGTCTTCCAGGTGCCCGCCTACGGGACCGGCCTCCTGAGCCTGGACGTGGGCGACCTGCCGGAGTCCGGCGAATACACCGGCACCGTGCGGCTGCTGGTGCCGGAGGGCGCGGCGGTGGAGCAGGCCTTCACCGTCTGGGTGAAGACGCCCGCGATGTTCGGCGCGTTCCTCATCTTCCTGGGCGTGGCGACGTCCGCGGCCGTGCGCTTCTACGTGCAGCGCGTGCGCCCGCGCGTGAACCTGCGCAGCCGCGCGGAGGCCGCGCGCCAGAAGCTCCAGTCCCTGGTGCCCGCCCGTCCCCTGGAGCGCGAGGCCGCCGTGGCCGCGTCCCTGCGCCGTCAGGTGGACGCGCTCCTCGCGGACATCCAGCGGCCGCTGAGCGGGCTCGTCGTGCAGGACTCCGTGCTCGCCCTCTTCGAGGCGCGCCTCCAGCTCTTCTCCCTCTGGTCGGTGCTGCTGCGGCAGCTGGAGGGCCTCAAGGGGGTGGCGCTGCTGGACGCGGAGCGCAAGCTCAAGGCGGTGGAGACGCTGCTCCAGGATGATCAGGCCACGGCCGCGGACTTCTCCGAACAGGCGCAGCTGATGCGGACGCTCGACCTGGAGGCGGTGGCCCGCGCGGTGCTGGAGTCGCGGCTGACGGAGCTGGAGCAGCAGTCCCGGACGCTGGCCTCCCAGCGCGGGGATGATCCGGTGAGTCGCCGGCTCCAGGGCGAGCTGCCCCTGTACGTGCTGCGGGCGCGCCAGCAGCTGCCCGGCCCCGACCTGGAGGCGTCCCGCCGGCTGGTGGAGACCGCGCGCGAGGCGTTCCTCGAAATCCTCCTGACGGACCTGGAGGACGCCCTCACCGCGAAGGCGCTGCCCGGCGGCTTCACGCAGGAGGAGTGGGCGGCGCTGCGCCTGCGCGTGGGCGAACAGCTGGCCCGGGCGCGGGCCCGCATGTCCGCCAGCGTGGACGAGGCGTTCCTCTACTACCAGTCCGCGCACGCGCTGTACCTGCGCGAGCTGGTGGACAACCTGGAGGAGGCGATGACGCAGCTCCAGGCGCAGGCCGGCGGCGACCTGACCGCGCAGGAGGCCTGGCGGACGGAGGTGGACGCACGGCTGGTGGCGGCCCGAGCGCACCTGGACAAGGGCGAGGCGAACCTCGCGGCGCCGGAGTACCGCGCCGCCCGCGACGACTTCGCGCGCCACGTCGCGCCCCTGCCGCCCCCGGTCGCCATGGGCGGGCGGCTGGCCCTGGAAGGCGTCCCCTCCGCCGTGACGCTGGACCCCTTCTCGCAGCCCGCCGCGCCGTCGCCCGCGCCGCCGCCGCTGCCCGGCGGACCCGCCAGCGGGAACCTCTCCCCCCTGCCGCCCGCGTCCACGAAGGCGAGCACCGATGTGCTGGTGAGCCTGGATTGGATTCCCCTGCCGCGCTCCAGGGACTTGTGGAAGGTGGAGCTGGCGGTGCTGGGGATGATGTCCTTCATCGCGGTGCTGCTGGGGCTCCAGGTGCTGGACGTCTTCGCGCCCACCTGGGGCGGCTCCGGCGCGTGGATGACCGCCTTCCTCTGGGGCTTCGGCCTGCACCAGGTGGGCAACGCCACCTTCGACGGCCTGTGGGGCATGGTGTCGAAGTTGGAGAAGTAGCTTCAGGCCTTCTTGCCGCGGATGGCGCGCGCGGCCAGCCGGTCCACCAGCGCCGGCGCCACCAGCTTGAGCACCTGCCCCACGCGGCCGGTGAGCGTCATCACCAGCTCGCGCTCGCGGCGCTCCATGGCGCGCAGGATGAGCGCCACGCAGGTGTCCACGTCCATGGTGGGGCCCGCCTCGTCGCGGGGGCTCTGGCCCAGGGGCCGGCCCTCCGGGCCCAGCGCGTGCGCGCGGATGTCCGTGGCCACGAAGCCCGGCGACACCACGAGCACGTCGGTGCCGGTGCCCAACAGTTCGATGCGCAGCGAATCGAAGAAGCCCTGCATGGCGTGCTTGCTGGCGGCGTAGCCCGTGCGCATGGGTACGCCCGTCTTGCCCGTCAGCGACGACACGGCGACGAGCAGGCCCTTGCGCGCCTTGATGTACGGCAGCGCGTGGAAGGTGCAGTGCACCGCGCCCAGGTAGTTGATGCGCATGAGGCGCTCGTAGAGGCCCAGGTCCTTCACGTCCTCGAAGCGCGAGTGCATGGTGATGCCCGCGTTGTTGACGAGCACGTCCACGCCGCCGAACGCCTCCACCGCGCGCTCCACCAGCCGGCGGCACGCGTCCGGGTCACCCACGTCGGTGGGCACCGCCAGCGCCTTGCCGCCCGCGGCCTCGCACCGCGCCTTCACGCGCTCCAGCGCCTGGGCATCCCGCGCCGCCAGCACCACGTTCGCGCCCCGGCCGGCCAGGGCCACCGCCAGCGCCTCGCCGATGCCCGCGGAGGCGCCGGTGACAATCACGGACTTTGCTTGCATGGCCCCATCCTCTCAGGGGCGCGGCCCTTCAGCCATGGCCTCCGGAGAAGGCCTCCGCGAAGTGCAGCCCGCCAATGAGGAGCAGCCCACAGAAGAAGCCCACCACGCGCTGGCGTGCGTCCGGGCCCCGGCGCAGCTCCGGCAGCAGGTCCACCGCGCCGATGTAGAGGAACGAGCCTCCGGCGATGGCCAGCACGGTGCCCTGGAGCGAGGGCAGGTACCGGGTGCCCAGCAGCACGCCCGCCGCGCCCGCCGCCGCGGTGAGCTGCACCGCCGCCAGCGCGACGAGCGACCGGGCGCGAGACCAGCCCGCGGCGCGCAGGAGCGCGTAGTCGCCCACCTCCTGCGGCAGCTCGTGGACGATGACCGCGAACGCGGTGGCGAAGCCCGCCTGCGGCGACACCAGGAAGGCCGCCGCGACCGCCGCGCCGTCGCCCACGTTGTGCAGCGCATCCGACGCGAGCAGCGCGCTGGGGAGCGTGGGCGCGCCGGAGTGCCCGTGATGGTGCGTGTGATGGACGTGGCCGTGCGCGTGCCCCGCGGCGAGCTCCGCGTCGTGGTGGTGATGGCCCAGCGCCCACTCCAGCAGCGCCAGCGCGACGAAGCTGGCGAAGGCCCACGTGAAGGCAGCCTGGCCCCGCGCCTCCACCGCCTCCGGGAGGACCTCCAGGAACACGGTGCTCAAGAGCGTGCCGGCGGCGAAGGCCACGAGCGCGGGCAGCCGCCGTTGCAGCCAGGGCTCGGACAGCACGCCGCCCGCGAGCCCGGCCAGACCGTCCAGCCCCACGGCGATGAAGACGAGCAGGACGGTGTTCGTGTCCATCAGGGGGCCATCAGCCACGCGAGCACGGCCTGGGGACCGTCCACGTGCACGAAATGGCCCGCGTCCGGGAGGAGGGCCACGGGGCAGCCGCCGGCCTCCATCCGCCGCGCGCTCTCTTCCGACACGTACCGGCTGCGACCGCCACGGATGCAGCGCAGGGGCGGGTGGACGGGGCGCTCCACGGCGGGCCACAGGTCCTCGCCGTTGACGCGCCGGTGGAGGCGGTGGAGCGCGTCGCGGTCGAAGCGCCAGCGCACGCCCTCGCCGTCGGGCGCGAGGTTCATGAGGAGCCAGTCCGACAGCGCCTCCGACAGGCCGTTGCCGGTGAGGTTCGCGCGCAGGTCCTTGCGGCTGTCGGCGCGCGGCGGGGCCTTCAGCAGGATGTCGAGCACGTAGCCGCTCTCCGACAAATCCAGCGGCACGGGGCCGGGCGCGATGTCGAGCAGCGCCACGCTGCCCACACGCTCGGAGGCCTCCAGGCTCGCGGCCAGTGACACGCGGCCGCCCAGTGAGTGGCCCACCCAGTCCACCGCGCCGGTGAAGCCCTGCGCGTCGAGCGTGTCCACCACGTCGCGCGCGAGCGTGGTCAGGTCCGCGTCCGGGGGCAGGGCGGGGGAGGTGCCGTGGCCGGTGAGGTCGGGCAGCAGGATGCGGCGGCGCGGGTCGGCCTGGGTCCACGCGACGGCCAGCGAGCGCAGGTTGCGGCCCGTCCCGAGGAAGCCGTGCAGCATCACCGTGGGCACGTCGCCCGTGCCCACCTGGAAACTTTCGAGCACCACGCCACCACCGCCTTGTGTCGCGTGCCTTGACCTGAAGGCACGCCTGCCGCTTCATACCGCGAACCCCGTTTGCGTCGAGGTGAACCCGATGGCATCCGTCTCCTGGTTGTTGCTGGCGCTTGGCGCCAACCCCGTCGCGGCGCCGGCCCAGGCCCCGGCCGATCCGAAGGTGGCGGTGGCCACGGTGCTGGACGACTGGCACCGCGCGGCGGCCGTCGCGAACGAGCCGCGCTACTTCTCCTTCTTCACGCCGGACGCGGTCTTCATGGGCACGGACGGCCAGGAGCGCTGGACCGTGGATCAGTTCCGCGCGTGGGCGAAGCCCTTCTTCACCAAGGGCAAGGCGTGGTCGTTCAAGTCGGTGTCCCGCAACGTGTTCCTGTCCAAGGATGGACAGGTGGCCTGGTTCGACGAGGCGCTGGACACGCCCAACCTGGGCCCCGCGCGCGGCAGCGGCGTGCTGGTGAAGGACGCGGCCGGCTGGAAGATTGCCCAGTACAACCTCTCCGTCCCCATCCCCAATGACTTGATGGGCGAGGTGACGAACCGCATCGCCACGTACTCGAAGGCAAAGCCAGCCACACCGCCCGCCCCAGCGCAGCCGCCCGCGAAGAAGCCCTGAGCGCGTTGCCCGCCTGCGTCATGGCCGGACGTCATGACAGAACCATGACAAACGCATGGCGGAGATAAGGCCCTCCGCCATTTCCTACGCTGTAGGTTGGTGTCCTTCGCCGCTCTGTACCGGAGGCCTCAACCCATGCGTGTCATCACCCCCGACCTTCTCGTCGCGGCCGTGACGGAACTCTCCCGGGGAACGAAGCTGGTCCGAATGAAGGACGTGCTGGCCTGGTGTGAGTGGAACGGGGTGGATGCCCAGGGCGATGGCCTGAAGAACCAGGCGCTCTGGGACGCGGAGCGGGCGGAGGCCCAGACGCACCGCCGGTTGCTGAAGTTCAAGAGCGGCGAGTGCAAGCAGTCCCGGCTGGGCTGGGCGCTCGTCCCCCACGGGGCCAAGGCGCGGGAGCTGGCCACGGAGCTGCGCTGGTGTGAGCAGCTGTGGAATGGCGTGGACTGGGTGTGGCTGGGCGGCATCGCCCCCGTCCCCGAGCGCCGTCCCAACCGCGTCCGGGACGTGGAGCAGGCGCCCGCCTCCCCTTGATTCAGGGACGTGCTTAAGTTCGGGCAGGCACCCTCCCTCCGGGAGGGTCTCTCCATGAACAATCCCGAACTCGATCGCCTCATCTCCGAGAACCAGTTTCATCCCAACGTCGAATGGCGCCTCGTTCCTGGAAAGGGACGGGGCGTCTTCGCGCGCCGGTTCCTGCCGAAGGGGACGCTGGTGGAGTGGGCGCCCATCAGCCGCTTCCCCGCGAGCGACCTGAAGCCGGTGGATCACCGCGACTGCCAGGCGCACCACCACGTCTTCACCTGGGGCACGGAGCCCGGCCGGGAGAAGGCGTACGCGTGGGGCATGCTGGCGCTCTACAACCACTCCAAGACGCCCAACGTGGAGCTCATCGACGGGCCGGTGCCGGACACCGGCGCCGCCGTGGCGCTGAGAGACATCCAGCCCGGCGAGGAGCTGTGTCTGGACTACGGCATCACCTGGTTCGACGCGCGCTGATCCGCGGCCCTCAGCGCACCGCGTCCTGGATGTTGCCCAGGTACGTGTCGATGCCGTGCTTGCCATCCACCGCGAAGACGTCCCCGTTCGCCCCGGGGGAGTCGAAGGTGTGGATGGCCGCGCCCTTGGGGTACTGGGTGGACGGGCCGCCGTTGAGGATGCCGATGCCGGGGAAGAGGCCGGACACGATGCCGCTCACGATGTCCGTCACCGGGTTGAACGCGTGCGTTCCCAGCCACGTCGGCACGGGGTCCTGCTTGTTGACGTAGAAGTTGTACTTCGGCCCGTCCGGGAACGTCTTGCCCGCGCCCGCGAAGGTCGTGACGTTGATGTTCCCGAGCATCGCCTCGCGCTTGTCGCGGTTGCCGTCGCCCAGGACAGGCAGGTTGCCCCAGAAGCCGCCCAGGTCGTCCTTGATGCGGTGGTCCACCTCGCGCAGCGCGCTCGACACGATGGCGCCGCCCTGGCTGTAGCCCGTGACGTTGACCTTCTTGCCGGCCTTCAGGTCGTTGTAGATGGCGTCCGCGAGCGTCTGGGCCGCCTTGTTGTCACCCATGCCCAGCCGGTCCAGGCCCGTCTGCGCCACGTCCGCGGGCAGCCCCTCCGTCGCGTTGTAGATGGGCACCACGTTGGTGCCCGTCTCGTTCGCCAGCTTCTGGGCCTCGCCCGTGGCGTTCCCGTCGCCCTGCGGCTGCGTGAGGATGCCGTTGACGTGGTACGTCGTCGGCGTCGGGGACGCGATGGGCTTCTCCGGCTTGAACGGCGGCACCTCCGAAATGGAGAACTTCTCCGGCGGATAGGCGTAGCCGTCCGAGCCCAGGTACATGCCGTCGTACGTCTTCGGGTCGGCGCTCGCGTCGAGCTTCAGCGCGCCGCGCGCCACCTTCGTCGCGTCATCCAGTCGCACCGTGCCGGCCTGGACCGTGCCCGTGTTGGACTGGATGGGCGGGAGGTTCGCGTTGCCCGGGCTGGAGGACTGCGCGCCCTTCGCCTCGAAGACGTCCTTCGTCGCCAGCGGACGCGCGAGCGTGTTCTTCGCGACGGGCGCGGAGGGGCCCTCCGGCGGCTGCGGAGTCACTGGCCGGACTCCGCCTCTTCCCACTCCGTCGATGGACATGTCCCGGGCCTTCCGTGTTCGTGGTTCGAGAAGGGTTATCGGGAACCGGGAGGAGGAGTTGTGCCCCTTAGGGCAGAAGGTTGACGTGGATGCCCGGCGTGCGGCGCTCCGTCGCGCGCTCCACCACGCGCCCCAGGCGCAGCAGCAGGTGCTCTTCGTAGGGTCGCCCCATGAGGTGCACGCCCACGGGCAGGCCCGCGCGGTCGAAGCCCGCGGGGACGGAGAGGGCAGGGCAGCCGGTGAGGTTCGCCAGGCGGATGAAGCGCATCAGCGCGTCCACCACCGGCAGGTTGGACTCGCCCGCCGGGAGCGCCGCTTCGGGGATGGCCGGGGCGGTGCTGGCCGTCGTCGGCGTGACGATGACGTCCACGCCGGCCATGAGCGACAGCAGCTCGCGCGTCAGCCGGTGCCGGTGCCGCAGCGCATGGATGAGGTCCGTGGCCCGGAAGTGACGCCCCAGCGCCAGGTTGGTGCGCGAGTCGAGCCCGAACACCGACGCGCGGGCCTTCACCTGCGGCAGCATCGCCTCCGCCATCTCGCTCAGGATGATGCAGCTGTGCGTCCAGAGGATGGTGTTCAGGTCCGGCGCGGGAAGCTCCACCACCGTGGCGCCCGCGTCGGTGAGGGCGCGTACGGCCTCGCGGCAGCGCGCCACCACGTCCGGCTCCGCGTCCTCGAAGTATGGCGTGCAGAGGCCCAGCCGGACGCCCTTCAGCGCCCCGTCCTCGTAGCCGGACAGGTGGTGCGGGGGCTGCTGCCGGGAGGCGACGTCGTGCCCGTCCGTCCCCGCGACAATCGCATACACCGCCGCGACGTCATCGACGGTGAGGCCCAGGGGGCCCACGTGCGCCACGTTCCAGCACAGCGGCGGCACGCCCGTCTCCGGGATGCGGCCCCAGGTGGCCTTGAGCCCGACGAGTCCGCACAGCGCGGCGGGGATGCGGATGGAGCCGCCGCCGTCCGCGCCGATGCTCGCCGGACACAGGCCCGCCGCCACCACGGCGCCGGAGCCGCTGGAGCTGCCGCCGGTGATGTGGCCCCGGTTCCACGGGTTGCGCGCGGCGCCGTGGTGCGGGTTCAACCCGATGGGGTTGATGCCAATCTCATGCATGTTGGCCTTGCCCAGGATGACGGCGCCCGCGGCCTTGAGGCGCGCGGCGACGGTGGAGTCGGTCCGGGCCGGCTCGGTGCGGAACGTGGTGCCCAGCGTCGTGGGGAAGCCCGCCAGGTCCAGCTCGTCCTTGATGACGACCGGCACGCCGTCGAGCACGCTCAAGGGCACGCCCGCGCGCAGCCGCTCCGCGGACGCCTCCGCCGCCCGCAGCACCTCCTCCGGCTTGCGAGCGATGAAGAGGCCCAGGCGGTCCGCGCCGCCGTCCAGCCGTTCAATGGCTTCGTGGGCCTTCCTCGTCACGGCCACCGGGTCGGTGCCCCCGTCCCGGTAGGCGCGAGCGAACGCCGCCACCGTCTCCCGCTTCGACTCCACGGGCGACGCGGCGGCGGCGCGCGCGGCCTGCTCCACGGGTGTCTGTGTTTCAGTGGCTGGAGCGCCCGGGGGCAGCGGGTACTGGATGGGCGGGGCGTCGCCCGCGGACAGCTCGCGCCACTGCTCGATGCCGCTGTCCCGCATCAACTTCTCCAGCAGCGCCGGGCCCATGCCGCCCCGCTCCAGCGTGTTCACCATGGCCTTGAGGGCCATGCCAGAGAGTCGCGGAGCCTTCACCGGGGCGCGTTGGTAGGTCATGGCGGACAGCGTATCGCCGCGTCGCGCGGGGACGCAGCCCGCGTCCCACGGGAACGCGCCCCCGGGCCGCCGTCCGCGCAGGCAGGGGCGAGGGACCGCGCAGGCGGTCTGTCCTGAAGGCGGCATATCGCATGCACCCACCGGGAGCATGCACGCATGCCGCAGCGGGTCGGTGGAGGCAGCCCACCGGCTCTGGGGAATGTTGCTCTGTCTGGGCCTGCTCCTGTCCCCCCGGGCGGGCGCGGTGGAGGCGCCGCCAGGGGCCGGGCCGCGCAAGGTCTACGTGAGCTTCGCGCTGTCCGGCTTGAGCACCGTGGACGACGTCAACGAGACCTTCGACGCGGACTTCTACATGCGGCTGCGCTGGTACGACCCCACGCTCGCCGACGCGCCGCTCGGCAACCTGGACGCGCCTCCCGCGTGGCGCCCGAACCTGGAGATCATCAACGCCAGGAGCGTGTCCAAGCAGTTGGAAGAGGACAGCTATCAGCTGGTGGCGCCCGGCGTCGTGCAGACGGTGAACCGCTACCGGGTCACGCTCGCCAGCAAGCTGGACCTGCGCAGGTTCCCCTTCGACGAACAGGACCTGCCCATCCTCATCGAGGACTTCCAGCACGCCCGGGAGGAGCTGGTCCTGGTCCATGAGCGCGTGGGGGCGCCGCTCCAGGGGGCGGAGTCGCTGGCGGAGTGCAGCGCGCCGCTTCATGGCGACGACGTCCTGGAGCTCGCCTCCAGCGGCCCGTCGGAGTGGGAGCTCCACGGCGTCCGCGTCGGGACCGAGACGCACCGCTACACCTTCTTCGACGACGTCGGCTACTCGCGCTTCAACATCACCCTCCACGTCGAGCGGCGTCCCCAGTACTACGTCTTCAAGCTCATCCTGGTCCTGCTGCTGCTCGTGCTGGCCCCCTGCGTCGTGTTCTTCCTGGACCCGGAGAGCCTGGGGGAGCGCAGCGGCATCTGCATCACCGCGCTGCTGGCGGTCATCGCGCACAACTACATCGCCTGCACCGTGCTGCCGCGCATCGCCTACCTGTGCGTGATGGACTACTTCATGTTCGGGGGCCAGGCGGTGCTGTTCCTCATCGTGGCGGAGAGCCTCTGCGTGCACCAGGTGCTCAAGCGCACCCAGGGCACGGAGCACGAGGCCCGCGGCCTGCGGTTCACCCGGACCCTGGACCGCGTCTGTCTGTATTCCATTCCTCCCGCGCTGCTCCTGGCGGGGGCGTCGGTCTACGCGCTGTATTCCTGAAGGAGAGCCCATGCACCCCCATGACAAGCCCTTGCAGCCCGTCGTCCAGGAGTTGAAGCAGCTCATCGCCCGGAACGGTTGGGAGGGCCGCTTCACCCAGGCCATCCAGGACGCCCGGCGCTACGACATCCCCGCCATCCGCCACATCGAGAACCTGGACGGCTACCTCCAGTGGATGAGCGGCCTGCTGGAGTGGGTGCCCTCCGAAACGTCCAACGGCCGGCACATCTACAATCACATCTGCGAGTTCTACTTCTTCCTGGACCAGAAGCCGGTGCGCGAGCTCCAGAACCACATCGTCCCGAGCCAGCGGGCGCCGGAGCTGACGGAGCTCTCCCGGTGGATGGTGGCGTACGCCGACGCGTGGGGGCGCTTCCTGGACACGCCGGAGTCGCTCACGCCGGAGTCGCTGCGCACGTTCTATGACGCCCCGGCCTACAACATGTCCGAGTACATGCAGGCCCCCAGCGGCTGGAAGACCTTCAACCAGTTCTTCGCCCGCAACTACAAGCCGGGCATGCGGCCCATCGCGTCCATCGGGGATGACCGGGTGATTGTCTCTCCGGCGGACTCCACCTTCGTGGGCTGGTGGCAGATCAACGAGAAGTCCACCATCACGGTGAAGAACCTCACCTGGTCCGTCATGGAGCTGCTGGAGGGCAGCCCCTACCGCGAGCGGTTCCGGGGTGGCGTCTTCATGCACAGCTTCCTCAACACGACGGACTACCACCGCCTGCATGTGCCGCTGCCCGGCCGGGTGCTGGAGTCGCGCGTGATTCACGGGCAGGTGTACCTGGACGTCGTGGCGGCGCGGGACGCGGACGGGACGCACCGGCTCCACGCGGCGCGCCGGATGGATGCGGAGGACGGCACGGGCTACCAGTTCGCGCAGGCGCGCGGCCTGCTGGTGCTGGACACGCCCACGGGCCTGGTGGCGGTGCTGCCCATCGGCATGGCGCAGGTGTCCTCCGTGGTGATGACCGCGGAGGTCGGCAAGAAGCTGCACAAGGGCGAGGAGTTCGCCTACTTCCAGTTCGGTGGCTCGGACATCGTCGTGCTGTTCGAGGCCGCGAGCAGCGTCGGGCTGATGGCCCAGCCCAACGTGCACTACAACCAGGGCAGCTGGATTGGCCAGGCCTTCCCCTGAGCCCCGGCCCGGAAGCAGCCCGGGGGGCGTGATACATTTGGCGGTGTGATGAGCCCGCACCGCCGAATCGTCTCCTTCGTCCTGTGTCTGCTGGCGGCCTCCACCGGCTGCAAGAAGGAGGCGCCCGCCGCGCCTCCCACGCCCACCATCGGACTGGTGCTGGGATTGGGAGGCCGGGGCGACCAGGCCTTCAACGACTCCGCCCTGCGCGGGCTGGAGCTGTGGGCCGCGGGGAAGAAGTACGAGAAGGCCGGCTACCAGGAGGCCTCCCTCTCCGAGCGGCAGGCCTCGCTGGGGCCCGACCTGGCCTCGCGCGCGCAGGAGCTGACCCCGCTGGGCATCACGCCGGTGGTCCTCCAGAGCCGCGTGGCGGAGGACTACGAGCCGAACCTCCAGTTGCTCGCGGATCAGCACGTGTCCATGGCGATGGGCGTGGGCTTCATGCTGGAGAACGCCGTGGAGGCGGTGGCCCGGCGCAACCCGTCACTGCCCTTCCTGCTGGTGGACAGCCCGCTGCTGGACGCGCAGGGGCGCGTCATCACGCTGCCCAACGTGCGCACGGTGGTGTTCCGCGAGGAGGAGGGCTGCTTCCTCGCGGGCGCCCTGGCCGGACTGGCCACGAAGACGGGCCGGGTGGGCATGGTAGGCGGGATGAGGATTCCCCTGGTGCAGCGCTACGAGGCGGGCTTCCGGGCCGGCGTGGCCGCGACGAACCCGAGCGCCAAGGTGGTGGTCACCTACACCGGCAGCTTCACGGACTTCGCCCTGGGCAAGCAGGTGGGGCAGGACCTGCTGCTCAAGGACACGGACGTCGTCTTCGCGGCGGCCGGCGTGGACGGCCTGGGCGCCATCCAGGCGGTGAAGGAGGCGCGCGAGGCGGGCAAGGCCGTGTATGTCATTGGCGTGGACTCCGACCCGTCCCACCTGGCGCCGCAGGCGGTGCTGTCCGCCGTCGTGAAGCACGTGGACCTGGTCGTGTACGAGGCCATCCGCGAGCAGCGCCAGGGGCGCCTCCAGGGCGGGAACGTCTCGCTCGGCTTGAAGGAGGGAGGCGTGGGGCTGGCGCCCGTGCGGCTGGACTTCCCCGGCAAGGCGGAGGCGCTGCGCACGGTGGACGCGCTCCGGGCCCGCATCATCTCCGGGGAGCTGAAGGTGCCCACGCAGCCCGCTCCCTGAACGCGGGGCGGGGCTCTCACCGCATCGCCGCACCGCTTCCGTTCAGAAGAGCGGGCCGCGCGTCTCCACCTTCAGCTGGCCCTCGTTGATGGCCACGCTGAGCCGGCGCAGGAGGTCCAGTTGCTGCTGTTGCGTGAGCAGGGGCACGGACGCCGCCAGCTCGCGCGCCTGCGCCTCACCCCACCGGCGGTCGGAGAGCGCCCGGTCCACCACCTCGTTGCCGCGGGCCCAGGCTTCGGCGTTCCGCGCGTTCGGCGCGGGGGGCTCCCTCGGCGCGGGAGTGTCCCGGGGCGCGGCGCTGGAGGCGTGGGCCTGCAACGCGCGGGTGACTGCCTGCTCGACGCGGACGTCCAGGTCCGCGGGCAGCGCGGGCGCCGGGGAGGGCGCACCGGACAACGCCACGGCGGGACCCTGGCGCTGCGCGAGCAACTGATTGATGCGCCCCTCCATCCGCTCCAACCGGGCTTCGACCTCCCGGGCGCTGGAGGACGCGCGCTGACCCTGCACGAAGAGGGCAAGCCCCGCGCCGAAGAACATCAGGTTGAGCACGACGAGCGTGCGGCTGAGTGGAGTCATGGCGCGGGTTGCCTTCAACGCGGGACGCTCAGGGGCCCTTGGTCTCGAAGTGGGAGCCGGTGGCGACGTAGATGTACGTGCAGAGCCCCGTGTTGTCGTAGAGGACCTGCAGGTTCGAATCCGAGTTCAGCGAGCGGATCGTCTCGAGCATCCCCGCGTCGGTGGTCACGCAGCTCGCGGTGACGCCGGAGGCATCCTTCGCGTGGCACCAGCCGACCCCTGAGCCGGTGGAAGCACACCACAGGTACGACACGAAGTCCGAGCCGTTGCGGGCCGTCCCCAGGTTCCCGCTGAATGCGCGGGTCGTGGTGTTGATGAAGACCGAAGCGCTGAACCTCTCACCGGCGAAGCCGATGGTGGACAGACCCATCGCGACACACAACCCCCACATCATTCCCGTCTTCTTCATGTCGACTCCCGTTGCTGGATGAATGGCCCCTGGACACACCCTGCGTGGCCAGGGGCCCGGCGTTCTATGTCATCAAGCGCAGGGGTTCCATGGCTTCAGATGTATTCCGGGAGCGTGAAACCCGTGGCCGCGTGGGTAACGAGCTTTTCGAACACACGCTCCAGCGGCTTCGTGGTGAGCAGGCCATGGATGTGATTGCGCATCCGGAGGCTCACGGCTCCTGGCGCTGGCTCCGCGCGAACCACTCGGGGAGTGGACGTGTGGAGCCGCTCAGCCCAGCCACTGCGTCCTCCAGTGCGTCCTGGTTGGCCCAGACGATGTCCGCGTCGCCGTGCTTCTCCACCAGCTCCAGGATGAAGTGGCAGAAGAGGCCGCCGTCGCGCGCGGCGGCGAAGCCATACGCGCGGCACACCAGCGGCCGGTGTGCGTAGACGCGGCAGGCTCCTGTCTCACGGTCGAGCAGCGGGCAGGTGTACGGGCGGGTCTCCTGCCGGGCCAGGGCTTCGACCCGGGTGCGAATCTCCTCGCGTGCCTCCGCTGGGAGCCGCTGGAGCCCTTCCTCCAGGTAGCGCCACTCCAGCTCGGTGAGCGGGAGCGGCGCGGCCAGGTGGCGGCAGCAGTGGTCACAGCCACGGCGGCAGGGCCACCAGTCATGGGTGCCGGAGATGTCGGCCGCGCGCGCCTCCACGCGCTGGTACACGGCCTCCAGCGCGCGACGCGCTTCGTCTGGCGTACTCATCGGGGCCTGTTTCTACCGCCCTCCTGGCACCCGCGTCGAAGCCAATGCCCGTCCCACCGTCCGTCACGAGCGCGCTCTCCCCGTCCAATGCGCCCAGGTGTCTCCCTGAAAAGACATCCGGATGGCATGGGCACGCCCGGCGGTTGCCTTGACCCGGGATGCGCGAAGCCCCCGGGCCGGGGTAGACACGGGGCATGTCCGCCCTGCTCGACAGCGGCGTGCGCCAGGGCGCGGAGGTTCGCTGCCCCGGGTGCATCCGCTTCATCCCTCCTGACGCCGCGTGCCCGCACTGCCTCTGTGGTGCCATTGCGCCGGAGCGCTATGGCTCCGCGCGCGCGTTGTCGAAGTCCGGCGTGGACCGCTTCGCCCTGGCGGCCCGCACCGCCGCGCTGGAGCCCTCGCAGGTGGCCGTGCTGGAGGCGCGCTACGCACGGCAGTGGGGCGCGGTGCTGTACCTGGCCCAGGACGCCCGGCGCATCGAGTCCCACCTCGTGCAGCGCGGCTTCGCGCGGGAGCTGGAGGACGCCTGGGCGCTGATACTGCCCATCGAGGAGTCGGCCCTGGAGGAGATGCTCGCGCCCTTCAGCCCCATGCCGGATTCGCTGGAGTGGCTGGCGGACAAGGCCCCGGATCCGACCCTGCGCCTCCTGGCCGCGCTCGCCTGCGTGCACCAGGGCACCGGGGCGCGGGAGGCCCGCTTCGCCGTGAGCAACCAGCTGCTGCACGGCGAGGGCCGCGTGGCGGTGGAGGCCATGCTCGCGATGACGCGCTGGCGCAACGGCCTTCCGCCGCGGCTGAGCCCCGAGGAGCGCGAGCGGATCCGCATTCTCGCCCTGGGCGTGCTCGACGTGCCGGAGCTGTCCTCGTGCGCCGCCGTCGCCTGGTCGCGGGTGTCGCGGGAGGTGACGCCGGAGGGGGTCTCCGCCGCGCTCCACCGGGGTCTGTATGGCAATGACGCCGACGTCCGCTTCGAGTGCGCCCTGTGCCTTCACGACGAGATGGAGGTCTTCCAGGCGCTGGACTCCGCTGACGCCAGCACCGCCCGCTTCGCGCGGCGCATCCTGAGCCAGTGGGGCTCACGCCGGCTGCTCGCGCGGTTGCGGCAGGACGGCGACGCGGCCTTCGCGAAGGAGGTCCTTCGCGAGCTCCCCTCGCCCCTTCCCGAGGGCGCCCTGGACGCACTGCTCACCGTGTCCCTGCGCACGGTGGGCTCGCTCGCGGGCGAGCTGTTGTCCTTCGCGAAGCAGCGCCCCTTCCGTGCGTGGGGCCTGGAGGGCCAACAGCAATGGGCCCGCTGGGCGCGCTCGGTCCTTCGCGACCTGCCCGCCCAGACAGCGCTGGACTTCTTCGAGTGGGCCGCCACGCCTCCCCACAACGACCCCGAGGCCCCGGAAGAGGAGGAGGCCGAGGCGATGTGGGCCTTCCTGGAGGAGACCGTGCACGCCCTCGACCGGGGCGCGGCGAAGGACCGCACCGCGTGCTTCGGTGACTCCGCGTTCGCGCGCTTCCTCCACCACTCGGGCGTGGACGAACAGCGGCGGCTGAACGACTGGGCCCGCGACACGTCCAGCGGCGAGACCCTGCTGGAAGCGTTGATCATGTTTCCCTCGCGGGCGCGGAACCTGGGCCTGGTGCCTGACCACCGGCACGAGGAGAAGCACCCCGACCCGGGGCACGCGGGCCGGCTGTTGATGGCCGTCTGGGAGGGACCGGGCCAGCACCTGCTGGTGGCTCCGCTGTCGCGCGTGGTTCGCTCCTGGAGCTCCCTGTCCGGCCGTGAGGTGCTCGTCGAAGCCGTCTGGCGGCGCTTCCAATCCCATCCCGCGGAGCGAGGCGACCTGCTCACCGCCTTCGCCGGCTGGCGCGACCGCCTCTGGGAGAACCAGTGCGAGGTGGAGCCGGACGTCCTCGCGCGCTTCCAGTCCTGGTGGCGCGTGGATCCGGAGGGGCTCTATGAGCAGACGCGGCGGTTGCTGGACGACGCGCCGGTGGACGCGCTACCACGGCGGCTGCGCGCCCTCTGGGACGCGGCGGAGGAGTTGGTGGGCACGCGCCCGCGCACCGCGTCCCTCTCAGTGTCGAAGGGCGCCATGGCGCTGCGCAACGGGCTGGAGTCCCGCGACGAGGCCGTCCTCCCGGCGCTGGACGCGGAGCTGGACCACTTCGAGGCGTGGCTGCCCGCCTTCGAGAAGCGCGTGCTCGCCACGCCGTCCCCGCCGGAGGAGTCGAACATCCACCGCGACTTCCTGGACGACACGCACGGCGCGCTGCGGATGATGCGGGAGCGCCGCGAGCGCAGGCGCGAGAACCAGGAGCGCGAGCGCCAGCGCGAAATCGACCGCCAGGTGGCCGAGTCCCGCCGCCGTGACCAGGAACGCCGCGCCGAGGCCGCCCGCCGCGACGCCGAAGCGCGCGCGGCCCAGCAGGCCGTGGAGCGCGAGCAACAGGAGCTGACGGCCCGCGTGCAGGCCCAGCTGCTGTTGTCCACGCTCCAGCCCCGCGTGCCGCTCAAGCCCGTGGACCGCGAGGTGGTCTTCCCGGAGACGGCCTTCCCCACGCTCGTGGACTACGCGCGGATGATCAAGGCGATGCAGCGGGGCGGGGACGTGATGAAGCTCTTCGAAACCCTGGGGCTCACGCCCGCCACCTGGGCCGCGCAGGCCAACGCCTGGGGTCAGGCGATGGTGGGCCGCCTGGAGCTGGGGATGCGCTTCGGGGAGCTGCTCGGGGCGCCCTGGGAATGAAGTCCCCGGGCGCCGCCGTGTGGGCCTGACGCGCTACTGCGCGGTGGCGCCGCCGTCGAGGACCATCTCCGCGCCGGTCATCAGCTTGGACTCGTCCGACGCCAGGTACACCACGGCGTTGGCCACGTCGTCCGGCTCGCCGAAGCGGCCCGCGGGGATGCCCTTGAGCATGCGCGCGCGCGTCTTGTCCGCCTGACCGCCGGCCTGGGCCAGCGCCTCCACCATGGCCGTCTCCACGTAGCCCGGGTGGATGGAGTTGCAGCGGATGCCGTAGCCCTTGTACGCGCAGTGCAGCGCCACGGACTTGGACAGCATGCGCACGCCGGCCTTGCTGGAGCAGTACGCGGGGAACTGCGGCACGCCCACCAGCCCCGCGATGGAGGAGATGTTGATGATGGAGCCCTGGGACCTGGACTCCCGCATCACGCGGATGCCGTGCTTGCAGCCCAGGAAGACGCCGTCCAGGTTGACGGAGTGCACGAGCTTCCACTCGTCCAGGGACATCTCCTCGATGTCCTTCACGATGCCCATGCCCGCGTTGTTCACGAGCACGTCCAGCCGCCCGAACTTCTCCACCGTGCGCGCCAGCGCGCTCACCCACTGGTCCTCGCGGGTGACGTCCAGCGGGACGAACAGCCCGGCGTCGCCCAGCTCCTCCGCCACCGCGCGGGCTTCGGCCTCGCGCCGGTCGGTGACCACCACCTTCGCGCCCTCGCGCGCGAGCATCCTCGCGGACGCGGCGCCCAGGCCCCCCGCGCCGCCGGTCACCAGGGCCACCTTGCCTTCGACTCGCTTCATGGTCGTCGTTCCTTCATGTGAGCGGCGGGTGCTTCACGCCGCGGGGTTGGGGGTGAGCAGGATCTTCCCGTTGCGGCCCGGCTCCAGCGCGCGCTTCACCGCGTCCTGGATGCGCTCCAGCGGATAGGTGCCGTCCACGGGCGCCTGCAGCGTGCCCACCGCCATCAGCTCCGCCAGCCGCGCGAGCGTGGCGTTCTGCTCCTCGCGAGGGGCGTCGCGCAGCCAGCGCGTCAGCCAGAAGCCGCGCAGGGTGACGTCCTTGAAGATGCTGGCCGCCGCGGACAGCATGGGGCCCTTGCCGCTCATGGCGCCGTAGTTCACCAGCACGCCGCCCGTCGTCAGACAGTCGCCCACCCTGCGGGCGGAGTCGCCGCCCACCGCGTCGATGCCCAGCCGCACCTTCGCGCCGCCCGTGGCCGCGCGCACCTGCTGGGGCAGCTCATCCGTGTCCAGCAGCACCACGTCCGCGCCCTGGGCCTTGAGCTCGTCGGCCAGCGTCTGACGGCGCACGACGTTGACGGTCTTCAGGCCCATCACCTGCGCCAGGGTGATGAGGTAGCGGCCCACCGCGGAGTTGGCGGCGTTCTGCACCACCCACTCGCCGGGCTGGAGCGTCACGAACTGGCGCAGCATCAGGTAGGCGGTGGGCGGGTTGATGAGCAGCATGCTCGCTTGGAGCAGGTCCAGGCCCGGCGGCACGGGCAAGAGCTGCGCGGCGGGCGCGGTGAGGTGGGTGCGCCAGGTGCCCGAGCCCAGGGGCAGGAACACGAGGTCGCCCACGGACACAGCGTCGGAGCCGGCCACCTCCACCACGCGGCCCACGCCCTCGTTGCCGGGCGTGGCGGGCAGCTTGGGCAGCACGCCGTATTCGCCGGAGAGGGTGAGCAGGTCGGAGGGGTTGATGGGCGTGGCGAGCACGGCGAGCCGTGCCTCACCGGGCTTCAATGGCACAGGCGACTCCTCCACCACCTGGGCGACGTCGGGGGGCGGCCCGAAGGCCGAGAAGCGCACTGCTTTCATGGCATTGCTCCCGCGCTGTGAAGGCGGCGTCACCCTAACCGCCTTCCGTCCTGCTGCCGAGCGTGCGTTGCCGCCCATGCGCGGGGTGCATCCACGGGTGGATGGATCCACCCCGCCTGCATTCGTCGCCCCGAGGGCATGGCGCTCTGTCCACCCGCGGACGCGAGAGGAAGGAGGCTGACGACCGTCGACGATCGGGCCTCGCCATGACGGTGGGGGCTGCACAGGTTCTGAAATGGGCCCCTCGGTGGGGTGGGTGGGGACGGGCGAGGAGGGCGAGTGTGAGCAACGTGCACCGCGAAGGGGCCCTGGCCGGGCCGGGGGCCGTCGTCGGGGAGGGGCTTTCCGCCGCACCGTGCGTCTGGAGACGCCGGCTGCTGACGGTGCTCAAACCGGTGTTCGCGATGGGGGGCCTGGGCATGCTGGCCACCCTGGTGCACAAGGCGGGCGCCGGTGAGCTGAAGACCACGCTCGCGGACGCGCTGCCGCTGCTCCCCTGGGTGGTGTTCCTCGAAATGGGACGGCAGGCCTGCGACGCCACGGCGACGCGCCTGGCCTACGGCGCCCGCTCCGGGCAGGTGCCCCTGTCGGTGTTGGTGCGCGCGCAGTTGATTGGCACCGCGGTGTCGAGCATGGCGCCCGCGGGCCGGACGGCGGCGGAGGCGACGAAGGCGACGATGCTGACGCCCTACACCGGAGGCGCGGCTGCGGCTGCGGCTGCGGCCACGTCGCAGTCGGCGTCGCTGGGCGCCGGAGGGCTCATCTCCTTCCCGTGCGCGCTGGCGGCCTACGCGATGACGGGCTGGAGCGCGTTCACGGTGGCGATGCTGGTGCACGGCTTCGTGTTGCTGCTCGCGTCGCTGGGCGTGCGCGCGGCGCTCCGGGCGAAGCGGCTGGGCGCGTGGATGCGCGGGCGGTGCGGGAAGTGGGGCACGCACGCGGAGGCGTTCCAGGCGTCGGTGTGCGCCGGAGGGCTGTGTCCGTGGCGGCCGATGATGGCGTTCCTGGGCAGCCGGGTGTTGCAGGTGATGCAGTACGCGGTGCTGGCGCACGCGGTGGGCATCGACGCGACGGTGGTGCAGGCGCTCTTCACGCAGGGGCTCTACCTGGTGGCGCTGGCCATGGGCTCGCTGGTGCCCGGACAGGTGGGCGTGACGGACGGGATGTTCTCGCTGGCGGCGGGAGTGATGGGGACCACGGCCGCGAAGGCCATGTCCATCGCGCTGCTCGCGCACACGGTGCAGGCGGTGTTCGTGCTGGTGGGGGCCCTCACGCCGCTGGTGTGGCGTGCCAAGGCGAAGGTGTCGGCCGCCGCGCCGGTGGTGCCGCCCGTGCTGCCCGCGCCGGTGTACCGCTAACCCCGCGGACATGAAGCCCGTCCACATGGATTGAGAAGGTGAGAACCCTACGGGGGGCGCCCGTCGGCGGAGCA
This sequence comes from Corallococcus caeni, assembly GCF_036245865.1. Classification (NCBI taxonomy): domain Bacteria; kingdom Pseudomonadati; phylum Myxococcota; class Myxococcia; order Myxococcales; family Myxococcaceae; genus Corallococcus; species Corallococcus caeni. The sequence continues at coordinate 427,393 of NZ_BTTW01000005.1, read as the reverse complement.
CCCCACGAACCTGTCCGACAGTCGGACAGGTTCTGGGAACAGGGGCCGGGGGCGTCCGCTCCACCCACGCGGCGGAAACCTGTCCGACAGTCGGACAGGTTTTGGAAAACCGTGGCGGGAGAGCCTCCGCCCCATCCGAGCGGATGATCTTGTCCGACAGTCGGACAGGTTTTGGAGAGCCGTGGCGGGAGCGCCTCCGCCCCATCCGGGCGGATGAACTTGTCCGACAGTCGGACAGGTTTCGAGGAACCGCAGCAGACCAGCGGTGTACCTTCCGGGTGTTTGGGGCTCAGGCAGGTCGGACCTGGACCGGTGTCCCGCTGAATGCGGCGTTGCCGCTGACGAGGTCCAGCGCCTGATCATCCGTCAGGTCGTTGATGCTGGCGCCCGCATGCGCGCTGGCGACCTGCTGGCGGATGCCTGGGCGCTGGTGGCCGTAGCCATGCGGCAGGCTGACGACGCCGGGCATCACGTCGGCGGTGACGGCGACGGGCACGGTGACCTCTCCCACGCGTGAGCGGACGGTGGCGCTGCCGCCTTCGGCGAGGCCCAGGCGGGAGGCATCATCCGGGTGGATCATCAGCGTGCAGCGGGGGCGGCCCTTCACCAGCCCCGGCACGTTGTGCATCCACGAGTTGTTGTCGCGCAGGTGCCGCCGGCCGATGAGCAGCAGCTCGCCCTCGCGAGGCGCCGCGTCATCCGGGAACGCGGCGCGGAGCCGGGCCACATCCGCGACGAGCAGCTCCGGCGCCAGCTGGATGCGCTTGGAGCGGTTGCGCAGCCGGCCGGGCAGGCTGGGCTTCAACGGGCCCAGGTCGATGCCATGCGGCGCGGCGCGCAGCTTCGCGAGCGACAGGCCGTGCTGCTTGAGCGGATGGAAGCGTGTGCCATAGGGCCCCATGCGAAGGCCCAGGTCGAGGAGGCGCTCCGGCCCCAGCCGCTTGAGGGCCTGGTGCTGGAGCAGCGCGCGGACGCTCCGCCCCTTGCGCAGGGTCTCCAGCCGGTGCTGGAGCTCCAGGAGGATCTCCCAATCCTGCCGTGAGTCAGGCCCGGCGGGGAACACCGGCGGCGAGTACTTCGCCGTGTTGCGCACCGCGAGCACGTGGAAGACCAGGTCGTAGTGTCCGCGCTCCAGCAGGGACGCGGGCGGCAGGATGTAGTGCGCGTGGCGGGTGGTCTCGTTGAGGTACGGATCCACGCTCACCATGAAGTCCAGCTGGCCCAGCGCGGTGTCCAGCTGCGTGCCATTGGGCGTGGAGAGCACGGGGTTGCCGGCCACGGTGATGAGCGCGCGGATGCGGCCCTCGCCCGGGGTGAGGATCTCCTCCGCGAGCGCCGCGACGGGCAGCTCCCCGGAGGACTCCGGCAGGCCGCGCACGCGGCTCTTCCAGCGGCCATGGCTGCCGGGGCTGACGCCGAACGCGCGAGGCCCGCCGATGAGGTCGAAGGCGGGCAGGGTGAAGAGGGCGCCGCCCTCGCGGTCCAGGTTGCCGGTGACGATGTTGAGGACGTTGATGAGCCATTGGCAGAGCGAGCCGAACGGCTGCGTGGACACCCCGACGCGCCCGTAGCAGACGGCCCCGTCCGCGGCGAGGAAGTCCCGCGCGATGCCGCGAAGCACGTCCGGCGCGATGCCCGTGTGCGGGGCCGTGCGCTCCGGAGGGAAGTCCCGGGCGAGCGGCACCACGGTGTCCAGCCCGTCCACGAACGCCGCCAGCCGGCCCATGCGGTGCGCGTTCCCCTCGTTGCCTTCCAGGACGACGTGCAGCAGGGAGAGGAGGGCGAGCGCGTCGGTGCCAGGGCGGATGAAGACGTGCTGGTCGGCAATGGCAGCCGTCTCCGTGCGGCGCGGGTCGATGACCACGACCTTGCCCCCGCGCTCCTGGATGGCGCGCAGCCGGGCCCGCACGTCTGGCGTCGTCATCAGGCTGCCATTGGACGCGAGCGGGTTCGCGCCCAGCACGAGCATGTACCGCGTGCGGTCGATGTCCGGGATGGGCACCAGCAGCTGGTGGCCGAACATCAAGTGGGCCGCGAGCTGGTGGGGGAGCTGGTCGACGGAGGTGGCGGAGAACCTGTTCCGGGAGCGCAGCGCGCGGAGCAGCATGGGCCCGAACATCATCGCGCCCAGGTTGTGGACGTTGGGGTTGCCCAGGTACGCGCCCACGGTGTTCGGCCCGTGCTCCTTCTGGAGGTCATGGAGCCGCTGGCTGATGTCGCGGAAGGCGTCCTCCCAGGACACGCGCTCCCAGCCGGAGGCGGTGCGCTTCAGGGGGTGGCGCAGCCGGTCTGGATCCTCGTGCAGGTCGCGCAGCGCCACGGCCTTGGGACAGATGTGGCCCCGGCTGAAGGGGTCCTCCGCGTCTCCCTTGATGGACGTGATGCGCCCGTCCGCCACCTCGATGCGCACGCCGCACATGGCTTCACAGAGATTGCAGGTGCGGAAGTGGACCTGGGGCGGGGCGGAAGCGCTCATGGGCGGGGAGACTACGCCGGCTTCCCTGCGTGGGGGACCGTTGGGTGACGGACGGTCCAACCGCCCGAGAATCGGTCTTCCGCCTTGATGGCTCGTACCAGGGTACTTATCTCCTCACGATGGCGCCGCTCCCCGGGAAGCTCGAATGGCTTGCAGGCGGAGGCGAGATGGCCGCCCTCATCGCCTCACTCGATTGGTCGAAGTCTCCCCTGGGGCCCATCGAGTCGTGGCCCCAGAGCCTGCGCACGACGGTGAGCCTGTGCCTCGCGTCGAACTTCCCCATCAACATCATCTGGGGCGAGGGCCACAACCAGATCTACAACGCGGGCTACCGCGTGTTGTGCGGCGCGGTGCACCCGCGCGCGATGGGGGAGAGCTACCGGGTCACCTGGGCCTCCGCCTGGTCAGCCCTCCGCGAGCCGTTCGAGCGCGCGCTCGCCGGGGAGACGTCCTACCTCGAGAACCAGCGCATGTTCCTGGAGCGCAACGGCTATCCCGAGGAGACGTTCTTCACCTTCTCGCTGAGCCCCATCCGCGACGAGTCCGGCAAGGTGGTGGGCCTCTTCCACCCGGTGACGGAGACGACGCCCACGATGCTCGCCGAGCGGCGGACGCGGGCCCTGCGAGACATCGCCGACAGCGCGGGACAGGCGCTGGTGTTCGAGGAGGCGTGTGCCCTGCTGCTCGCGACGCTGGGGGAGTACGCCTTCGACCTGCCCTTCGCGCTGCTCTACCTGACGTCCCCGGATGGCACCGAGGCCCGGCTCCAGGGCGTATGTGGGACCCAGGCCGGAACGCCGTTCGCGCCGGAGGTCGTCCGCCTCGAGGACCCCGCGGACGACGCCACGTGGCCGCTGGCGCGGACGGCGACGAGCGGCCGGGTGGAGCCGGTCACGGACCTGGAGGCCCGCTTCGGCCCGGTCGTCGCGGGGCCCTACCCGGAGCCGGTGAAGACGTCCTTCGTGTTGCCGGTGCGGGTCGCGGGCGTGGAATCGCCGCTCGGGTACCTGGTCATCGGCGTGAGTCAGCGCCTGCCGCTGAACGACCTCTATCGCGCCTTCGTGGAGATGCTGAGCGGGGCGGTGAGCGCGGCGCTCGGGAACGCGCGGGCCTATGAAGCGGAGCGGCGCCGGGCGGAGGCGCTCGCGGAGATAGACCAGGCGAAGACGGCCTTCTTCAGCAACGTGAGCCACGAGTTCCGCACGCCGCTGACGTTGATGCTCGGGCCGGTGGAGGACCTGCTGGCGGGGCTGCGCGGGGCGTTGCCGGAGGGCGCGCGCGGGGAGCTGGAGGTCGTGCACCGCAATGCCTTGCGGCTGCTCAAGCTGGTGAACGCGCTGCTCGACTTCTCCCGCATCGAGGCGGGCCGCGCCCAGGCCACCGTGGAGCCCACGGACCTGTCCGTCCTCACCCGCGACGCGGCGAGCGCGTTCCGCTCCGCCATCGAGCGCGCGGGCATGCGGCTGGTGGTGGACGCGGAGCCGCTCGGGGAGCCGGTCTTCGTGGACCGGGACATGTGGGAGAAGATCGTCCTCAACCTCGTGTCGAACGCGTTCAAGTTCACGCACGCCGGGGAGATCCGCGTCGAGCTGAAGCGGGAGGGCGGCTTCGCGCGGCTGTCGGTGCGGGACACGGGCATCGGCATCCCGGAGGCGGAGCTGGGCAAGGTGTTCCAGCGCTTCCACCGGGTGAAGGAGGCCCGGGGGCGCACGCACGAGGGCAGCGGCATCGGGCTCGCGCTCGTGCACGACCTGGCGAAGCTCCACGGCGGTTCGGTGGAGGTGGAGAGCGTGGAGGGGCAGGGGGCCACCTTCTGCGTCCGGGTGCCGTTCGGGCGTGGCTTCTCGAAGGCGTTGCCGGCGCCGGAGGCGGAGCGGCCTCCCGCCAACCCCATCCGGGTCGAGGCGTTCGTGGAGGAGGCGCTGCGCTGGTCGGTGGACCGCGTGGAGGATCCGTTGCCCGGGGCGGTCGCGCAGCCGCACGCTCCGGCACCGGTGGTGGAGATCGGGCCGCGGCCGCGCATCCTGCTCGCGGACGACAACGCGGACATGCGCGACTACGTGCGCCGCCTCCTGTCGCAACGCTACGACGTGACGGCGGTGGCGAACGGGGCGGAGGCGCTCCGTTCGGCGCGCGAGTCGCGGCCGGACCTGGTGCTGTCGGACGTGATGATGCCGGTGATGGACGGCATCCAACTGGTGAAGCAGCTGCGCGCGGACGAGGCGCTGCGCACGCTGCCGGTCATCCTGCTGTCCGCGCGCGCGGGGGAGGAGGCCACGGCGAGCGGGCTGGAGCTGGGCGCGGACGACTACCTGACGAAGCCGTTCGCGGCGAGGGAGCTGCTGGCCCGCGTGCGGGCGCAGCTCACCATGGCGGCCATGCGGCTGCGGGCGGCGGAGCAGGACGCGCACGCGGAGCAGCTGGCGCAGCACCAACGGGGGTTGGAGGCGCTGCTCAACGCGCGCGACGAATTCCTCTCCATCGCCTCGCATGAGCTGAAGACACCCATCACGTCCCTGCTGCTGCAATTGCAGATGGCGGAGCGGCACGTGAAGCCCGTGGTGGAGGGGCGCGCTCCGAACCCGGAGCGGCTGGCGCGGGCGCTGAAGGTGTCCCTGGTGCAGGTGGACCGGCTGACGCGCCTGGTGGAGGACCTGCTGGACGTGGCCCGCATCCGGACGGGCACGTTCGAGCTCGCCGTGCAGGAGGTGGACCTGACGCAGCTCGCGTCGGACGTGTTGGAGCGGCTGTCCGGGCAGCTTGCACAGACGGGGTGTCTGGCGACGCTGGAGGCCCCGCCGAAGCTGGCGTGGGCGGCGGACCTGCGGCGGCTGGAGCAGGTGTTGACGAACCTCATCACCAACGCCATGCGGTACGCGCCGGGAGGGCCGCTGGCGGTGCGGCTGGAGGCGCGGGGCGACCTGGTGCGCCTGGAGGTGCGGGACCACGGCCCCGGGGTTCCGGAGTCACAGCGGGACAGCATCTTCGACCGGTTCGAGCGGGGCATCGCTTCGCGCCACGCGGGGGGGCTGGGATTGGGCCTCTTCATCTCCAAGCAGATCATCGCGGCGCACGGCGGCAGGATCTCCGTGGAGGCGCCGCCGGACGGAGGCGCGTGCTTCGTGGTGTTGCTGCCCCGGAGCGCCGCGCACACGCAGGCTCCCGGCGTCCTGACGTTCTCGGGAGTCCTGGGATGACCCGGAGCAGCGGCTCGACCCTTCCTGAGTAGGCCCAGCTCCCGGGTTTCGTGACACCTCGCGCCATCCGCCCCGTCCACCCTCCGGCCGGGGAGTCGTTTGCGCCCCCAACAGCCTTGCCTTGGGGCGTTCGTTGCCGTCCAATGGTGCACAAACCAATGATCGCGGCCGGTGGCGGTTTTTAAGAGCATGCGCACCGTTGCGATCACCGACTCAGGGGTGAAGGGGAAGGCGATGATGGGGACGGCGTGGAAGACGGGGGCGCGAGGGCTCGCGCTGGGGATGCTCCTGCTGGTGGGCGGTATCGCCCATGCGGGACAGGCGGGCGGGGTCAACATGCCGGATTCCCTCCAGGTGGAGGGGCGCACGCTCGCGCTCACCCACATGGAGCTGAAGAAGAAGCTCTTCTTCAACATCTACGTCTGGAGCCTCTACATGGAGGAGGAGCCCTCCTGCTTCAAGGAGGCCGTGGCGTCCAACAGCCTGAAACGCCTGCACTTCCGCTTCCTGCGCACCATCACCAAGGACCAGCTCGTGGGCAGCTTCCGCGAAGGCCTGCGCCAGAACCCGGCCATGCGCGAGGACGCCCTCAGCCAGTCCCTGGAGAAGCTCCTGTCGTCCCTCCATGACGTGCGCAAGGGCGACGACCTGGTCCTCACCTACCTGCCCGGCTCCGGCCTCCACGTCTCCGGCGGCGCGTCCGGCGGCGTCCACATCCCGGGCAAGCCCTTCGCGGACGCCCTCTTCAGCTCCTGGCTGGACACCCACCCCATCTTCCCCAAGTAGGCCGCTCGTCCAGCGGGGAAGTTTGGCCTCAAATTGGATGCGCGTTTCTCCTAGGCGGCGGGTCTGAGCGCGGTACTCTCAGACCCACCAACATCCTTGTCAGGAGGAATCGCACCTATGCGGACACGTCTGGTTCTGGCTGCCCTCGTCGCCCTCTCCACGGGCTGCGTCTCGCAGGGGAAGTTCAACGAGAAGGCCCTGGAGGCCGAGGGGCTGACGAAGAACCTCACGGATGAGAAGGCGGCCCGCACGGCGGCCGAGGCGAAGATCAAGGCGCTGGAGGAGAAGCAGGCCGCGCTGGAGCAGGAGAAGACCGCGCTGCAGACGCGCCTGGAAGCCTCCGAGAACCGCCTCACCAGCGCCGCGGCCGAGCGCCGCGCCCTGGAGGAGAAGAACGCGCAGCTGGCCGCGCTCAACGACGAGCTGGGGCGCAACGCCAAGAAGCTCGCGCAGGCGAAGGAGGAGCTGGAGAAGAAGAGCTCCGAGTACGAGAACCTGGCCCAGTCGCTCAAGCAGGAGATCTCCGACGGCAAGATTGAGCTGTCGGAGATGAAGGGCCGGATGACCGTGCAGCTCAAGGACAAGATCCTCTTCGCGTCCGGCTCCGCGCGTGTGGGCAAGGAAGGTCAGGAAGCGCTCGTGAAGATCGCCGACGCGCTCAAGACGGTGCAGGGCCGCATCGTGCGCGTGGAGGGCCACACGGACGACGTGCCCACCGGCGGCGGACAGTTCCCCACCAACTGGGAGCTGAGCCTGGCGCGCGCGATGGCGGTGGTGCGGTCGCTCCAGGACTCGGGCGTGGACCCGACGATGCTGTCCGCGGCGGGCTACGGGCAGTACCAGCCGCTCGTGCCCAACGACTCGCCGGAGCACAAGAGCCAGAACCGGCGCATTGAAATCGTGCTCGCCCCGAGCCTCGGGGGGCGTTAGGAGGGGGCGCGGGAGACCCGCGCACCCTTCATGAGAACGCTCCTCTGCGTCATCTGTGTATTGCTTGCGACCGGGGCCGTGGCACAGGCTCCGGACGCAGGAACCCCCGCCGGCGATGCTGGCGCTCCCACGGGCGTGCTGACGAAGCCGCCCGCCCTCCTGCGCCAGGTGGAAGCCGCCTACCCGCCGGACGCCGCCGCCCAGCAGCTCGAGGGCACGGTGGTGATGTTCATCGACATCTCGGAGACGGGCGCCGTCACGAACGTCGAAATCACCCAGCCCGCGGGCCACGGCTTCGACGAGGCCGCGGTGGAGGCGGTGAAGCAGTTCCAGTTCGAGCCCGCGGAGGTGGACAACGTCCCCGCGCCGGTGCGCATCCAGTACGCCTACCAGTTCGTCTTCCGCGCGCCGGAGCCGCCCCCGGAGGCCCCGTCCGCGGACGGCGGCGTCCAGGAGCCGCAGGGCCCGGTGAACTTCAGCGGCCAGGCGCTGGAGCGCGGCACGCGCAAGCCGCTGGTGGGCGCGGAGGTGGTGCTCACGGAGCTGGACCGCTCCGCCGTCACGGACAGCGAGGGGCGCTTCTCCTTCCGGGGCGTCCCCGTGGGCACGCACCCGGTGGTCGTGGTGCTGGGCAACTACGACCGCTTCAAGACGCAGGAGACCATTGAAGAGGGCAAGCTCACGCAGGCCACGTACTACGTGCAGAAGCGCATCTTCAGCCAGTACGAGACGGTGGTGAGAAGCGACCGCGAGCGCAAGGAGGTGACGCGCACCACCATCACGGTGGCGGAGGTGCAGCGCATCCCGGGCACGCAGGGTGACACGCTCAAGGTGGTGCAGAACCTGCCGGGCGTGGCGCGGCCCGCGTTCAACGGCGGCGCGCTGGTCATCCGCGGCACCAGCCCCCAGGAGTCCGGCGTCTTCCTGGACGGCCTGCGCATCCCCATCCTGTACCACTTCGGTGGCCTCACCTCCGTGTACAACTCGGACCTGCTGGAGGCGGTGGACTACCTGCCCGGCAACTTCTCCGCGTACTACGGCGACATCACCGGCGGCGTCATCAACGTGCGCAGCCGCGAGCCCCGGACGGACCGCTACCACGCCACGGTGGGCATCAGCCTCATTGAATCCAACGCGGTGATTGAGGGCCCCATCACGGACACGCTGAGCTTCGCCATTGGCGGCCGGCGCTCGTACATCGACCTGGTGCTCAAGGCGGTGCCGTTCGACGACGACAGCCTCCAGGTGGCGCCGCGCTACTACGACGCGCAGGCGAAGCTGGTGTGGAAGCCGAACAGCCGCAACACCTTCACGCTGCAGGGGCTGACGTCGCGCGACCGGCTGGCGTTGCTGCTGGATCAGCCGGCGGACGGCGACCCGTCCGTCAATGGCAGCCTGGACGTGACGACGGGCTTCAACCAGCTGCGCCTGCGGCACCAGTTCCGCGAGGGCAAGCTGACGCTCGACACGCACGGGCTCATCGGCAACACCCTCCTGGACTTCCAGATTGGCGAGCGCGGGCTGCGCATCGCGTCCACGGACCTGTATCTGCGGCCCACGGTGGAGTACGCCTTCAACGACAGCGTGACGGTGGCGGGCGGTCTGGACGTGGTGACGAACCTGGCGAAGGTGACGGCCAGCATCCAGCAGCCGCCGCGCGAGGGCGAGCCGCCGTCGCCGCTGGTGACGGAGGACCTCATCAACATCGACGGGAAGTTCACCCAGTACTACCCGTCCGCCTGGGCGGAGGTGCGGTGGCGGCCTATCAAGGACCTGCTGGTGGTGCCGGGCGTGCGCACGGAGAGCTACGTCTTCACGGACCAGCAGGAGGTGAAGCGCTCGGTGAACCCGCGGCTGGCGGTGCGCTATGCGCTCACGGAGACGTTGACGCTGAAGGGCGGCGCGGGCGTCTACCACAGCCCGCCGGTGCAGGACGAGCCGTCGCCGGGATTCGGCAACCCGGACCTGGGGGCGAAGCGGTCGCTGCAGTACAGCGTGGGCGCGGAGTGGCAGGCGCGGCCGGAGTGGTTCGTGGGGACGGAGGTCTTCTACAACGACCTGGACGACCTCATCGTGCGCTCGAACGCGCGCGTCGAGCGCGACGGCGAGTCGGTGCCGGAGAACCTGAAGAACGGCGGCGTGGGGCGCATCTACGGCTTCGAGCTGCTGGTGCGCCGCGCGCTGACGGACCGGCTGTTCGGCTGGATTTCGTACACGCTCAGCCGCAGCGAGCGCCGGGACGCGCCGGGGGCGCGCTGGCGCCTGTTCGACAACGACCAGACGCACGTGCTGACGGCCATCGCCAGCTACAAGCTGCCGAAGGGCTGGGAGGTGGGCGCGCGGTTCCGCTTCGCGTCCGGCAACCCGACGACGCCGGTGCAGGGGGCGAAGCGCGACGACACGACGGACGTGTTCATCCCGTACTACGGGCTGGTCAATTCGCAGCGGCTGCCGTCGTTCAACCAGCTGGACATCCGCGTGGACAAGAACATCGTCTTCGACACGTGGAACCTGGACGTCTACCTGGACCTGACGAACGCCTACAACAACCAGTCGGTTGAAGGCGTGGCCTACAACTACAACTATTCAGAGCGCGAGTTCTTCAAGGGCCTGCCCATCCTGCCCGTGCTCGGCCTGAAGGGAGCCTTCTGACGCCATGCGCACTCCCATCCTCCTGTGTGCCATTGCCTTGCTGGGGTTGAGCGCGTGCGGTGGCGCCGACTTCGATGCCCAGAGTGAGATTCGCAGCGTGCGGGTGCTGGCCATCAAGGCAGAGCCGCCGGAGCTGGTGTTGGACCCGGACGCCTCCACGCTGCCGCCGCCGGTGACGTTCACCGCGCTGGCGGTGACGCCGGACGCGCGGCCGGTGACGGTGACGTACGCGCTGTGCCGGGCGGACGTGAACCCCTACGGGGACACGGCGTGTCCGGGGGACAGCGGGGTGGCGCTGCAGAATGGCGTGCTGTCGTTGAGCGACCCGGCGGTGCAGGCGCTGCTCATCGAGTCGTTCCAGAAGGCCACGGGCAACACGGGTGGCGGGGACGGCGGCACGTTCGACTTCAACGACCCGGCGGTGCAGGAGGCGCTGCGGGTGGGGATTCCGCTGTTCGTGGGCTACGAGGCGACGGACGGCAGCGGGACGCCGGGGGGCGTGGAGCGGGGCGTGCGGCGCATCACGCTGCGTTCGACGGACGCGCCCAACCAGAACCCGGTGATGCAGGACGTGCTGTGGAACGACGCGCCGCTGGTGGGGCCGCTGCCGCTGGACACGGAGGTGACGTTCACGCCGGTGCTGGGTGAGGGCAGCGAGGAGGTCTACGCCACGGAGGACGGGACGAAGACGGAGCAGGTCTTCTACAGCTGGTTCGCGACGGGCGAGGGCGAGGTGGGGTCATTCCGTTCGCTGGAGCCGGTGGACGGCAAGCCCGGAGACCCGACGACGACGTACACGACGGCCGCGACCCCCGAGCGCATCACCGTCTGGGTGGTGGCCCGGGACGGCCGCGGCGGCACGGACTGGACGACGCGCACGGTGGACGTGGGGCCCTGAGGGCCGTGAGCGCGCGCGGGCTGTTGTGGGGAGCCCTGATGCTGGGAGGGTGTGCTTCGCCGCCGCCCCCGGGCGTCGTGCGCTTCGACCCCAGGGGAATGCCTTCCCGGCTGGAAGGCCCGATGCCGGGGACACCGCTGTTCGATAGTGCGTGGGATGCACTCCTGGCGGCCTGTCCCCTGATCCTCTCCCAACGCAACGCCACGGCGGGAAACGCGGGGGCCGCGAACTTCGATGTGCGTTGGCGCATGTCGAAGGAGTACTGCGCCTGGCTGTATTACGTCCCGGACGACCGGTATGCGTTGAGCAAGCTGGTGGAGAGCTCCGACGCCACACGGAACCAGTTCGAGCAGGGCTGCAGGGCTCCCGCGTTCGTCGAGGACTCTCGGTATCCACCCGACAGTCTCAAGTACCTCTACTTCCTCCACAACCACCCAGCGACGCCCACCAACCTCTCGGAGCGGGACCTCGCCGCGCTGGCGAAGATGGTGCGGATCCACGGGGGATACGTCGAAACGAAGGCAGGGCGGCTTCCCATTGGAATCATCGCCTTCTTCTCCGACGGTTCCTCCGGGAACTCCACGGGCTGCGACGGCTTCTATGAATACACCTACGGGAGCACGGAAGTAGTGCGATGGACGCCCGATGAAGAAGGCCATTGGCGCAGGACGCGGGCAGGCTCCGTTACCTGGGACAGCGAGACAGAGTTCCGGTTCGTCCCGACACGTTAGGCAGGAGCACCGCGGATGCCACGACTGACGAGTGCGATTCGTTGCGGAGGACTGACCCTGGTGGGGGGAGCGCTGTTGCTGGTGGGGTGTCTGCGCGGGCAAGGAACCCGGCCTCCTGACTGGGAAGGCGACCGGAGCATCGCGTTCCCGGCGTTCTACGCGCAGTCAGCGGTGCAGGTGGGGGCCGACACGAAGGCTTATGAACTGGACGGCAGGTTGCTTCACGCTGTCCAGGTCGCGATGGAGGACTTCTTCCCTGCTCGGTCCAAGGACACGCCGTGCTGGGGAACACCGGAGGCGTATCGCTACCGTGTCATCCGTCAGGGAGACCTCTTCTTCATCCTGATCCACGAGGACCCGGACGCCTGTGGAGACACCTTCATTGGCGTGGACACCGGCGCGCGCTACGCGGTCAGCCTGGACGGTCGAATCCTGCGGCGCAGTGTGGGAGCGGAACCCGCCCCCCTCCCGGTGCCTTCAGAAATGGATGCAGGAGTCCTGGAAGGCCCCCCGTCGGATGGCGGGGCCCCGTAGCTGGGCTCATTCGTCCCACGCGTCACGGGACGATGGTGGGCTCGCTGTCGAAGAGCGCGTCGAACAGGGTGGTCCGGGGTGGACGCGTCCACTCCACGGTGACGGGGACGGGAAGGGCCGCGACTTCGGGCGGGAGCGCCGTGACGTGGAAGTGGGCCTCGAGTTCCAGGGCGATGATGCTCGCGGTGTCACTCATGGCCGCGGGCAGGGGCGGCAGGTGCAGGTGGGCTTTGCCGCGCTTGCGTCCCTCGTAGTCGAACGTCAGTCCATACACCGTGTAGACCGGCGCCAGGATGCTCATGCAGCCCACGAGGACCCAGGGCACGGGCTGCATGGGGATTCCCTTCGCGGGATAGACGGCGCAGCGCAAGGATGCCTGGGAGGTCGTGCTTGCTTCCGCCAGCGTGAAGTCTGGAAGACGCATGCCCAGCTGCCGCCGGAAGTCCTCCCAGCGCTCGTTCTGCTGTCGCATCTGCGCCCAACGCTCTCGGCGACGCTTGAGCTCAGGATGGGCGTCGTCCAGGGACTCCTCGTACGAAGCAGGCCAGTAGTGGCGAACGAGGGTCAGCAGTTCATTCGTGCTGGGTGGCATGGCGCGATGGCTCCAGCGTCAGAGATTCACGTTCCCAACAGCACGGGAGGCGCCCGCTCATCGCATTGCGCCCTGAATCGGGCTCCGGCAAGGGACGCCTCGAAGGTCGTTCTAAGCTGTGCCTTCATCAACTCACAAAGCATTCCGAGCGGTGAGTCGAGGGTGGCGGAGCTGAAGACCGCCTGGGAAGCCTCGTTGATACGGTCCGCCGCGATGCGCTGCGCCAGCGGTAGGGAGATGACACCCTCATGGGTTCGCAGAGGCGTCTCAACGCCGAACCTGCACAGCACTGACTCGCTTGTGTTGGCGCGAGTAATCCGGATGTGGACACAGGCGGAGCGCTGACCGCCTTCCTCCCCTGGCGTTGCTTCCCGGAGCGTCACGAAGCGGATCTGCTTCGGAAGGATCCGCCCCGTGACCACGGTCCGGTCCGTGGGCCCGACACACGCCGTGGGCAGGGACAGCACGACCGCGACTGGAAGCCACCGTCGCCGTGCTGCCTGTCCCGCCATGGTTCACCCCGTCAGCCACGCGGACGCGCGGCCCAGGCCCTCCGCCACGGAGGTGAAGGCGTCCGCCGTGCGCACGCGCTCCTCTCCGAAGCGCTTCACGTACAGCTCCCGCACCGCCGGAATCTGCGACGAACCTCCCGTCAGGAAGACCGCGTCAATGTCCCTGGCCTCCGGGTGCTTCGCCAACAGCCCCTCCGTGCACTGCGACAGTTCATCCAACAACGTGCGGCCCGCCGTCTCGAACTCCCCGCGCGTCATCGGCTCGTGCAGGTGGATGCGCGCCTCGTCGAAGTCGATGGTCGCCTGCGCCTCGCTGGACAGCTTCACCTTCGCCGCTTCAATGGACCGGAACAGCCGGTAGCCCAGGTTGTCCATCACCAGGTCGTAGAGCGCTTGAATCTCCGCCGGGTGGTCGCTCGTGTCGAGCATCACCTCCAGCAGCTCCTGCGTGGACTTCTCCCGGATGAAGGACATCTCGTGCCAGTTGAGCAGCTTCGCCAGCACGTGCTGCGGAATGGGCAGCCGCTTGTGGCTGAAGCCCTTCACCTTGTACGTGGACCCCGCCCCGAAGCGCGGCAACAGCTTGTGCCGCATGATCTCCGCGTCGAAGCGGTCACCACCGATGCGCACACCCGTGGAGCCCACCACGTCCGGCCGCCGGTCCAGGTTCCCCCGCCGCGACGGGCCCAGCCGCATCAGCGTCAGGTCCGTCGTGCCGGCGCCGAAGTCCGCCACCAGCACCAGCTCGTCCTTCTGCAGCCGCGCCTCGTACGCGAGCGCCGCCGCGATGGGCTCGATGAGGAACTGCACGTGCGTGAAGCCCGCCAGCTCCGCCGCCTTGCGCAGGCGCTTCTCCGCCAGCGCGTCCGCCTCCGCATCCGGCGTGAAGACCGCGGGCCGGCCCAGCACCACCGCGTCCGGCGCCTCGCCCAGGTGCGCCCCGGCCGCCTCGCGCACGCGGCGCAGGAGGATGGCCACCAGGTCCTCGATGGTGAACGTGCGCCCCTTCACCTGCGTGGCCCGGAAGGACGAGCTGTGCAGGAAGGACTTCACGGACTGGATGAACCGGCCGTTGTTGTCCTCCAGGTAGCGCTGGATGGCGTCCGCGCCCGTGAAGACCTCCCGCTCGTCCTCCGCGAAGAAGAGCACGGAGCGGAACAGCCGGGGCTCCGGGGTGTGGGGCTGCAGCGGCAACACGGTGCCGTCCGGCAGGGCCAGGGCGGTGTTGCTGGTTCCGAAGTCGAGTCCGCAGGCGCGCATGGGGGGGCGCCCCTTATCGCCATTCCTCCGGACGCGGTAGCCCCAAAGTGAGCGCCTGCCGCAGGGCGGGCGGACGGGCGGGCGCTCGCGGTGCCATGGCTTGGCGCCTCGCGAGCGCTCGCCATCTTTGCCCTGTCATCCCTTTGACAGGAGAACCCCATGAAATCGCGCGCAGCATGGCTGGGTGCCGGAGTCGCCGCACTGACGTTGGGCACCACCGCCTGCCAGGACGGAGACCGCTCCCGCCAGGACCGTGCGGAGAACACGCCAGGACAGCAGGTGGAACAGGCCCAGGCCCAGTCGGAGAAGGCCTTCGACGACGCGCGCGACGCGCAGAAGGAGGCCTCCAGCCAGCAGCGCGAGGCCGCCCGCGCCCAGGAGGACGTGCAGCACAAGCAGCAGGAGCTCCAGGAGGCCCAGGCCAAGGCCCAGAAGGAGGCCCAGGAGGCCCAGTCCAGCCAGCAGCAGGCGCAGGCGCGCACCCAGCAGGCCCAGTCCGTGGCCCAGCAGGCCCAGGCCAGCGCGCTGCAGGCCCAGCGCCAGGCGCAGCAGAACTTCGCCAGCCAGCAGCAGCAGGCCTCCAACGACAGCGCCGCCGCGAACCAGCGCCTCGCCCAGCAGAGCGCCCAGCAGCAGCAGGCCGCGAACCAGAACGCCGCCACGCAGCAGGCCGCCATCGCTCGGAACACGCAGGCCGCGCCCGCGCGGAACACGCAGGCCGTGCAGCAGCAGGAGCAGCAGGTCTCCGGTGACGTGCTGAGCGCGAGCGCCCAGGAGGTGCTGGTGAGCCAGGCCGGCGAACCCCAGCTGCGCCTGAAGGTGGGCCCCGGCACGCAGGTACAGGTGGACGGCCGGGCCGCGAGCGCGGCGGACATCCAGGAGGGCGCGCAGGTCCGGGCCTCCTACCGCACGGACGCGAACAGCGGCGAGCCGCAGGCCCTGCGCATCGACGCCACGTCCCGCGCGCAGCCGGCCGCGCCCGCCGCGCCGGAGAGCGGCGAGTCCTCGCCCGGCGTGCCCCGGTAGAGAAGAAAGACGCCGGACATGCCACGGCCCCGTGCCTTCGCGCTTCCCAACGCGAGGGTCCGGGGCCGTGAAGTGTCGCAGCCTTGAAGGCCGTGCCTTGCGCGTTACGCGGCCAGCTCGGCCTGGTCCAGCCCGGCCTCGGCCATCAGGTTGGCCAGCTCCGCCTTCAGCTTGTCCTTGGCGCGGATCTCCAGCTGGCGGGCGCGCTCGCGGGAGAAGCCGAAGTGCTCGCCCAGCTCGCTCAGGGTCATCTCGGAGTCGCTCATCACGCGCTGCTCGATGATGAAGCGCTCGCGCGGATCCAGGCGCATCAGCGCGCGCTGCACCAGCGTGCGGGTGAGGCCCGCCTGCTGCCGGTCGGCGACCTCGTCCGCGTGGGAGGCGGCCTCCGACTCCACGAAGTCCAGGTGCGTGGCGTCGCCGTCCTCGCCCACCGGCGCGTCCAGGGACAGGTCCCGGCCGCCCATGCGCTGCTCCATCTCACGCACTTCCGCGGGCTTCACGTTCAGCTTCTTGGCGATCTCATCCGCGTTGACGATGTGGCCGCCCTCGCCGGCGCCCAGCTTCTCCAGCTCGCGGCGCGTGCGGGCCAGGCTGAAGAACAGCCGGCGCTGCGCCTGCGTGGTGCCCAGCTTCACCAGGCTCCAGTTGCGGAGCACGTAGTTCTGGATGTACGCGCGGATCCACCACACCGCGTAGGAGATGAGGCGGATGCCCTTCTCCGGGTCGAACTTCTGCACCGCCTTCATCAGGCCGATGTTCGCCTCCTGGATGAGGTCGGACATCTTCAGGCCGTAGGAGCGGTACTCGTAGGCGACCTTCACCACGAAGCGCAGGTTGCTCGTCACCAGCCGGTGACCCGCGGACAGGTCACCCGCGCGGAAGGCGCGCGACAGCGACTGCTCGTCCTGCGGGTTGAGCAGCGGGTACTGGTTGATCTCCGAGAGGTACGTGGAGAGCGAGTCAGCGGAAGAGAAGGAGTTGGAAGCCTGCATGGGGGTCTCTCGGGGAAGAGGGCGGGGTGTGTGACCGCCGTTTGCTGCGACGGGGAGACCTTTAGCAACGCACGGGCCAATGCCAGCCGCCGGGCAACTTCAATGATTCCGGTGACTTGCGCGAAAGAGCCTCAATGCTTAGGGCGGAACCCGGCAGTTTTTACAGCGGGGGGTTCCGACACTTCTTCCGGGTGCCCTGAAGGGAGGGTTGCCTGGCCTCCGACCCGGGCACAGGGCGGATCACATCCAGCAGGGATGTAGGCACGCCCCGGCCCCCACACCAGGGGACCGGGGCGGCGGGTGTGCGGAAACGGGCGGTCGCGTCAGGTCAGCGCCTTGCGCAGCCGCTTGGGGATGGCCTCCGCGTGCCAGCGCTGCACCTCGCGGGCGATCTGCTCGGAGCGCTCCGCGCGCTCGTCGCGGGCCTGGGGCAGCAGCTTGCGGGCGGCCTTGCGCTGGCCGGGCGGGGCCTCCGCGGCGGCGCGCTCGAAGAGCTCCAGGCGCACGTCCGCGTCGTGCAGTTCTCCCAGGCCGTCCTGCAGGGGCACCAGGACCTCCAGCAGCGCGCCCACAGTGCGGCGGAAGGCGGGCTGGAAGATCTCCAATTCGTAGCGCAGCTTCTTGAGGTCCTTGCGCAGGGCGTGCGCGGACGCGGCGTCGGGCGCGTCCGCGTAGCGCTCCAGGCGCTTCTCCACGCGGCGCAGGCGCTGGCGCAGGTGGCTTCGCACGCGCTTGCCGGCGAAGCGGTGGGCGTCCTCCAGCGAGTCCAGCTTCTTCAGCAGGCGCGGCACGGTGCGGTCCGTCCAGCGCTCCAGCTCCGCGCGCAGCTTCTTCTCCTTGGCCTTCAGTCCGGACAGGTGGGACTGGCGCAGGCCGGCCAGCGCCTTGTCCGCGTCCTTCTTCCCCTTCGCGGCGGTGTCCAGCCACTGGTCCTGGACGTGCAGGTCGCGCACGTCGCCCAGCGCGTCCTGGAGGCGCTTCACGTCTGTCTCCAGCCGGGTGAGCTTGCCGGTGGCCTGGAACACCTGGAGCGCGGCGCGCAGGCGGCGGGTGGCCACGCGCATGTCGTGCACGCCGTCCTCGTCCAGCGCTCCGTCCAGCTGGGCCTCGGGATGGCGCACGTCGGCGAGCCGGCCGGCGAGGATGCGGCGGGCGGCGTCGCCCAGCGCGGTGTCGGGGCCCAGGCCCCGGATGGGAGTGGGAGGGGGCATGGCGCGTCAGTCCTCCTTCAGGGCGTACTGCCGGACCATGCGCTCGGCGGCGTCCGGGCCATCCCAGCCGAGGATGCGCGCGTCCTTGTCCGCGAAGTGCACCACCGCGAGGAAGAAGTGCTCCAGCTCCTCGCGCTCGCGCTGGGACAGGTCCTGATAGGAGTTGAGGTGGTCCGAGCGGGTGGCGTTCACCGGCACGAGCAGCAGGCGGTCATTGCGCTCGCGCTCGCCGCTCTTCGAGTCCCGCTTCTTCTGGTCCACCTGGAGCACGCCCAGCGCGCGGCAGGGCAGCACCACGCCGGGCCAGGTGGGCACGTCCCAGTACACCAGCGCGTCCAGCGGGTCCCCGTCCGGGCCCTTCGTGCTGGGGATGAAGCCCCAGTCGAACGGGTAGCGGAAGCCGCGCGTGAGCGGCCGGGACAGCATGAAGGCCTGGAGCTTCGAGTCGTATTTGAGCTTCACCGTCGAACCGCGGGGCGATTCGACGACGACGTGCAACGCATCCTGTTCGCCGCGCAGCGGCAGGCGGGTGAAGTCGGTGGCCATGGACCCTCAGGCTGGGGTCGCCCTTCCGACTCCGGCAAGTGCCCCCGGACCGGGAGTTTCACTCGCCAACCCTGGCCCGCGCTTCCACCGGCTCCAGGCCTCTTCCGTGAAGGGAAGGGTCCCCTTCACCCGCTTCGTCATCGCGGAGGCGACGATGATGGCGATGAGCAGGTTGAAGAGGACGAGCAGGCCGATCCAGCGCGGATACCAGGAGAACTTCACCGGCTTGAAGACCACGCCCTCCCGCTCACCGGTGACGACACAGACCGGTGGCAGGTCGAACTCGTTCAGCTCCCCGGACGGGATGTTGATGGAATGCATCGCGGGGACTTGTAGTCCACCGCCTGCAATCCCTTCCACTCACTGCTCGCGTTGATGCAGGGGCAGCGCTGACTCATGGCGCGCCACCAGCTTCCGTGTCGCGCGGGCCGCGGCCAGACCCCCCAGCGTGTACCAGGCCACGGTGAGCAGGGACGTGGACGGACGGGCCTGGGAGGGTGCCCGGCCCAGCCCCAGCTTCGGGGGCAGCACCACCGCGCCCAGGCCGGCGAGCAGACCCAGCACCGCGCCGCGCAGATAGGGCCGCTTGGGACGTCCCAGCGCCACCAGCGAGAAGAAGAGGCCGTTGGACAGGAGGTCTCCCGCCAATGTCTGACGGTGCAGCCGGCGCCCCTTCGCGGGCTCGCCGCCGAAGAAGCGGATGCCCTTCTCCAGGGAGCGCATGCCCAGCACGTCCATGCGCGGCGGGTGCTTCAACACGCGCCGGGCGCTCTCGTGCACCAGCGTCAGCGCGGCGGCGCCGACGAGGCCGGGACCCAGGGCACGGAACACGATGCGGGGCGGAGCGAGAGGTTCGATCATGCCTTCCAAGCTAGGCACCGCGCGCCGGGGATTCCCGCTCGCGTGCGCCTGCCCGCCTGCCCCCCTGTCCGGCGACCCGTTGTGCCGCCGCGTCAGGAGCTGCAGCTCACCACGAGGTGCCGTCCCCACGTGGGCGGAGCTTCCGCGTAGGACTCCCGGCCGGGGTGTTCGTCGAAGGGCGCGGACACCAGCGCGAGCACGCGGTCCACCTCCGCGAAGTCGCCCTCCTGCGCGCGGGCGATGGCCTGCTGCGCCACCCAGTTGCGCAGGACGTACTTCGGGTTGACGCGGTCCAGGCGCGCGTGGCGCTCGCCGTCCACGCTGCCCTCGGACTCCAGCCGCGCCCGGTAGTGCGCGGCCCACGCGTCGAAGCCCTCCGGCGGCAGGAAGTGGTCGCGCAGGGCGTCGTTGCGCGCGCCCTCGCTGGAGTCGAACCGGTTCAGCGCGCGGAAGAAGCGCGTGTAGTCCACGTGCGAGCCGGCCATCAGCCCGAACAGGTCCTGCACCAGCTCGCGGTCCTCGTCGCGCGCTTGCGTCAGGCCCAGCTTCTCCCGCATGCGCGCGAGGAAGTGGCGGGCGAACGTGGGCTGGAAGAGGGCCAGCGTGGCGCGCGCTTCGTCCTCGGTGATGAGCGTGAGCAGCGCTTCGCCCAGGCAGGCCAGGTTCCACAGCGCGACGCGCGGCTGCTGGTCGAACGCGTAGCGGCCCTGCGGGTCGGAGTGGTTGCAGATGAAGCCGGGGTCGAAGTCGTCCAGGAACCCGTAGGGCCCGTAGTCCAGCGTGAGCCCCAGGACGGACATGTTGTCGGTGTTCATCACGCCGTGCGCGAAGCCCACCGCCTGCCACCGCGCGACGAGCTGCGCGGTGCGCTCCATCACCTCCGCGAAGAAGCGCGCGTGTCTGCCCTCCTGGCCCACGAGCTGGGGGAAGTGCCCGGCGATGACGTGGTCCGCGAGCGTGGCCACGTGGCCCGGCTGCTCGGTGTGGTGGAAGTACTCGAAGGTGCCGAAGCGCACGTGCGACGGGGCCAGGCGCACCAGCATGGCGCCGGTCTCCACGTCCTCGCGGTACACCGGCGTCTGGCTGCCCAGGATGCACAGCGCGCGGGTGGTGGGGATGCCCAGCGCGTGCAGGGCCTCGCCGGCCAGGTACTCGCGCACGGTGGAGCGCAGCACCGCTCTCCCGTCACCGCCGCGCGAGAAGGGCGTGGGCCCGCCGCCCTTCAGGTGCAGGTCCCACCTGTCGCCGTCCGGGGCGCGCACCTCGCCCAGGAGCAGCGCGCGGCCGTCTCCCAGGCGCGGCACGTACACGCCGAACTGGTGCCCCGCGTAGACCATGGCCAGCGGCTCCATGCCGGGCAGCGGCGTGGCCCCGCCGAACACGCGCGCGAACTCCGGGCGCGCGGCCTCTTCCGCGTCCAACCCCAGCAGCCTCAAGCCCGCCGGGTTCACGCTCACCACGCGCGCGTCCGGGAAGGGCGCGGGGGCCACCCGGGCGGCGAACCCGGGGGGCAGGCGGGCGTAGGTGTTGTCGAAGACGAGCTGTTCGAGCGAGGCCATGGTCCGGAGGAACAAGCGTCAGGGGATCTGCATGCCCCGCTGGACCGCGGGACGGCTGCCCACGCGGTGCAGGTACTGGGTGATGTTGTGCGTGTTGAGGAAGAGGTCCGGGAAGAAGTCCCGCGCGGTCTTCAGCCACGGGTACGTGGCGATGTCCGCGATGGAGTAGGTGGTGGCCAGGTAGTCCCGCGACGCCAGCTGCCGGTCCACCACGCCCAGGAGGCGCTTGGCCTCCGTCTGGAAGCGGTCAATGGCATACGGGACCTTGGTGGAGGCGAAGTGCCCGAAGTGGTTGAGCTGGCCGAGCATGGGCCCCAGGCCGCCCATCTGGAACATCAGCCACTGCGTCACCTCCGCCTTGCCGCGCGGGTCGGTGGGCATCAGCCGGCCCGTCTTCTCCGCCAGGTACAGCAGGATGGCGCCGGACTCGAAGAGGGACAGGGGGCCCCCCGGCGCGTCGTGGTCCACGATGGCCGGAATCTTGTTGTTGGGGTTGATGGCCAGGAACTCGGGCTTGAACTGCTCGCCCTTGGTGATGTCCACCGCGTGCGTCTTGTACGGGAGGCCCAGCTCCTCCAGGGCGATGGAGATCTTGCGGCCGTTGGGGGTCTTGAACGTGTACAGGTCGATCATGCCTTCACTCCCGTGAGCTGTTCGCTCACCTGCCAGAGCCGCTCCGCGAGCGCGTCATCCCGGGCGGCGGACGACGGCTTCGCCTTGCGGCATTTGATGAAGTACTCGCCGCTCACGCCCGCCACCTCCGGCGACGACGCCAGGTAGATGGACGTCCGCGCGCCCTTCTCCGGGGAGAGCATGAAGGGCGAGGCCAGCTTGATGAGGTGCTTGAAGAAGCCCTGGCTGTTGTGGCCGAAGCCCGTGGCCACCGCGCCGGGGTGCAGCGCGTTCGCCGTCACCTGCGTGCCGGCCAGCCGCTTCGTCAGCCCGCGAGAGAAGAGGATGTTGGAGAGCTTGGCGTTGCCGTAGACGCGGATGCCCTCGTAGCGGCGCCGCTCCGTCTGCGGATCATCCAGGAAGTCCGCGCGCGCTAGGCGGTGGCCTTCGGAGGACACGTTGATGATGCGCGCCGGTCCGCTCGCTACCAGCAGGTCGCGCAGGAGGTGCGTGAGGAGGAAGTGGGACAGGTGGTTCGTGGCGAACGTGGCCTCGTAGCCGTCCACCGTCACCTGGCGCCGGTCGATGATGAGGCCCGCGTTGTTGATGAGCACGTCCAGCCGCGAGTGGCGGGCCTTGAACGCCTGGGCCAGGTCGCGCACGGACTGGAGGGAGGACAGGTCCGCGAGCAGCGATTCGACCCGGGCACCGGGGGCGGCCTCGCGCACCGCGGCGACCGTGGCCGCCGTGCGGGCCTCATCCCGGCCGGACAGCACCAGCGTGGCGCCGCGCTTGGCCAGCGCCTTCGCCGTCTCCTGGCCAATGCCACCGGTGGCCCCGGTGATGAGGCACACCTTACCGTCGAGACGGTCTTCGGGAAGCTCTGACGCCATGGGACGCGTCCTCCTGGAACCCGGGGACGCGTTCTATACGCTCCACGCCTTCCCCGCGCAGGAGAACCTGCCCGGGGAGGGGGAGTTGTCCTGCATCAGGTGGTGACCTGGCTGATGTCCTCGGCGGGGCGGCCCCGGCGGTTGCCGCCCTTGGTGGGCAGGGTCATCCCCGCGCGCGCGTCGCCGTTGAGGTGGCTCTCCAGGAACCAGAGGTCCTCCTCCGTCTCTCCCAGGGTCTGGGTGAGGAGGTCCGCGGTGACGGGGTCGTTCGCGTCATCGGACTTGGTGATGCCGTCGCGGAGGCTGGCGGCGTAGCGGCCCACGCGCTCGACGAGCGCGCGGATGTGGGCCTCGCCGTCCACGGCCTGCAGGTCGTATTCGGGCAGCTGGCTGTTGTTGGTGGCCAGGCGGATGGTGCCCTGGGCGTAGCCGCCCAGCGCGCCCGCGCGCTCCGCGTAGGAGTCCGCGTGCTTGCGCGCATGCTTGGCCACTTCGTCGAAGAGCAGGTGCCGGCTGTAGAAGTGCGTGCCCCGGATGTTCCAGTGCGCCTGCTTCACCTGCCAGTGCAGGTCGATGGCGTTGGCGAGCAGCGTGTTGAGCATGTCGATGAGCTCTTCGCGCGCGTCCTGGGGAAGGTTCACGTGGCTGGTCGTGTACATGGTCCGGATCCCTCGTGGGTGGTTTGCGCGCGGCAGGCCGTCGGCATGACGTCTCGGCGCTCCCCACAGGGTGGGGATGCACGGGGCCCTTGGCCATGGCGCGGCGCGCGTCGCCTGGACGCACGGCTGGCTCGAAGGGCAGGCGGCCGGGCGTTTCCAGGCGCTCAGCCTGCGTCGGGGGCGGTCAGCCGGGCGGCGATCTCCGTGGCGGCACGCTCGCCCGACTCCACGGCGCCGTCCAGGTAGCCGCACCCCTCGATGGCCGTCTCGGTGCCCGCCCAGTGCACGCGGCCGAAGGGGGCCCGGAGCGCGTCGCCAATGGCGGTGAGGGTGCCGGGGCGGGGCAGGCCCACGTAGCAGCCGGTGCTGAACGCCTCCTGCTTCCAGTCCAGCGCCGCGATGGCCACGGGCGTGAGGGCCTGGGGGCCAAAGAAGCGCGCGAAGTCCGCCAGCGCGGCGCGGTGCAGGTCCACGGCGGGGCGGCCGGTCCACGCGCGGGCGGTGTCGCCCAGGAAGAAGCCCACGAGCGCGGGGTGGTGCCCGTGGGGGCCGCAGTCGTCGAAGCACAGCCGCACCGGGCCCACGTCGCTGACGGCCTCGCCGGACAGGCCCGCTTCGCGCCAGAAGGGCGTGGCGTAGGTGGCCACGACCTTGATGACGCTGCCCATGGGGAGGTCCGCGTGCGCGCGGCGCCGCCCCGAGGGGAGGTCCGCGCCGAAGTCGATGCGCTCCGCGAGCGCGGGCGGCGTGGCCACCACCGCGTAGCGCGCGCGCAAGGCCCGGCCGTCCTCCGTGGTGGCGGTGACGCCGCGAGCATCCTGGCGCAGGGCCTTCACGGGCGCGGAGAGGAGGACGCGCTCCGGGGGCAGTCCTTCCGCCAGCCGCCGTGAGAGGGATTGCGCGCCGTCCACGAAGCGCTCCGCCTGGGCGCCGCCTTCAACCTCGGTGAGCGGCATGAGGCCGCCGTTGGAGTGCACGTAGGAGAGGAAGTGCAGGAAGGACAGCTCGGAGGGCTCCGCCGCGAATACCGCGCGCGTGGCGATGTCCAGCGCGGCGCGAGCGCCCCAGGTGGGCACGTGGCGCTGCTTCCACTCCTCCACGGTGAGGGCGTCCCACTCGGCGGCCTTCGGCGCGGCGGCGGGTTGTTCCCTGGGGACGCGCTTCGCCAGGCCCTCCAGCTTCCAGACGATGCGCTGCAAGTCCAGCAGCGACAGGAGGGGCAGGGACGGGACCTTGCCTTGGTACGTGCGGCGCTCGCCGCGCACCTCCAGCACTTTGGTGCCCTGGTGGTGCTGGGGGAAGCGCTGGAGGCCCAGGCTGTCCGCGAGCCGGAGCACGTGGCGCTGCCTGGGGCCCACCCACTGGCCGCCCAGGTCCACGAGGCCCCCGCCCACTTCGCGCGTGAGGGTGCGGCCGCCCACGCGGTCGCGCGCCTCCAGCACGGCGACGGTGGCGCCGGTGCGAGCGATGTCCCGGGCCGCGGTGAGCCCCGCCACGCCCGCGCCGATGACGACCACGTCCACGCTTTCACCCATGGTGTGGCGGACTCTACGTCGGAGGCGGCGGGTGGCTAGGATGCGCGCCGGAAGTCAGACGGGAAGGGTGGAGGACCGGATGTTCGCGTTGGAGCTGGTGGAGAAGGTGCGGCGGGTGTCGCCGGGCGCGGCGAACGCGCTGACGACGTTGGCGGTGAAGAACATCGTCCCGCTGGCGGCGGCCATGGGCTACCGCGTGGACGAGGTGACGGACGCGCGCGTGAAGGCCACGGTGCCGCTGGACCGCAAGACGAAGAACCACGTGGGCAGCGTGTACCTGGGCGCCCAGGTGACGGTGATGGAATTGACGATGGGCGTGATGCTCTTCCGCCGCTTCCCGCCCAGCGAATACAAGATGCTGGTCAACCGCATGGAGGTCGCCTTCCACGCGAAGGCGAAGACGGCGGTGAGCGCGGTGTGCGAGCCCGGGGACGAACTGCTCCAGAAGCTCGCGTCGGAGCTGCGCGCGACGGGGGACAAGGCGGAGGCGTGGATCCCCGTGCGCCTCTTGGGCACCGACGGCCAGTGCGTCGCGGAGTCGCGCTTCCTGGCCGTGTTCAAGCGCGGGTAGCTACCGCGGCGGTTCTTCTTCCATGAGGAAGTCGCCAATGGTCTTCCACATCGCCTCGAACTGGGGGCGGCGGAAGCCGGAGCCGGAGATGAGCCAGTCCACGTGCGGGGGCTGGTGCGCCGGCTGGTCGAAGTGGCCAATGGCATCCAGGTGGTCCGCGCGCACCGCCGCCAGCACGCGGCCGTACACCTGCGAGCGCGTGGGCACGATGCCGTCGCACGCGGTGGGACCGGGCATGGCGCCGTAGGCCTGCACCAGCGCCGCCGTCTGCGCGGGCGTGTGCAGGGGCAGCTGCGTGAGCGGCATCCGCTGCGTCTGGCCGTACACGAACGCGTAGATGGTGTGCGTGAGCTGCGCGTACGGGTCCAGGCCCGCCGCCAGGCGCGTGCGCAGGGAAGGGGGCCGGGCCTGCGTCACCACGGAGCCGTAGCGCACGCCGGGCCGGTCATGCGCGCCGCCGTTGAACAGGTCGATGCCCTCCGGCGTGAGCTGGGGGATGAGCGACGTGTCGCGCCCCACGTCCCACAGGAACTTCGTCACCGCGTCGCGCCGCTCGCTGGAGAAGTCCCCCAGCAGCTGGTCGAAGAGCTGATCCAGCAGCGTCGCCTTCCACCCGAGCTGATCATCCGCCCGCGCCATCAGGTGCCCGAAGCGGAACACCACGCTCAAGGGCAGCCGGCCGAAGCGCAGCACGTACATGGTGAACAGCGACAGGAGCTTCAGGAGCTGCTGTCCGAAGAGGCCCAGGAAGAACGTGGCCAGCGGCGTGCCCGCGTGGGGCGCGGACACCGTCACCACCGTGCGCACTCGGCGCGCGAAGGGCTCCAGCTCCAGGGCCTCCGACACCTGCGCGCCGGGGGAGACGAACAGCCGGGCATCCAGGCCGCCGGTGGAGTGGCCCACCAGGTGGATGGGGCCGTCGTCCCCGGAGGCCGTCTCGCTCACGGCCTTGAGCAGGTCCGCGGTGCGCTGGCGGATGGACGCGGTGGGATGGGAGACGACCGTCACCACCTCCGCGTCGATTCCCCGGCGGGCGAGGTCCTGCTTCAGGAACTCGTACGCGTGGCCGAAGTAGAGGAGCTCGCCCAGGTTGGTGAACCCGAAGAACCCGGGGACGAGATAGACGTGGTGCTTCACGGACATGGGCCCACCAGCATAGCCCACGCTCCCGGGATGGGCTTGGAATACCCGGCGTCCCAAGCGGTTGACGCGCGCCCGGCCGCGTTGACAAAACCGGCTGCCTGTTTCCCCTCCTCACGAAGGAAGACTCCCCGTGTACCGCAGACTGCTCGCGCTTGGCCTGCTGTCGTCCCTCCCCGCCGCGGCGGAAGAGGGCATGTGGACCTACGACGCCTTTCCCGCCGCCCAGGTGAAGAAGGCCTACGGCTTCGAGCCCGACCAGGCCTGGCTGGACAAGGTGCGCCTGGGCTCCGTGCGGCTCGCCGGTGGCTGCTCCGCGAGCTTCGTGTCGCCGGACGGCCTGGTGATGACGAACCACCACTGCGTGCGCAGCTGCATCGAGGAGCTGACGACCGCGAAGGACGACCTGCTGGCGAAGGGCTTCCAGGCGAAGTCAGCGAAGGAGGAGCGGCGCTGTCCCAAGATTGAAGCCAACCAGCTGGTGGAGATGACGGACGTCACCGAGCGGATGAACACGGCGACGAAGGGCCTGTCCGGCGCGGCCTTCAACACCGCGCTCAAGAAGGAGATGGCCGCGGTGGAGGGGGCGTGCACCACCGGCGCGGACGTGCGCTGCGACGTGGTGACGCTCTACAACGGCGGCAAGTACCAGCTCTACAAGTACCGCCGCTTCCAGGACGTGCGGCTCGTCTTCGCGCCGGAGTTCTCCATGGCCGCCTTCGGCGGGGACGCGGACAACTTCAACTTCCCGCGCTACGGCTACGACGTGTCCTTCGTGCGCGTGTGGAAGGACGACGCGCCGGCGAAGAGCCCGGACTACCTGCCGTGGGCGAAGGAGGGCGCGAAGGAGGGGGACCTCGTCTTCGTCTCCGGCCACCCGGGCGGCACGGAGCGCAAGAGCACGGTGGCGGAGCTGGAGTTCCAGCGCGACGTGGCGCTGCCCCAGACGCTGCTCCAACTGGCGGAGATGCGCGGCGCGCTGCGCGAGTTCACCAGCGCCTCGCCGGAGCGCTACCGCGTGGCGCGCTCCAGCCTGCGCGGCGTGGAGAACGGGCTCAAGGCGCTGAAGGGCCGGCAGGAGACGCTGGCGGACCCCGCGGTCCTCGCGCGCAAGCGGCAGGAGGAGGCGGAGCTGAAGAAGCGCATCGACGCGAACCCCCAGGCCAGGGCGCTGACGCAGGGCATGTGGGAGGAGACGGCGCAGGCGCTGGACGCGTGGCGCCGGATGATGAACGACCACCGGATGAAGGGCGCGGGGGACGCGTTCCGCTCCGACCTGTTCTCCTACGCCCAGGCGCTGGTGCGCGCGGCGGAGGAACTGCCCAAGCCCAACGGGGAGCGGCTGCGCGAGTACACCGATGGGCAACTCCCGGCGCTGAAGCAGCGGCTGTTGCGTGAGGCGCCCATCCCGGCGGAGCTGGAGGCGCTGACGCTGACGTTCGGTTTCAACAAGCTGCGCGAGACGCTGGGCGCGGATGATCCGTTCGTGCGGCGGGTGCTGGAGAAGGAGGCCCCGGCGGACCTGGCGAAGGCGCTGGTGCGCGGCTCGAAGCTGGGCGACGTGAAGGTGCGCCAGGCGCTGCTGGACGGCGGCAAGGCGGCGGTGGACGCGTCGAAGGATCCGATGATCGTCCTGGCGCGCAAGGTGGACGCGGAGACGCGCGCGTCGCGCAAGCGCTACGAGGACACGGTGGAGGCGGTGCTCAAGCGCAACGGCGAGCGGCTGGCGAAGGCGTACCTGCTGGTGAACGGCACCGCGGGCGCTCCGGACGCGACCTTCACGCTGCGGCTCAACTACGGGCAGGTGAAGGGCTGGGACGACAACGGCAAGGCGGTGCCCGCGCTGACCACGTTCGGCGGCGCGTACGGGCGAGACACGGGCAAGGAGCCCTTCAAGCTGCCGGCGCCGTGGGTGAAGGCGAAGGGGAAGGTGCCGGACGCGACGCCGCTGGACATGGCGACGACCAACGACATCATCGGAGGCAACTCCGGTTCGCCGGTGGTGAACCGCGACGGGCAGGTGGTGGGGCTCATCTTCGACGGCAACCTGCCGTCGCTGGGCGGCCGCTACCTCTACGTGCCGGAGACGAACCGCGCGGTGGCGGTGCACGGCGACGGCATCCTCGCCGCGCTGGAGCACGTCTACGGCGCCACGCGCGTGGTCAACGAGCTGAAGGGCGCGCAGGCGGCGTCCGCGGCTCCGGCCCGCTGAGTCCCCGGGCCGGCACGTCCTGAACCTGTCCGACAGTCGGACAGGTTCAGGAGGGCTCATCGTCCCTGGGGTTTGCGTGCCCGGGCCGCCGCGGCCCTCCCGGCGTGGAGCGCCGAAGGAACGCGGCTCAGCAGCCCTTCCGCCTCCAGCGCGGCGCGCACGGACGGCATGTGTCCCCGGTGCGCCTTGAAGCGCTGGAGGAACAGGCGCACCCAGTGCAGCGGCGGCGTCAGCGTGCCCCAGATGTGGCAGTGCGAGCCCCACGCGTTGGGCTGAAGCGAGTCCAGGAAGGGGTTCACGTCGTGCACGCCGAGCAGCGCGCGGTGCGGCGGCGGCTCCGTGAGCTTCCGGTTCGCGGCGGCCTGACCGTTCAACGTCCGTGTCCACGTGTATCGCTCGCGCAGGAAGCGGTTGAAGGTGCGGTGGCCTTCGGGCTCCAGGAGGAGCGCGCGCAGCAGCTGCGCCTGTTCACCCCGGTCCAGCAGCGCGCCCTTGCGCTGTTGCTTCTGGCGCTGGCGCCACCTGTCCTGGAGGGGATCCCTGAATGCGTCCGTCCACACCAGGTGGCTCATCGCGTGCTCGCCGATGACGCCCCGGGGCAGCAGGCCCCGCACGTGGCCCCGGCGGTCCTCACGCGGCAGGTCGCGCGTGCGCGCGGTGGCCCAGCGGATGAACGGGTTCACCTTGTCGCCGCTGCGCCGCCAGTTCACCTGCTGGCGGATCTCCCTGCGCTCCCACGGCGCGAGGGGCGGCACGTCCTGCTCCGGGTCACCGCCCTGGACCCACGCCGCCAGCTCCTGGCGGGCCGCCTGCCGGGCCGCGCGGTGGATACTGGCCCGCGCCGCGCGCGAGGCCTCCCGGTTCTTCGACGGCAGCAGCGAACGCGCCATCTGCCGGACCTTCTCGTCTGAGTGGATCATGGCCCGCGGGCCCTCCGTGGCAGTGCGCGGACGGGGCGCGCCCCCGTCACCTGACGCGCACGGGACGTCCTCCAGCGCGGCGGTCGGGCGCCGGGCCCCCGCGCCCCCGAGGGCTTGCCCCGTCGCGCCTACGGATTCGGCGTCTCCACCGAGCGCGTGGGCGGGGCGAGGTAGGCCAGCGCCGTGTGGCGGATCTCCCCGTTGGCGTCGTTCTGGCCGGACCAGGTGAGAAGCTCCCGGGCCAGGGGCATCTGGAAGGCGTTGGCCCCCAGCAGCTTCACCGCGTCCATGCGCACCGCGTCCACGGCGTCCGTGCGCAGCACCTGCCCCAGGGCCGCCAGGAGCGGGCCCAGCGGGCGGAAGCTGGCGGCGAAGATGGCCGCCCGGCGCACCTCCGGTGACGTGTCCTTCGCCATGGACTCCGCCAGGAGCTGATCCGCCAGCGGTGACGGGATGAGCCGCAGGGCCTCCAGGGCGCTCTGGCGGATGAGCGGGAGCGGGTCGCGCAGGCACTCCTGGAGGAACGGCAGGATGCGCGCATCCGCGCTGTTCGCCAGCGAGCGGATCCACAGCGCGCGCGCCTCCGGCGTGGGGGCCGCGCGCGCCCGGTCCTGGAGCTCACGCAGCAGGGCCTCCGCCTCCGGGCTGTCCGGCCCTCCGGAGTGCCGCGCGACGTTGCCCAGCGCCAGCGTCGCGGTGCTGCTCAGGTCCACGTTGTCGCTGCGGGACAGCTCGCGCAGCGCCTCGGTGCCCTCCGGGGTGGGGGACTCCGCCATGCCCAGCACCGCGGCCGCGTTGACGCGCGTCGCGGCCGGGGACTGGGCGTCGGTGGCGACCGTGGCCAGGGCCTGGACCGCCTGGGGCGTGCTGGCGGCGGACAGCGCGCCCAACATGGGGCTGTACGTGTCCCGGTCCTTCTCCCCTCGCAGGAGCGCGGGCACCTGCTTCGCGCTCTCCGGCTCGAGCTGGAAGAGGGCGCGCATCCGGTTCATCAGGTGCGCGGACTTCGGCCCCGACGCCTTGTCGCCGCGGGGAAGGTCGCGCAGCTCCTGGACCAGGTCCTTCAGCTTCGCTCCCGCCACCAGCTGCTTGAGGCCCTGCTGGGGATCCGGCGGTGAGAAGACCTGCGTGGCCAGCGAGGACCGCGCGAGCTGCGCGCGGCGGGCATCCAGCGCGCCGATGAGCAGCGGCACGTTGCGCGTCGAGGTGCGCCGCAGCGAGATGCGCCCCTCGCCCTGAACGGGCGGCATGCCCTCGTCGAACGTCGCCACCATCCGCTCCTGGCCCTCCAGCGTCAGCAGCCAGCCGTCGGTGCCCAGGGAGAGGGTCGCCTCGGAGGTGGGCACCACGCGCATCGGGGCGCTCACGGGCTTCAGGCCCTCCGGGGTCGCGAGCCGCAGGTAGCGCACCTTCTGCTTCGTGTACTGGAGCGCCTCCGCCGCGCGCTGATAGCGCGCGACGTATTGGCCCGTCGTGTCCAGCTCCTGCGCCTCCCAGGACGCCTGGGCGGCGTCGGGCGCGACGAATTGCAGGGACGCCACCAGCGAGCGCAGGAAGTTCTGGGCGATGGGCCCCACGTCCCGCTCGAAGAGGATGGCCAGCGCGGCGCCCTGCCGGTTGTACGTCACGTAGAACGGCGCCTGGAGCGTGGCCACCATGAGCGGGCGGCTGTTGGCGTCCAGCGCGTCCTGGCCGTCCGACTCGAAGGCGAAGCCGGTGGACTGCACCTGGAACTGGACGTCCACCTGGTCCGGACGGCGTCCGACGATGGACTGCGTGAGGGCGCCGGCCACCGCCAGCCTGAGCGTGGACGTCTCCGGGGCGCCTGGCTCGCCGAAGGTGAGGCGCTGCTCCAGGGAGAGCTGGTAGCCGAACTGGGCCCCCGGCTCCCACGCCCGCACGGCCCCGGCCGCCGCCGGGCGGGGAGGGGGCGCGCCGGACGCGGCGGTGCCCGGCGCGGCGGCGACGGCCTCGCCCGCCTGTTCATGCCCGCCACCGCGCGTGGCCCAGAAGGCGCCCACGCCCAGCAGCAGTCCCAGCACGGCCAGGGCCACCGGCCCTTTGCGATGAATCAAGGTGACACCTCGAAGCGACACGTGATGCGAAAGCAGGGGAACTGCGAAGCCCCGGCAGGCGGCGGAGGCCGGACGTCACGCGCCGCCGCCTGCCGGAACACTCAACGACATCCACGAAAGCGCCAGCGTCCGCCTAGTAGACCTGGCACTGCTCGATCTGCTGGAGGCTGGTCATGCCGCCCTCCATGCCACCGCCCTGGAAGCAGCCACCGCCGTAGCCGCCACCGCCACCGCCGCCGGTGTCACCGCCACCGGTGTCACCGCCGCCAGTGCCACCCGTGCCGCCGGTGTCATTGATGGACGCCAGGTAGGGGCTCGCGGGAGGCGTGAGCGACGCGGCGCCGCCCGTGGGCGCGCCGTAGGAGCACAGGCTGGCGAACGGCACGCCGCCGTTCATGTTGAACAGCGTCCAGCTGTTGTTGGTGCCCAGGACGCTGCCGCTCCACTTGGCGATGGTCAGCGACACCGTCTTCTTGAAGATGAAGAGCTTCACCTTCACGAAGGCCTCCAGCTTGCCTGCGAGCGTCTTGACCGTGAACCCGGACTTGAGGTCCCACGCGAGGTCACCACAGGTGGTGAGCGCGAGCTGTCCGGACGTCGGCAGCGAGGCCTCGATGAGCGTGAGCGTGCCCTTCAGGCCCGCGCTCACGACCCACACGTCGGCGGCCGCCGTGCCCTCGCCGTAGATCTTGCCCTCGGCGACGACGGAGAGCTTCGCGGCGGTCGGCTTGAGGACGGACTTCACCGTCAGCCCGGCCTTGCCGAAGGCCTTCGCTTGCACCTTCACCGGGATGAAGAAGATGGTGTAGCGGATCTCCGGCGTGTTGAAGAAGTGCACGTCCAGGGCGTCGTACTGGTACAGCGGCTTCTCCTCGACCGTGGCGCTCTGGACGCTCTTGGAGATCAGCTCGATGCCCACGACGTACAGCTTGGCCTCCATGCTCGACTGCTGGCTGCCCTGCTTCGCCGACGCCTTGGCGGTGGCGCGGACGACGTCGAACTTGATGGAGTTGAACAGCTTGGCCCAGACCTTGCCCTCGCCGGAGGCATCCAGCGTGTAGTTGATGGGGTCTGCCTTCAGGGACGCGTCCAGCGAATAGCCCGAACCGAAGAGGCCGCTGCCGAAGCTGTCGTCCTTGTGGAACGTCTTGACGAACGGCTGGTTGATGGGCGTCGTTCCAGTGGGGTTGACCTGGATGCCGCCCGGCTCGGTGGTCGTGGAGGCCTGGGCGTGGTCTCCCTCGTCCCCAATGATCAACGGATCCGGATCCGCGGGGTCCGTCACCCCATAGCAATAGCCGATGCAGTTGGTCGTCGTCTCGTACACCAGCTCGTTGTAAGCCTGCTGAACGGTCTCGGGGCTTCCGTAGAAGGTGCTTCCGTCATCCAGCAGCACGCGGTCTTCCATCATCTGGCGCGCCCCTACGGGGGTGGACGTGCCAAGGCAGACCAGTGCGCCCAGCGCGGCTGTCTTCAAAGACAGTCGTGGCATGAGTGCCTACTCTTTCTTTTCTTCAGGGGGTTGTGGGGATGAACCAGCAAGAAGCGGAGAAGGGCCCTTCCCGGCCATTCACGCTCCTCCTGGTTTCCAATAACACCTGATGATTTCATCGCATGTCAAATAGACATACGCCGGGTGGAGGGCGGCCGCTCATCCAGGCTCTGGTGTTTCATGTCTCAATTGGAACCCGGAGGGGAGCCGTGTGCCCGGGCCCCCGGTGACCGTGAGCGGCCGTGGCGTGCACCCATCACCTGACGCGCACTGGACGTCCTCCCACCGCGGCGCGTCGGGTGCCGGACAACCGCGAGCCAGAACCTCCCGGGTGCTTGGTGCGTCGCGTCAGGAGCGCACTACCGTAGGTGTGCGGATGCATGTCCGCCTCTGTCTTCGCACGGTTGCGTTCCCCGGAACGTCGCCGTCCGAGCGCCTTCCCGGGGTGGTTGGGAGCCGGCGCCCGTCGTGCTGTAGCATCGCGCTCGTCTGACGCCGGGGGGAGGGAGGATGCACGATGGTGGTGGAGGCTCCGGAGCCCCGGACGATGTCGGCCATCATGTTCACGGACATGGAGGCCCCCGCAGGTCAACGCTGGCGGGATGAGTCGCTACAACAAGCGCTGCACGAGGAGCACGGTCAGCTGGTGCGCGGGCTGCTTGCGCGCCACGGTGGCCGCGAGGTGAAGCGGATGGAGGAGGGCGGCTTCCTCCTGGAGTTCGAGTCGGGCCTGCCCGCGGTGTCGTTCGCGCAGGAGTGGCGCGCCGCCGTGGACGCACGCAACCGCGCGGTCCCCACCGAGCAGCGCATGTCCGTCCGGGCCGGCGCGCACCTGGGCATGGTGGTGCACCGCGACGGTGACGTCTTCGGCGAGGGCGTCAACCTGGCGGCCCGCATCGAGTCCCTGGCGCGCCCGGGCACCGTCTACGTCAGCGAGACGCTGGTCGCGCAGCTGGAGGGCCGGTTGAAGGCGCCGCCCGTGCGGCTGGGCCGCAACGAATTGAAGAACATCCGGCTGCCGGTGGCGGTGTTCCGCATCGACCCGCCGGCGGAGGCCCGGAACGAGCGCGCGCTCCTGTCGCGCGTGCGTTCACTGCTGGGCCGTAAGCGGGCGCCCGCGGACGGTTGAGGCTTGTGGCCGGGCGCGCGGCGGTAAGGTGCCGCGCCATGTCCGAGCTCACCCTGGTCGTTGGTTCCAAGAACTTCTCCTCATGGTCGCTGCGCCCCTACCTGGCCCTGGCCCACACCGGCCAGCCGTTCCGGGAGGTGCTGGTGCCGCTGGACACGCCGGAGACGGCGGCGCTCATCGCCATGCACTCGCCCAGCGGCCGGGTGCCGGTGCTCAAGCACGGCGACACCGTGGTGTGGGATTCGCTGTCCATCTGCGAGTACCTGGCGGAGGCCTTCCCGGACGCGAAGCTCTGGCCGGAGGACCGCGCGACGCGCGCGATGGCGCGCTCGGTGACGTCGGAGATGCACTCGGGCTTCACGGCGCTGCGCACGAACCTCCCCATGGACATCAGCGCGCGCAAGACGGTGCCGGGGCTGGACGCGCCCGGCGTGCACGCGGACATCGCGCGCATCCAGGGGCTGTGGGCGGGCTGCCGCGAGCGCTACGGCAAGGGCGGCCCCTTCCTCTTCGGCGCCTTCAGCATCGCGGACGCGTTCTACGCGCCCGTCATCACCCGCTTCGTCACCTACGGCGTCCCGTTCCGTCCGGAGAACGTCCCGTACCGCGACGCGGTGCTGGGCCTGCCCGCGATGATCAAGTGGACGGAGGCCGCCCAGGGCGAGCCGCCGCTCGCGCGCTACCGGTAGCTCACAGCCCCAGGGACTCGAGCTGCGTGTCGAACGTGGGCGCGTCCGTGAAGACGTGCCCGCGCAGCCCCAGCGCCCGGGCCGCGTCCACGAACTCCGGCAGGTCGTCGAAGAAGACGGCCTCCCGTGGCGCGCAGCCTGCCTTCTCCAGCGCGAGCCGGTAGATGGCCGGCTCCGGCTTCACGTGCCCCACCTCGCAGCTCATCACCAGGGCGTCGAAGCGCTGGAGCAGGGGCAGCAGCGGCTTCAGATAGGCCACGTGCAGCGCGTTGGTGTTGGACACCAGCACCAGCTTCACCCGCCCGACGAGCCCCTCCACGCGCGGCAGCACCGCGTCGTGCACCGTGAAGTGGCTGCTCCACAGGGGCGCGAACTCCGCCATGGGCAGGTCCACGCCCAGCGCGCCGCACACGTCCTGCCGGATGCCCTCCGCGTCCAGCAGGCCCCGGTTCGCCGCCGTCCACCCCGCGCCGGTCAGCCGCCTCGCGGCCTCCCGCGGCTCCAGCCCCGCCCGCGCCGCCAGCCTCGCGAAGAGCCGCGCGTTGTCGTGGAACACCAGCACGTTGCCCAGGTCCAGCAGCACGGCCTTCACGGCGGGGACGGCGGACACAGGCGCTCCTGCTTTCAGATGCGGTAGGACCGCGCGACGCCTTCCATCTGGCCCGCGACTTCCTGCAGCCGCTTCGCGGCGCCGGTGGTGGACTTCAGGCTGGTCTGCGTCTCCACCATCATGGAGGACAGGTCCGTCACCGCGCTGAAGATTTGAGCGATGCCCGCGTTCTGCTGGTTCACCGCCCCGGCGATCTGCCGCGCCGCCGCGGCGTTGTCCTGGACGATGGTGGCCAGCTCCTTCAGGTGCTCGCCGCTGGTGCGCACCTGCTCCAGGCCCTCCGCGACGCTGGAGTGGCTCTGCTCGGTCATCTTCGCCGTGGAGATGATGGCGTGGCCCAGGTCCCCCAGGATGTCGCGCACCTTCTCCGTGGCCTGGATGGACTGGTCCGCCAGGTTGCGGATCTCGCGCGCCACCACGCTGAAGCCCTTGCCGTGCTCACCGGAGCGCACCGCTTCGATGGCCGCGTTGAGCGCGAGCATGTTGGACTGGTCCGCCAGGTCCTTCACCGTCTGGGTGATGCCGCCAATCTGCTGCGTGCGCTCGTTGAGCTGCACGATGCGCATGGCCATCTCGCCGGACTGCTCGTGCAGGCCCTGGAAGCCGCCCAGGCTGTCGCGGATGGCGACCTCGCCCGCGCGGCCCACCTCCTCCGCGCGCGCCGCCACGCCCAGCACCGTCTCCGCCTTCTCCGCGGCCAGCAGCGACGTCTGCTTGATCTCCTGCGCCGTCACCTGCGTCTCCTGGAGCGCGGCGGCCTGCCGGGCCACGTTGCGCTCCTGGACCTCGGAGGCGAGGTTCAGCTCCGCCACCGTCTCGCTGAGGACGTGGGTGCCCTCCTGGAGGCTGGTGGCCGTCTCGCGCAGGTTCTTCATCATCTGCCCGAAGGCCTGGGTGAGCTCCCCCACCTCGTCCCGCCCCGCCTGGACCTCCATCACCTGCGTGAGGTCGCCCTCCTTCACGACGCGGCGGACCACCTCACTGAGCGCGCGCAGCGGCCGGGTGATGCCGCGCGCCAGCACCCACGAGCCCAGGCCCACCCCCGCCACGAGGAGGGCGGCCAGCCCCAGCACCAGCCGGCGCATCTCGTTGAGGGGCGCGTAGGCCTCGTCCGGCTCCAGCTGGGCCAGGAACCTCCACCCGTCCCCCACGTCGCGCACGTCCGAGCCGTTCACCGCGACCGCGGCCACGCGGCCCGTGTCGTCGTGCTCGCCCTTGCGCGTGTCGAACAGCGTCCGGCCATCCTCGCGCTGCAGCTCCAGGGAGAAGGTGTGGTGGCCGCGGTGCTCGGCCCGGGCGAGCGCGGGCTTCACCAGCTCCCCCACCTGGCCCCAGTCGAACGCCGCGAGCAGCACGCCCAGCCGCTGGCCGCGCTCGTCCATCACCGGCACCGCCAGGGGCAGCACGTGCACGCCGTAGATGGGGTCCTCCACCTCCAGGCCCTCGGCGGTGGTGGCGCCGGCCTGCGCCTGACGGAACCACGCCGCCTGACGCACGGCCTCCGCGCCCCCCGCGTACGCCTCGCGCAGCGCGGGCGTGCTGGCGGAGACCGCCACGCCGTCGTCGCCGAAGAGCACGATGCCGTTGAGGGTGAGGTAGCGCCGCTGCAAGAGCGCCAGCATCGCGTCGCTGGCCGAGGCGTCCTTCGTGCGCAGCGCCTGGCGCAGGACGGGGTCCTCCGCCCAGCTGTGCGCGCTCGCCTCGCGCTCCGCCAGGGTGGACTCCAGCAGGTCCTTGAACCCCTCCGCCTCCATGCGCAGCGACGCGTCCAGCTGCGCCTCCGTCTGCTGGCGCATCAGCCGGTCCTGCAGCCCGGTCAGCGTCAGGAGCGGCACGCACGACACCAGGGTCATGTACAGCAGCAGCCGCCCACGCAGCGTCAGGGACGGCAGTTTGAAAGAAGGCATGGCACGCCGGCGCGAGAAGGAGAGGACCCGGATTCCTATACCAGAACCCGGGCCGTGAACCCCCCGGCCGACCGGCCGCCTACAACACAGGCACCCGGTCAGGCAGGTCCCTCGCGGGCAGGTTGGAGTAGTCCGCGTCCAGGTCCAGCCGCACCCGCTGCTTCACGCGCGTGCTCAGCAGGCCCCGGAGCAGCCCCAGGAACCCCGGCGGCGCCGCGATGACCACCTGGTCGAACGCGTGGGAATCCACGCCCCGGTCCAGGCGCCCGGACAGCTCGCGTGCGAAGCGCTCGTGCTCCAGCTGCCGGCGGCCGTTCGGGTCGTTCTCCGGCACCGGGCCGTGCAGCGTGCCCGCGTTGGGGTTGTCCGGCTGATTGAACAGGTCGACGGGCTTGGCCCGGCTCTCGTCATGCTGGAACTGCTCGATGAGGTCCCACTTCTCCGCCTTCGCATCCGTGGCGAAGAGCCGGGCGCGACTCGCGTTGGCCACCAGGATCCAGAGCCTCTTGTCCGCCATCTTCACGCCTCCTTGTCTCTTGAGGAGTGCGGACCCCCCCGGCCCCCGGCAAGCTTCCCCCAGCGAGCCGGCTCCCTGCCGCGCGGAGGCCAGGCAACCTGTCCGCCGCCCCCTTCCGGACCGGGAACACTCCGCCTGTCCCCCGGTGCCTGACGACCTCCTCCCACGTTGACCAACCGCATCCGAGCAGCGACCATCCTGCGCCGGGGGAACAGGACGGGAGTGGGCTGTATGGAGAAGTATTTCAATGTCCGTGGACAGAAGGTGCGCGAACGCCGCACATGCCACCTGTCCACGTGGCGCACGGCGGTTGAATCGTCACGTGCCGAAAGTTTTTCCGTCTCTCGCACGATAGATGCCCTCCCGTGGGTTGCAGGGTCGCTCCGCCATGGAAACCTGATCCCCCCATGGGCACCGACGACCTCCTCGCTCACACCGTGCTGTCTGACTCGGGTGATGCCGTGACCGACAGTGGCGGGATGCCGGCCGTGATGTCGCCACCTGGACAGGAGGTCCAGGAGGGCACGGTGCTGGGGAACTACCAGCTGGAGAAGCTGCTGGGCGAAGGCAGCATGGGGCGGGTCTTCCAGGCGCGGCACGTGCGGCTGGGGCGCCAGGTGGCGCTCAAGGTGCTCAAGCCGGAGCACGCGCGGGACAGCTCGTTCGTGCAGCGCTTCTTCCAGGAGGCGCGCACCGTCAATCAGATCAACCACGAGCACATCGTGGAGGTCTTCGACTTCGTGGACGAGTCCCCCGACGGGCACGTCTACTGCGTGATGGAGCTGCTTCGCGGGCAGAGCCTGGCGTCGCTCCTGAAGGAGGAGGGGCTGACGCTGGAGCGCGTGCAGCGCATGGGCGTGCAGGTGTGCGCGGCGCTGGGCGCGGCCCACCAGGTGGGCGTGGTGCACCGGGACATCAAGCCGGACAACCTCTTCGTCACGCACCGCTCCGGGCAGCAGGACTTCGTGAAGGTGCTGGACTTCGGCGTCGCGAAGCTCATCACCACGCAGACGGGCGTGAGCCTCACGGGCACGCTGGACGGCACCATCATCGGCACGCCGGCGTACATGGCGCCGGAGCAGGCCGCGGGCCTGCCGGTGGACGCGCGCGCGGACATCTACGCGGTGGGCAACATCCTCTACGAGATGCTCTCCGGCCACCCGCCGTTCCAGGCGTCGGCCTTCGGGCAGCTGGTGGTGCAGATCATCACCCAGCCGCCGCCGCCCCTGCCGTCGCACCTGCCGTCGGGCGAGCGGGTGCCGCAGGAGCTGGCGGAGCTGGTGATGCGCTGCCTGGCGAAGGAGCCGGAGGCCCGGCCGCAGCAACTGGCGGAGGTCACCACGTCGCTCCTGCTGATGCCCACGTCGCCGGCCGGGGCGCCGCGCATGGAGGCGCTGGTGGAGGAGGCGGAGCGGCCCACCCTGCGCATGAAGGTGCCGGGCATGCTGCGCGACCGGCGGCTCCAGGTGTCGGCGGGGCTGGTGGCGCTCGCGCTGGTGTCCGGCATCACCACGTGGACGGGGCTGCACTCGATGCGCGCCTCCCAGGCGGAGCAGGCTCCGGTGGCGGTGGCGTCCGCTCCGGAGACGCCGGTGGCGGGCGCGATGGACGCGGTGACGCTGACGGTGCACTCGTCGCCGCCGGGCGCGAAGGTGGTCCGCGTGGACACGGGCGAGGAGCTGGGCACCACGCCGCTGACGAAGGCGCTGACCCGGCAGGCGGTGCCGCCACAGTTGCGCGTCGAACTCGCGGGCTACGTTCCGCTGGAGCGGGCGGTGGATTTGAAGCAGGGTGCCGCCGCCGCGGAGTTGACCGTGCCGCTCGTGAAGGCGAGCGCGGGGCCGCGCCGTGCCCCCGCGCGTGCGCCGGGCCGCAAGGGAGGAAGCAGGGATGCGGTCATTGATCCGTTCTCGTCGCAGTGAGCCCAGGGCGCTGAGCCTGGGGCTCGTGCTCGCGCTGGGGACGCCGTTGCCGGCGGCGGTGGCGGCGCAGGACGCGACGGTCACCGCGGGGGTGGAGGACGCGGCGCGGGAGCGGTTCTCCGAGGGCAACCTGGCGTACGACCTGGGGGAGTTCGACCGGTCGCTCAAGGCCTTCAGCGAGGCGTACCGCCTCAAGCCGCTGCCCGCGTTCCTCTTCAACATCGCGCAGTGCCACCGGCAGCTGAACAACCCGTCGCGCGCGGCCTTCTTCTACCGGCGCTACCTGGCGCTGTCGCAGGAAGAGCCGGCCAACGCGGACGTGGTGCGCGAGCTCATCGCGGAGATGGACACGAAGGCGCGCGTCCAGGAGGAGCAGCGCCGGGAGCGCGAGCGCTTCGCGCGGGACCGCGACCTGCAGCGGGCCAGGGAGCAGGCCGCGCTGGCGGAGGCCCGCGCCAACGAGGCGAGGCTCGCGGTGAGCCCCGCCGCCGCGCCGGAGAAGAACGGGGCCTCCGAGGCCCTGGCCCTGCAGGTGCCGGACGCGTCCGTGAAGACGGAGGCCCCTGCGTCCAAGCCGTGGACGCGCCGCTGGTACGTCTGGGCGGGGGCGGGCGCGGTGGCGCTGCTCGCGGGCGGCGCCGTGTGGATGGCCACGGCGCCGAACCCCCGGGACACGACGCTCGGCACCGTGGGGCGGTAGGCGCCGCCCCGGCGGGCGTCAGCGCGGTGGCGGCGGTGTGGCGGCCTGGGCCAGCACCTGCGCGGCGATGCGGCCGATGCGCGCGTGGAACGACGGGGCGTCGTGGAAGGTGAGGCGCACGTCGCCCACCTTCAGCTCGTCGCCCGTGCTCAGCAGGCGGGGCCGCTCGGCCTCCAGCGGCTCGCCGTTCACCGTCACCGGCCGGGACTGCGCCAGCCGCTCCACCTTCCAGCCGCCTTCCGGCGTGGGGTGCAGGGCGAACTGCTCGCGCGACACCGTGGCGTCGTTGACCACGAAGGTGTTGAGCGACGCGCGCCCCAGCTTGAGGGGGCCTCGGTCCGCCACCCCCATCAGCTCGAAGCACAGCGCGTCGCCCGCGGGCAGGCAGTCGCGCAGGTCCATCATGGGCAGCCGCGTGGCCGCCACGTTCTGCTCCTCGGGGACGTTCCA
This sequence comes from Corallococcus caeni, assembly GCF_036245865.1. NCBI lineage: Bacteria > Pseudomonadati > Myxococcota > Myxococcia > Myxococcales > Myxococcaceae > Corallococcus > Corallococcus caeni. Next base: position 386,594 of record NZ_BTTW01000005.1, on the reverse strand, counting down.
CGCGCCCGCCTCCCACACCAGCCACGCGTGCGGGTACTTGGCGTTGAACTTCTCCTGGAGTGCCATGTGCTGCCGGATGAGCAGCGAGAGCAACAGGGCTCGCATATCTCCCGTCATAACCCCATCCGCCGCATCCGCGTCGCCCTGACGGCCTCCCAGGTGTCCACGAGTGGGCGAATGGGTCGGGCCCCTGACTACAACCGGGCGACCACCGCCCTCGCCATCCGCTCCGGCGCGCCCGCGTCCATGGGCAGGAAGAGGCACGGCTCCGTCACCTCCACCTCCTGCAGCCGGGTGCGCCCCGCGTTGTCCGTGGCCACGTCCACGCGCGCGTACAGCAGCCGAGCGCCCCCGGACGCCTCCATCACGTCGTGCGCCACCTGCTGCTCCGCCGCGTCACCCGGCGTGAAGCCGTGCGGCTCCGCGAAGCCCCGGGGCGCGGTGGACAGCGTGGGCGGACGGCGCACCGCGTGGCTGAAGACGCCGTTGAAGAAGATGTACGAGCGCTCACCCTCCGTCTCGAAGGCGCGCAGGTAGGGCTGCACCATCACGTCCCCCTCCTTCGCCAGCTCCGCCACCTTCGCGCTCGCGTCGTCCCACTGCTCGCGCCGGAGGATGAAGACCTTGAGCCCGCCCGCGGCCACCGCCGGCTTGAGCACCACCGCGTCCCAGCCGCGCTCGCGCGCCGTCGCCGCCACGTCCAGCGTCCCGCCCGGTGGCACCCAGACCGTGGGCGTCAGGGGCAGGCCGCGCGCCTCCAGCGTCTTCAAATAGCCCTTGTGCGTGTTCCACCGGAGCACGTCCGCCGGGTTGAACAGCCGCGTGACGCTTCCCACGCGGTCCGCCCAGGCGAGGAACTCCTCGCGGCGCAGGTGGCTGTCCCAGGCGTTGCGCACCACCACCGCGCGGACGCGGCTCCAGTCCACGGAAGGGTCGTCCCAGAGGACCGGCCGTGCGTCCAGGCCCAGCGCGTTCAGCGCGGGCACCAGCGGCGCGTCCAGCGGATGGAGCTGCGGCAGTCCGGCGTAGGTGATGACGGCGATGTCCAAGGCGGAGGGCTCCAGGCGGAGGGAAACGCGCCGCGTTCTAGCGCGCTCCCGCGTCCCGCGCAGCTGAAGCCCCGCGTCAGGCCGAGCGCACCACGGGCGGCTTCCCCACGGACAGCGTCTCCACCGTGTCCACGGTCAGCTGCTCCGCCAGCGTCTTCGTCTCTCGCGCCACCCGCGCCAGCTCCGCCTGACCGTGGGGGTAGGGGGCCGCGGGACCGTCCAGCGCCAGCAGCTGCTGACGCAGCGCCGCGCCGTTGGGCGTGCGCCGCTCCGGGTCCTTCTGCAGGAGCGACATGACGATGAGGTCCAGCGCCAGCGGCACCGCGGGGTTGAGCTGCGAGGGCGGGACGACCTCCTGGTCCACCGCCGCGCGCAGCAGCACCTCCTCCGAGTGGCCGCTCAGCGCGCGCTGGCCGGTGAGGGCCTCGTGCAGCGTGAGCCCCAGGGCGAAGAGGTCCGCCCGTCCGTCGATGTCGCGGCCCATGGCCTGCTCCGGCGCCATGTAGCCCAGCTTGCCGCGCACGCTGCCGGCCACCGTGAGGTGGGCGCGGACCGCGTCGCGCGCGATGCCGAAGTCCGACAGCTTCACCTCGCCGATGCGCGACACCAGGATGTTGGGCGGGTTCAGGTCGCGGTGGACCAGCCGCAGCGGGACGCCGTCCGCGCTGGTGCGGCGGTGCAGGTAGTCCAGCGCGGACGCCAGCTCCGCGGCCAGGAACGTCGCGGCGGACACGGGCAGCGGCCGGCGGTTGCGCGGCTTGAGCAGCGCGCTCAGGGGCAGGCCGTCCACGTACTCCATGGCCAGGAAGTACGTGCCGCCGTGGCGGCCCAGGTCGAACACCTGGACGATGTTGGGGTGGTAGAGCGACGAGCACAGCTCCGCCTCGCGCCGGAACATCGTCACGAAGGCCGCGTCGTCCGCGTACGACGGCAGGATGCGCTTCAAGGCCACCTGCTTCTCGAAGCCGCCCTCCGGCGAGTACGTGGCCCGGTACACCTCCGCCATGCCGCCGGCGCCCAGCCGCTCGTGTAGTACGTACTTGCCCATGACCTCCTGCTCGCGCAGCGCCGCGAGCGCGCTCCTCGTGCGCTCCAGGAAGTGCCGCGCCAGCGTCGCCGTCAGCGCCCCCGTGGCCACGAAGAAGAACGCGCGCACGCAGATGAACAGCGGCCCCAGCGTCACCAGCGGCTGGTCCGGCAACAGCGGCCGCACGAAGCCGAAGTAGAGCGCCAGGTACTCCGCCGCCACCAGCGCGCCCGCGGCCAGCCCCAGGCGCGGGTTGCTGCGCAGGCCCGCCAGCGTCACCAGCGTGCCCCAGATGACCAGCGTGGGCGCGGTGAGCGCGTAGACCGGGCCCTGGTAGCGCAGGTCGAACGTGAGCACCACCGCCGGGATGCTCACCTCGATGAACACGTTGAGCCACGGGATGGCCGGGTGGAACGCGCCGGAGCGCAAGACCCACCACATGCACGCGTAGTAGCCCGACAGCACCGCCGACAGCCCCATCAACGCGAACGTCAGGTCCCAGCCCATCGCGGGGCCGAGCGCCGCGGCCACCACCACGCAGATGGCGGACAGGATGCTCATGAAGCGCGCCACCGACAGTTCGCGCGTCTGCGCGTCGCGGCGCAGGTGCGCGTCCAGGAAGCGCGACACGGTGCTGGATGGATTCCGGGTGATCATGTCCCCCCCACTCTAGAACGTGGCAGGACGCGTCATCCGCCTGCTCCCCCACACGTTGGGTGCGCTCCTACCACACCTTGAGGCACATGGAAGGCCCTTGGAACCCCACGAAGTGGACTTCACGGGTCAGGTATCGCTGAAATGTTGCACCCCCGTCCTACGCCACGTGCGAGGCCCGGGGGGTTTTCACGCCACACCGGCTCTTCCTTCACGGCACTGCCTTCGGGCAGGAGGCTTCATGCGCAGCTCCCCCCGTCTATTGCTGGCCGCCCTGGGCGCGGTCCTGTTGTTGGGCAGTGCCTGTGGATCCGATGATCCAGAAGTTCCCAAGGTGGTCTGCGGTGACGGCAAGAAGGAAGGCGCCGAGCAGTGCGATGACGGCAACGCCACGAGCGGCGACGGGTGCGAGGCGAACTGTACCGTCACCCCCACCCAGAGCGGGCAGTGTTGGGCCACCCCTCCCGCGCCGCTGGCGAACGGCGCCACCTGCGAGGTGACGAAGGCGGGCACGGCGGGCAAGCTCTTCATCGGCATCGTGCTCAAGGACGGCGAGACGCTGACGGGCGGCCAGGTGCTGGTGGACGCCCAGGGCGTCATCACCTGCGCGGCGTGTGACTGCTCGCAGGCGGCGGGCGCCGCGGAGGCCACGGTGGTGACGTGCCCCACGGGCGTCATCTCCCCGGGCCTCATCAACCCGCACGACCACATCACCTACCCGGGCGCGCCCCAGGCCAGCACCAGCACGGAGCGCTACGAGCACCGCCACGACTGGCGCACGGGCAACAACAAGCACACCCGGCTGAACAACCCGTCCAACTCCAAGGCGGACGCGATCCGCTGGTCGGAGCTGCGGCAGGTGATGGCGGGCACCACCTCCATCGCGGGCGCGGGCGGGCAGCTGGGCCTGCTGCGCAACCTGGACGTGTCCGCCGCCGCGCAGCAGGAGGGGCTGTCGGAGCCGTACGCGGACTCGGACACCTTCCCGCTGGGTGACAGCAGCGGCACCACGCTGACGGACAGCTGCTCCTACTCGTCGTTCCCGTCCTCCGCGACCATCACCTCGCGCACGTCCGCGTACCTGCCGCACGTCGCGGAGGGCATCGCGGCCACGGCGCAGAACGAGTTCCGCTGCCTGTCCACGGGCTCGGGCAACGTGCTGTACCCGCGCTCGTCCATCATCCACGGCGTGGGCCTCACCGCCCGGGAGATTTCGGAGATGGCGGCGCACGGCACGGGCCTGGTCTGGTCGCCGCGCTCCAACATCTCGCTGTACGGCGACACCGCGATGGTGACGACCTTCAAGCGGATGGGCGTGTCCATCGCCCTGGGCACGGACTGGATCCGCTCCGGCTCCATGAACATCCTGCGCGAGCTGGCGTGCGCGGACCACCTCAACACCACGCGCTACGCCAAGACCTTCACCGACGAGGACCTGTGGCGCATGGTGACGGGCAGCGCCGCGGACGCGGTGGACGTGTATGAGCGCGTGGGCCGCATCGCGCCGGGCAAGATGGCGGACCTGGCCATCTTCCGCGTGGGCACGAACGCCGCGTCGCCGTTCCGCGCGGTCATCGCCGCGCAGCCACAGGACGTGGTGCTGACGGTGCGCGGCGGCAAGCCGCTCTACGGCGACCAGGCGCTGGTGGACGGCCTCAAGGGCACGGACACCTGCGACGCGCTGGACGTGTGCGGCACCCAGAAGGCCGCGTGCGTGAAGTCGGAGATTGGCAAGACGCTGGCGGAGTTCCAGGGCTCCCAGGACACCCAGGGCCTCTACCCGCTGTTCGCGTGCGGCACCCCGGCCAACGAGCCCACGTGCGAGCCCGAGCGCAAGGCGGTGAACACCACCTTCCCGGTGGCCGCCGTCAACGGCTCCACCGTCTATTCGGGCGTGGCGAGCGCGGAGGACGCGGACGCGGACGGCATCGCGGACGCCACCGACAACTGCCCCACCATCTTCAACCCCGTGCGCCCCATGGACAACGGGCGGCAGCTGGACACGGACGGCGACGGCATGGGTGACGCGTGCGACCCGTGCCCCCTGGAGGCGGGCAGCACCGCGTGCGTGGCCTTCCGCGGCGACGACGACGACCACGACGGCGTGGCCACCTGGAAGGACAACTGCCCGTTCGTGGCCAACGCGGACCAGAAGGACACCGACGGCGACGGCAAGGGCGACGTGTGCGACGGCTGCCCGGCGGACGCGGCCACGTGCTCGGCCGAGGACCCGTCCGACTTCGACTACGACGGCATCACGGCCCCCAAGGACAACTGCCCGCTCGTCCCCAACGTGGACCAGAAGGACGCGGACAACGACGGCGTGGGTGACGTATGCGACCCGTGCCCGGTGGCCAACCCCGCTGGCGCCGCGTGCCCCACCACCGTCTACGACGTCAAGACGACGCCCCGCTCCGGCCTGTCGCTGGTGAACTCGAAGATCGCGGTGGACGACGTGGTGGTGACGGCGGTGGATGCGAAGGCGGACCGCGGCTACTGGGTGCAGGTGGCGCACTACCCGGCGGGCAAGAACGCGGAGAACTCCGGCCTCTTCATCTTCAACGCCAAGGCGGAGGTGGCGGTCGGTGACAACATCCGCGTGGAGGGCACGCTGAAGGACTACTTCGGCCTGCTGGAGGTGACGGACGCGAAGGTGACGAAGAACAGCGCGGCCAACCCGCTGCCGGCCCCGGTGGTGGTGCGCACGGAGGCCATCCGCACGGGCGGCCCGAAGGCGGCGGCGCTGGAGGGCGCGCTGGTGGAGGTCCGCGATGTCTTCACCACCCGCCTGGAGAACACCAACCGCGAGTTCATCGTGGACGAGAACAAGGCCGGCGACCCGGCGTCCACGGGCCTCATGGTGGATGACCAGGCCTTCAGCTACCCCACGCAGGTGCTGGGCAAGGAGTACACCGCGCTGCGCGGCGTGCTCACGTTCGGCTTCAGCAATCACAAGCTGCTGCCCCGGAGCGCGGCCGACATGGTCATCCCGCTGCCGCCGCTGCCGGCGCTGACGGCGTTCACGTCCGGCGGCTTCGTGCGCGTGGGCGGCACCCAGGCCATTCCCCAGCCCTTGACGGTGACGATGGCGAACGCCTACCCGGTGGACGTCACCGTGAGCATCACGTCGGGTGACGCGGCGGCGCTGAGCGCGAAGAACGGGCAGGTCGTGATTCCCGCCGGCCAGACGAGCGCGACGGTGGCGCTGGAGGCGAAGGTGGCGGCGGCCGCGGTGGAGCTCACCGCGACGCTGGGCTCGTCCTCCCAGAAGGCCACGCTGCGCGTGCTGGGGGAGAGCGAGGCGGCCACCGCCACGGACCTCACCCCGGCGACGGTGGGCGTGGCTCCGGGCGGCACGGCGCGCTTCACCGTGACGTTCGACCGGCCGGTGCCCGCGGGCACCACGCTGGCCCTGGACGTCACGCCGGCGGGCTTCGGCACCATCACGGCCCGGGCCGTGACGACGGACGCGCTGACGGCCACGTTCGACCTGACCGTGGACGAGGCCAGCACCGGCTCCGGCACGGTGACGCTGGGCACGCTGAGCGCCACGGTGAACGTCATCACGGACGTGCCCCGGCTGGCGTCCATCACCCCGTCCACCGCCACGGTGAACGCGGGCGCGCAGCAGGTGTTCACGGTGACGCTGGAGTCCGCTCCGACGGCGCCCGTGCAGGTGCTGCTGGCGCTGGCCCCTCCGGCCACGGCCTTCGGCGCGCTGTCCGCCACGTCGGTGACGGTGGCCGCGGGTGAGACGACGGCGACGGTGACGTTCACCGCCGACGCGGATGGGGAGGGGATGGGCACGGTGTCCGCCTCGCTCAACGGCATCACGCGCTCGGCGTCGCTGACCGTGCTGCCTCCGCCCGCGAAGCTCGCCAGCGTCACGCCGGCCGTGGTGACGGTGACCACGGGCAAGACGCAGGTGTTCACGGTGACGCTGGACCGCGCGGCTTCGGCGGGCGGCGCGACCGTCGACCTGGCGCTCACGCCTGCGTCGCTGGGTTCGCTGTCGGCTTCGACGGTGACCGTGCCGGAGGGCCAGAAGACCGCCACGGTGACCTTCACCGCTCCAGCGGCGACCGGCAGCGGCCAGCTCACCGCCACCTACGCGGGCGTGACGAAGCAGGCGGCCGTCACCGTGGCCGCGCCCCAGGGTCACGTCGTCATCAGTGAGATCTCCGGCCAGGGTCTCACCGTCAACGCGGACGACTACATCGAGCTGTACAACCCGACGGACGCCGAGGTGAACATCACCGGCTGGAAGCTGCTCTACCGCACGGCGAGCACCACCAGCACGACGACGAACTACACGGTGCTGGCCACGCTGCCTGGCGCGACCATCAAGGCCCACGGCTACTACCTGGTCGCGGCCGACACCTACTCCACGTCGACGGTCCCCGCGGACCACAAGTGGGGCGGCACGGACATCTCCGGCAACACGGGCAACGTCCGCCTGGGCACGGCGGAGGTGACGGTGGATCCCTCGGTCCTCACGGGCGTGGTGGACACCGTGGGCTTCGGCAACGGCCGCACCGTGGTGGAAGGCGCCGCGGCTCCCGCGCCCGCGGGCAAGGGTGGCAGCATCGAGCGCAAGGCCCGGACGACGTCCACCGCCGCGACCATGGGCGTGGGCGGCGAGGATGAGCTCGCGGGCAACGGCTCCGACACCGACAACAACGCGTCGGACTTCCTGCCCCGCGCCGAGCGTCAGCCGCAGAACTCGCAGAGCCCCGTCGAGCAGCCGTAGTCCCGGCTCCACGCCCCGCTCCCCTCACCGGGGAGCGGGGGGCTGAAGGCTCCTGCTGGAAATGAAAACGCCCGGTCCCTCACGCGGGGGGCCGGGCGTCTTTCGTTCCGGGCCGCCTGGCCCGGTGGCTTCAGCGCGTCAGCCCAGGGGGCCGCGCACGTGGAGGCCGCCGGAGAGGATCTGATCCAACGACGCCATCAGCGGGTCGTAGCTCACGGCGGAGCGGAACAGGTTGTGGTGCAGGAGGATGCCCAGGTAGCCCCCCATCATCGTGTGGGCCATGTGCAGCGGGTCCACCTCCTGGCGGAACTCCTGCCGCTTCTGGCCGTAGCGGATCATCCCCGCCAGCACCGCCACGTAGAGGGAGATCTTCTCGCGCAGCGCCTCCGCCACGCGGTCGTTGGACTCCGCGGACTCCGCGGACAGCATCCCGAAGAAGATGCCGTACTCGCGGTGGTAGCGCAGGAACTGTGACGTGCGCGAGACGACGAACACCAACTGCTCCCGGCCGGACAGGACGCGGCGCTCGGCGAGCAGCGGCGCGAACTCCATCAGGTAGCGGTTGTGCAGCTCCTCGATGGCCGCCAGCAGCAGGTCTTCCTTGGTGGGGAAGTGCCAGTACAGCGCGCCGGGCGTCATCCGGATGGCCTTCGCCAGGTCCGACATCGTCGTCGACAGGTAGCCCCGCCGGGCGAACAACGTGATGGCGGCCTCCAGGATTTCGACCCGCGTTCGCGCGGCCCGCTCCTGTTTGATTTCGCGCTTCGCTGGTTCCTTGCCCATTTACGGGTAAATCTACACCTCACACCGCCAGGAGCGTCACCTTAACGATTTCGGATGGCGCGGCGACGCGCAGGGGCGGGCCCCAGAAGCCGGTGCCGCGGCTGACGTAGAGGGAGCTGTCGCCCTGCTGGAAGAGGCCGGCGTCGTGCTTCCAGATGGCGGAGACGGCGATGGTGAACGGGAAGAACTGTCCACCGTGGGTGTGCCCGGACAGTTGCAGCCCCATGCCCGCCTTCGCGGCCACGTCCCAGTTGGAGGGCTGGTGCGCGAGCAGCACGGCCGCGCGGCCGGGGTCCCTGCCCGCGAGCGCGGCGTCCAGGTTGTAGCCCTTGGGGCCATTGCGCATGGACCAGTCGTCCACGCCCACCAGGTCGAACGCGCCGCCCGCGTCGCCCACGGTCACGTGGCGGTTGCGCAACACGGTGACGCCCAGGCCGGTGAGCGCGTCCGCCCAGGTGCTCGCGTTCCAGTAGTACTCGTGGTTGCCGGTGATGAAGTGCGTGCCCGCCCGGGCCTGGAGGTTCTGGAGCGCGGCGACGGAGTGGCGCAGGTCGGGCACCGTGCCGTCCACCAGGTCGCCGGTGATGGCGACGAGGTCCGGCTTGAGCGCGTTGGCCCGCCGCACCAGCTCGTCCATGAAGCGCCGCTGGATGACGGGGCCCACGTGGATGTCGCTCATGTGGACGATGGTGAAGCCGTCCATCGATTTGGGCAGGCCGGGCAGCCGCACCGCGACCTCGTTGACCACGGGCGGATGGAACGCGCTCCACATGCCGTAGCCCGTGAGGCCGCCAGCCGCGAGCACCGCGCCCCCCGCGGTGGCCCTCGCGAGGAACCGGCGCCGGTCTTCGTCCACCGGCGGCGCGGCGGGAGACGGGGGCGGCACGGTGACGGCTAGGTCCGCCAGGGACGGCGACGCGGCGGGGGCCGGCGCGGCCATGGCGAGCGGCGCGACGACGGCCCGGGGGCCCCGCGCGCGCGCCACAGCCTGGCGCACCGCGCCCAGCAGCGCCAGCGCGAGCAGCAGGTACACGGCCACGCCCATCCACGTCCACGCGGCCACAGCGACGATGAACGCGGAGGGCACCACGCGCGTCACCACCCAGGACAGCAGCAGCGGCAGGCACAGCGCCGTCAGCAGCACCTTGCCGGCGGTGCGCCAGGTCCGGTTCGTGGACGTGTCGCGGAAGAGGCGCCGGTACAGGTAGACGTGGACCAGGACCGACGCGACGCTGACGAGGAGGATGAACAGGATGATGCGCAACGGGCTTTCCACCATGGGAGGCCCATCCTGGCGCGCACGCGTTCCGGCGCAACCGGCATGCGCGTGAAGAAGCGTGAAGCGGTGGGGGGGCACCGGAGCTCGGAGCCCGGGGCCGGGCCGCCGGCTACTTCCGGGCGTCACCCAGCGCGGCGCCAATCTGCTGCCACTCCTGCGCGTAGGTGCCGCGGGAGAAGGCGCGCAGGTCGTCACCCGTGACCGTGCCGCGGGAGAGCGCGGTGTCGAGCGCTCGCACGATGGCGTTCTTGTGCGGCTGCTCCACGTACGGGTTGTCCTCGCGGAACACCTCGCCGAAGAGCGTCTCCAGGCGGCCGTCCTGCTTCAGCCGCTCCACGATGCGGTTCTGCGACGCGGGCGCGTCCGAGTGCGCGTGCAGCATGGCGGACGCGATGCCGCTCTGTGCGTCCGCGTCCGGGAACTCCGCCAGGAGCCCCAGCTCCATGTCCGCCTGGGCGATGGACTCCGCCTCCGCCGGCGAGGGCGGGGCCTTCACGGCTGGCGTCTGCGGGGGCGTGGGGCGGGCAGGGGCGGGGCGCGAGGGCTCGAAGTCGCTGCGGCCCTGGAACGAGCGCACGTTGGCGTTGGCGGGCGTGCGGCCCTGGGCGGTCCCCGGCTTGCCGTCGCGCGTGGCGTCGCTTCGCTCGGACCGCTCGAACTCCGAGCGCTTCGGGGGAAGGGACGGGCGGTTGCCACCATCGACGCGAGACATGAGGGGACTCCAGGAGCGGGGGAAGGGGCCCGTCGCGGTACTCGCGCCGGGTTGCGCACCTACATCCGTTATCGGATCTGCCTTCCCCCAGGTTGCGTGGCCTGGCGGTCCACAACCCCCGCCCGGCTGCCCGCCTGCCGCGTCAAATCCCCCGCCCAATCCTGGATCATCCAGCCTTGGCCGCCTTCCTCCCGGGCCAAGCCCTTGAATCCATGGGACTTTCATCCCGGACGGAAATCCGGCCCTTCGCCGCGCCGCGTCACCCGGCGGGCGAGAAGATTTCTTCCAGGCCGGCCGGGAGGCTGGTCTGCCACGCGGGGTAATTATGGCCCCCGCTGTAGGGTCGGTACGTGACGCGGTGGCCCGTGGCGTCGAGGACGGGCAGCAGGCGCTGGTTGCCGTCCTGGAGCCCCTCGAAGCGGCCGCAGTCCAGCCAGACGTGCAGGGGCGGCTGGTTCGTGCGCCGGGCCAGGTCGAAGACGACCATGTCGGTGCCCTCGATGGAGAAGGCGCCGGACTGGGACAGCACGCGGCCGAAGACGCGCGGCAGGCGCTGTCCAGCGTAGAGCGCCATCAGCCCGCCCAGGGACGAGCCCAGCACCGCGTGCGCGCCCGGCGTGCGCTGCTCGTCCACCAGCGACAGGTGCTCGCGGGCCAGCGGCAGCACGCGCTGCGCCAGGAAGGCCACGGTGGCCTCGCTGCACGCGTACTCGGTGGTGCGGGCGGGACCGCCGTTGGACACGAAGGCCATGGCCACCGGGCGCATGCGGCCCGCGGCGACCAGGTTCTCCACCAGCGTGGGCAGCTGCACGCGCTTGAGGTAGTCGTCGCCGTCCAGCACCACCATGAGCGGCACGGGGCCCTTCACGGGCGGCGCGTAGAGGGCCACCGCGCGCTTGCTGCCCACGGCCCACTCGTGCGTCTCCAACTGGTGGCGCGTCACGCGGCCCTTCGGCACGTTCCGGATGCGCCGGCCCAGCGGCGTGGCTTCACCCTTCGGCATCCAGAAGCAGTGGTTGAAGCCGCCGAAGCCGTTGTCGGAGCGGCGCGGGTTGAGGACGTCGCGCACGCGGCGGCCCTTCGCGTCCTGGAGCGCGTACTCGACGTAGGCGTCCTCGGGCAGCGCCAGCGAGCGCGCCCACAGCCCCTTGCCCACGCGCTCCAGGGGCAGCGGCGTGCCGCGCCAGTCCTGGAAGTCCCCCTGGAGGAAGACGGGGCGGGATCCCTTCCACACGAAGGTGGCGGTGTCTCCGTCGATGAGCGGCGTGCCCTCTTTGCGCGCGCGGGCTTCCAGCGTCCGGGTGTCGTCCATGCGTGGCGCGCACTGTACGCACCGTGCGCGCGAGCCCGGGACCCGGCGCACCGTCCCCGTCCACCCGCCGACATCGCGGACGGGAGGCTCCGGCTCAGGAGGACAGCAGGTCGCGCAGCGCTCCAGTGAGCTCCGGGTAACGGAACTGGAAGCCCGCCTCCAGCGCGCGCTGGGGCATCACCCGCTGGCCCTCCAGCGCCACGCGCGCCATCTCCCCGAAGCGCGCCTTGAGGACCAGCCCCGGCACCGTCAGCGCCGCGGGCCGGTCCAGCACCGCGCCCAGCGTGTGCGCGAAGGCCGCGTTGGTGACGGGCTCCGGCGACGTGGCGTTCACCGGGCCGGACAGCGTGGGGTGCTCCAGCGCGAAGCGGATCAGCCCGAAGAGGTCCTCGCGGTGCACCCAGCTGACGTACTGGTGGCCGTTGCCCACCTTCGCGCCCGCGCCCATGCGGAACACCGGCAGCATCCGGTGCAGCACGCCGCCCGCCGGGTGCAGCACCACGCCGATGCGCAGCCGCACCGTGCGGATGCCCGCTCCTTCCGCGCGCAGGGCCTCCGCCTCCCAGCCCTGGCACACGTGGGCGAGGAAGTCGTCCCCGGGCGCGTCCTCCTCCGTCAGCGTCCGCCCCGCGCGCGCGCCGCCGTAGAAGCCCACCGCCGACGCGCAGACGAAGTGCCGCACGCAGCCGGCCTGCTTCATCGCCTCCACCAGCACGCGCGTGCCCTCCACGCGGCTGGCGTGGATGCGGTGCTTGGCCTCGTGTGTCCAACGTTGGTCCACCGGCTCCCCGGCCAGGTGCACCACCCCCTCCGCCCCCGCGAGCGCGTCCGGCGACAGCGGCGTGCTGCCGTCGAAGTAGGAGCCCGTCACCCCGGAGGGCAGCCGGCCGAGCGCGTGTTCCACGTTCCGGCTGAGCACGTGCACCGTGTGACCAGCCTCCAACAAACCCTGGACAAGACCTGGACCGAGGAAGCCGGTGGCGCCCGTACAGGTCACCCTCACGGGTGGGCCTCCGGTTCCCGCTCGGCGGTCAGGTCCTGGCCCACCAGCTGGCTCAGGACGGTGAAGAAGCGGTCCTGTTCCTCCGGCTTCATGCGGCCGGAGTGCCGGAAGACGGGCGTGCCCTCCGCGTCCAGCAGCATCACCGTGGACGTCTTGGTGGGCAGCTTCCATGGCGCCAGGCCCAGGGTGCCCTTCAGGTCCACCAGGATGGGCACGCCGGCCTTCTTCTCCTCGTCGCGCACGTACGACAGGGCAATCTCCCGGGCTGGGAAGAAGTCGTACTTCTCCAGGTTGGCGACCGCGACCACGAAGGCGCTCTGGAGCAGGCCCCGCTCCCGTCCCCGGGCGAACAGCTCCGCCTTCAAGGGGGCGTTGAGTGTCGTGGAGTCCTTGTCCTCGTAGAAGAGGATGACGGGTTTCCCACGCCAGCGGGCCAGCTGGACGCGCTCTCCCTTGGAGGTGCTTAACGTCGCGTCCACCGGCTCCGGATCCGGAGGGGCGCCGCTCGCGCTCCCCGCCGCCAGGGTCACCGTCAACGCACCTGTGATCCATGCCTTCATCGGGAGCCTCCCGTGTACAAGGTTTTTGCAAACCTTAGACATAGCCTTGACAATCTCTGTACGCAAACGCTACCTCTAGGTGGAAAGGCTGCTGCCGTGCTCCCGCCTTCGGAGATCCGCTGTATGGCCACCCTGCTTCCCAACGTGCAGCAGACCTCCGCCGGAGCCGCATACCCCGAGCAAGCCTGGCTGCAGCTCGTGCAGGCACAGGTGGAGGCCGCGCTCACCCAGCTGTTCGAGCTGCCGGACGAACAAGGCCTGGACGCACGTTGGACACAGGCGCAGGCGCAGACGCGGGCCTACGCGCTGCGGCCGGCGAAGCGGCTGAGGCCCGCGCTGGTGCTGGCGGGGCACGGGCTGGCGCGCGGGAGCACCGCGGTGCCGCCGGGGCTGTGGCGCTTCGCCGCCGGGCTGGAGCTGCTGCACACGTTCCTGCTCATCCACGACGACGTGGCGGACCAGGCGGAGCTGCGCCGGGGCGGGCAGGTGCTGCACCGGATGCTGGCCCCGGGCCGTCCGGGGGAAGACCTGGCCGTGGTGATGGGGGACCACCTCTTCGCGCGCTCGCTGGAGGCGATGCTGGAGTCGGGCATGCCGGGCGCGTCGCGCGTGGCGCGCTACTACCTGGGCGTGTGCCGGCACACGGCGGCCGGGCAGTACCTGGACCTGGACCTGGCGCGCGTGCCGCTGGCGGAGGTGACGCTCTTCCAGACGCTGCGCGTGGCGCACCTCAAGACGGCGCGCTACGGCTTCTGCGCTCCGCTGGTGTGCGGCGCGATGCTGGGCGGCGCGGATCCGCTGCTCCAGCAGGGCCTGGAGCGGGTGGGGCGCTCGGTGGGGCTCGCGTACCAGCTGCGCGACGACCTCATCGGCCTGTACGGCGACGCGTCCGTGGCGGGCAAGGCGTCCGACGGCGACTTCACGCAGGCCAAGCGCACCTTCCCGGTGGTGGCCGCGTATGTGCGCGCCACGCCCGAGGGCCGCGAGGAGCTGGAGCGGCTGTGGGCGCTGCCGGTGGAGTGCAAGGACGAAGCGGCGCTCGCGCGCGCCCGGGAGCTGGTGGAGCACTTCGGTGGCCGTGCGGCGTGCGAGCGCGCGGTGGAGCGGGCGTCGCGCGCGGCGCGGCGGAGCCTGCAGGCGTTGCCCAACCCCCATGGCATGAGGGATCTGCTGGACGCCCTCATCAGCCGGCTCGCGCGTCGCGCTTCCTGAGGACACCGTCATGAGCGCACAAGGCAAGCGGGTGGTGGTGGTGGGCGCGGGGGTGGGAGGTCTGGCCGCGGCGGCGAGGCTCGCGCGGCAGGGCTTCGACGTCCAGGTCTTCGAGAAGACGCACGGCCCCGGCGGCCGGTGCAACCAGCTCCAGGTGGACGGGTTCACCTGGGACGTGGGCCCCACCATCGTGTTGATGCCGGAGGTGTTCGAGGAGACCTTCCGCGCGCTGGGCCGCCGCATCGAGGACTACCTCACGCTCATCCGCTGCGACCCGAACTACCGGGTGCACTTCCGGGACGGCTCCGACGTCACCTTCACGTCCGAGCTTTGCACCATGGGCCGCGAGCTGGAGCGCGTGGAGCCCGGCAGCTTCCAGCGCTACCTGGCCTTCATGGCGCAGGGGCGCGACCAGTACCGCATCAGCCTGGACCACTTCGTGGGCCGCAACTTCAACGGCGTGCGCGACTACTTCTCCCCCGGGGTGCTGGCCAAGATCTTCAAGGCGCGCGCGCACCGCCGCATGTACGCGGACGTCAGCCGCTACTTCCAGGACGACCGGCTGCGCGCGGCGATGACGTTCCAGACCATGTACCTGGGCGTGTCCCCCTTCGAGTCGCCCGCGGTGTATGGCCTCTTGCCCTTCACCGAATTGGGCGTGGGCATCTGGTTCCCCAAGGGCGGGCTGTACGCCATTCCCCTCGCGCTGGAGCGGCTGGCGCGCGAGGAGGGCGTGACGCTGCACTACGGCCGTCCGGTGGAGCGCATCCTCACCGAAGGCGGCCGCACCACGGGCGTGCGGCTCGTCGGCGGTGAGGTGGTGGCCGCGGATGCCGTCCTGTGCAACGCGGACCTGCCGTACGCGTACGAGAAGCTGCTCGACCCGAAGGACGCGCCGTTCAAGCGCGGGGAGAAGCTTCGCTTCACCTCCAGCGGCTACATGCTCTACCTGGGCATGAAGAAGCGGGTGCCGGGCCTCTTGCATCACAACGTGATGTTCGGCCGGGACTACGCGGGCTCCTTCGACGACATCTTCCAGCGCTTCCGCGTGCCGGAGGACCCCAGCTTCTACGTCAACGTGCCCACGCGCACGGACCCCTCGCTGGGGCCGGAGGGGAAGGACTCGCTCTACGTGCTGGTGCCGGTGCCGCACCAGCACCCGAACCTGGACTGGAAGGTGGAGGGCCCGAAGGTGCGCGCGAAGGTGTTCCAGCGTCTGGCGGAGCTGGGCTACCCGGACCTGGAGGCGGACATCGAGGTGGAGCGCGTCTTCACCCCGGATGACTGGGCGGGCACGTACAACCTGGCGCGCGGCAGCGCGTTCGGGCTGGCGCAGAACTTCTTCCAGATTGGACCCTTCCGTCCGGCCAACGTGGACCCTCGCGTGAAGAACCTCTTCTTCGTGGGAGCCTCCACGCAGCCGGGCACGGGCCTGCCCACGGTGCTCATCTCCGCGCGGCTCGTCACCGAGCGGCTGATGGCGTGGGCTCACCAGCAGGGCGTGGCGCTGTCGCCGCGCGAGGGCGCCCCGGCGGCGGTGGAGGTGGCGGCATGAGCGGCACCGCTTCTCCGGAGCTCATCGCCCGGGGCTACCAGCGCGCGCGGGTCGTCACGCGCCACCACGCCAAGAGCTTCTTCTTCGCGTCGTACCTCCTCTTCGGCCAGCGGCGGAAGGCGGCCTTCGCGCTGTATGCCTTCTGCCGGCGGCTGGACGACCTGGTGGACGCGGGCGAGAGCGCGCTGCCGGGCGAAGCGCCCATGTCCCTGGCGACGCGGCTGGCCCGGGCGCGCGAGCGCGTGGCGGAGGTGTACCTGTCGCTGCCGGAGCTGGCGTCCCAGGAGCTGGGCCCGCCGTCCGCGCGCCAGCCCTCCGCGGACGCGCCGTCGCCGTGGGACCCGAGCGAGTTCGCGGCGCTGCGCCACACCATCCACCACTACCGCATCCCCGAGCAGCCCTTCCAGGACCTCATCTCCGGCATGGAGATGGACCTGACGAAGCAGCGCTACGACACCTGGGAGGAGCTGGACCTCTACTGCTACCGGGTCGCGGGTGTGGTCGGGTTGATGCTGACGCCGGTGCTGGGCTGCGAGGACGCTCGCGCGGTGGAGCCGGCGGCGGACCTGGGCCGCGCGATGCAGCTCACCAACATCCTGCGCGACGTGCGCGAGGACCTGGAGCGCGGCCGGGTGTACCTGCCTGCGGAGGAGCTGCGCGCCTTCGGCATCACCGAGGACGACCTGCGCGCGGGCCGGGTGGACGCGAAGTGGCGCGACTTCATGCGCTTTCAAATCGAGCGCGCGCGGGCCTACTACGCGCGGGCGGCGGCGGGCGTGCACTACCTCACCGGCTTCGGCAGCCAGCGCATGGTGCGGCTGATGGGCGCCATCTACGGCGACATCCTGCGCGACATCGAGGCGCGGGATTACGACGTGTTCAGCGGCCGCGCGCACACGACGACGGGGCGCAAGCTGGCGCTGACGGCGACCGTCTTCCTGCGGCCCCGGGCCGCGTTGCCGGAGGCCCCGCTGGCGCTGCCGGTTTCGCCCGCACCGGTGCCGCTGTTGCCCACGGGCACGGGAGGTCCGCGATGAAGGCGTCGCGCGTGGCGGTGATTGGCGGCGGGATTGGCGGGCTGACGGCCGCGGGCCTCCTGGCGAAGGAGGGCCACGCGGTGACGCTGTTCGAGGGCGGTCCGTCCCTGGGCGGCAAGGCGCAGGCGGTGACGGTGGAGGGGCTCACGCTGGACACGGGGCCCACGCTGCTCACGTTGCCGGCGCTGGTGCGCAGCACCTTCGAGCAACTGGGCGCGCTGGACCTCCTGCCGCCGTTCACGGAGCTGGAGCCGCAGTGCACCTACCACTTCGCGGACGGGTGCGGCTTCACGGCGTACAAGGACCTGGAGCGCATGGCGGAGAGCGCCGCGGAGCTGCGCCCCATCGAGCGCAAGGGCGTGCACTCCTTCTACGCGGAGGCCGCGGCCATCTGGCGCGCGGCGGGCGAGCCGTACCTGGAGGCCCCCTTCGAGGGCATGGCCGGCTTCATGGCGCGCGTCGCCCGCCGGGGCATCGGCGCGATGCTGGCGGGGATGAAGCTGGACACGCTGCACACGCTGGCGGCGAAGCACTTCCAGACGCACCACCTGCGGCAGTACGTGGGCCGCTTCGCCACCTACGCGGGCGGCTCTCCGTACGCGTCCAGCGCGGCGTTCGCGCTCATCCCGCACATCGAGCACGCGTATGGCGTGCACCACGTGCGCGGCGGCATCGGCGCGCTGGTGGAGGCGCTGGGGCAGGCGGTGCGGCGGCTGGGCGTGACGGTGCACCTGGACACGCGCGCCCGCTTCGAGCGCGTCTCCGGGGGCTACCGCGTGGACCCGGCCGGCGAGCTGTTCGACAGCGTGGTGGTGAACGCGGATCCGCTGGCGTCGCTGCGCCGCGAGTCGGAGCCGCTGTCGCTGTCCGGCTTCGTGCTGCTGCTGGAGGCGGAGGGCCGGCCGTCGGTCCCGCATCACACGGTGATGTTCGGCGGGGACTACCGCAAGGAGTTCGATGAGCTCTTCACAGGACAGCTCGCCGCGGACCCCACGGTGTATGTCTGCAACCCGTCCGCCACGGACCCGGGCATGGCGCCGCTGGGCCGCACGGGGCTGTTCGTGATGGTGAACGCGCCGGCCATGCCGCTGGAGGAGGGCAGGGCGGAGCAGGCGCGCCGGGACTGGGAGTCCAGTGCGGAGCGCGTGCGCGAGCAGATGTTCGAGAAGCTCATGCGTCACTACCCGGCGTTGAAGGGGCGGGTGCGCGTGGTGGGGCAGCGCTCGCCGGTGGACCTGGCGGCGCGCGGGGCTCCGGGCGGTTCCATCTACGGCTTCCTGCCGCACGGCCGCTTCGGCCCGTTCCGCAGGCCGCGCATCCGGGGCGGCACGCCGGGGCTGTTCTTCGCGGGCGGCGGCACGCATCCGGGCGGCGGGGTGCCGCTGGTGATGCTGTCGGGCCGGTTCGCGGCGCAGCTGGCGTCCGCGCACCTGCGGGAGGGCGCATGAAGTCCGTCCTCGCTCAGAGCCTCCTGTCCGGCGCGGCGGAGTCGTGCGCGCTGCCTGCGTTGCCGGACAGCCCGGGGGCGTACCGCTGGTTCTACGCGGACGTGACGGCCGGGCCGTACAGCGCGGTGTGCATCTTCATGCTGGGGTCGTTGTTCTCGCCGCGCTACTCGGTGGCGGCGCGGCGCGGAGGGCACCCGCTGGCGTACAGCGCGGTGAACTTCGCCCTGTACCACCAGGGTGTGCGCAAGTTGTGGGTGCTGAGCGAGTACCCGCGCGTGGAGCTGCAGGGGCCGGG